>CBFGZZ010000074.1:0-28465 GCA_965653385.1 uncultured Streptomyces sp. | reverse complement strand
GGCGAGGTCTTCCCCCGCCGCAAACCGACCCCACCCACCGAAACCCCGCCCCAGCAGCTGGCCGCAGGCTGAGCCCTGGCTACTCTGGACGCATGGACTACGTCTCCGCACTCCTCCCCCCGGTCGTCATGGCCGTGTTCTTCATCGGTGTGATCAGGGTGATCGTGAAGACGCAGGGCGGAGCCAACAAGGCCAAGGAGGACGCGGTCGTGGACGCCGCCCTCGCGCGCGTGGAGGCCCCCCGTCAGGCCTCCCCGACCCCGGACGCCTAGACCGGCGCGCCCAGACCGGGACGCCCAGACCCAGGCGCCCGAACCCGGCGTACGACTCAAGCCGCAACGCTTTCCGAGTCGTACGCCCTTTTTGTTCCTGTTTTCTGGAGAAAGTGCCCGTCCGGCACGCCAACACCCAGATCTCCCACTATTGTGCTGAGTTGTGCCTCGCCCATTGGGAGAACTCGAAGACGCGGTCATGACGCGGGTGTGGAAGTGGAACCGCCCGGTGACCGTTCGAGAAGTCCTGGAAGATCTCCAGCAGGAACGGTCCATCGCGTACACCACGGTGATGACCGTTTTGGACAATCTCCATCAGAAGGGCTGGGTACGCCGCGAAGCGGAAGGCCGGGCCTATCGATATGAGGCGGTCTCCACCCGAGCCGCCTACGCCGCGGCCCTGATGAACGACGCCTGGTCCCAGAGCGACAACCCCGCAGCCGCACTCGTCGCCTTCTTCGGCATGATGAGCGACGAACAGCGCAACGCCCTGCGGGACGCCGTACGCATCGTCCAGGGCCCCGAAACACCCGAGCCCACGGAACCGCCCGATACACGAGGCGTTACGAGTACGGATACGAGCGGTACCGATACGAGCAGCGCAGATACCGCCAGGCCGGATACTGGCAGGCCGGATACCGCCAGGCCGGATACCGGCAGCGCAGATACGGGCAGGCCGGATACGCGCGGCGCCGATACCGGGCCCGATACGGCCACCGCGCATACCCGCGCCGATACCGCCCCGGATACCCGTCCCGATACCGCCCATGAGAACCCCGCCTCGGCGCAGGAGCCCGACGGGCGATAGCGTCCGCTCATGTCAGCAGAGAGTCACTCGGCCGAGAGCCCCGCGGCGGAGAGCCCGGAAGTCACCGCTAAAGCCATCACCGTCCGGCGGGCCCGTACCGGCGATGTCGCCGCGGTGCGTCGTCTCCTTGACGAGTACGTCCGGCGTCGCATCCTGCTCGACAAAGCCACGGTGACGCTTTACGAGGACATCCAGGAGTTCTGGATCGCGGAACGGGACGACAACGGCGAGGTCGTCGGCTGCGGCGCCCTGCACGTGATGTGGGAAGACCTGGCGGAAGTCCGCACTCTCGCGGTGAAGCCAGGCCTGAAGGGCGCCGGCGTCGGTCATCAGTTGCTGGAGAAGTTGCTGCACACCGCGCGCTGGCTCGGCGTTCGACGGGTTTTCTGTCTGACCTTCGAAGTGGACTTCTTCGGCAAGCACGGCTTCGTCGAGATCGGCGAGACACCGGTGGACACCGATGTCTACGCGGAGCTGCTGCGTTCCTATGACGAGGGCGTCGCGGAGTTCCTCGGTCTCGAACGAGTGAAACCGAACACCTTGGGCAACAGCCGCATGCTTCTGCATCTGTGATCGCCGAGGTTCCTCGACGTTCCGCAACGTCCGCAAGCTTCACCACCCCTTCGCCAAGGGTTCCGGAAGCTTCGTCAAGCTTCCGGAAGGCGTATTCCGCCCGGGCCGCCCGTGCCCAGGTGCCCTATGTCCGAAACGCGTATGTTTCCGGACCGCACTCGGCCTGTGGGTCTCTCCCGGGGGTTTGTGTTTTTCCAGCAAAAGCGGTTTGCTTTCCGACGTACTGCAGTACTGCATATAACAGGGGACGGCGAAACGGCGGACGCCGCAGACCCCCGGCCCTCAAGTTATCGATGAAAGGAAATCCGGTGGCACAGAAGGTTCAGGTCCTTCTTGTCGACGACCTCGACGGCGGCGAGGCGGACGAGACCGTGACGTTCGCGCTGGACGGCAAGACGTACGAGATCGATCTCACGACTGCCAATGCGGACAAGCTCCGCGGCCTTCTCGACCCTTACGTGAAGGGCGGCCGTCGTACCGGAGGTCGCGCTTCGGGTGGGCGTGGAAAGGCGCGCGTCGCTTCCGGTGGCAGCCAGGACACCGCGCAGATCCGCGCGTGGGCCAAGGAGAACGGTTACGAGGTCAACGACCGCGGCCGCGTCCCGGCGACCATTCGCGAGGCGTACGAGAAGGCCAACGCCTGATCTACGGACAGGCCGACGGCTGGGCGCACGCACGTCGCAGCCACAGTCGGTGGCACCGCGTTGCCACCGTGTCCAGAACCCGCACGAGATCGGGGGCGCCCCCACCGCCCCCCAGGGCCGACAGCGTCGGCAGCGAGGCCTCGACCTCGCCCCCAGGCTCGGGGGGTCGCAGCCACACGGCGGCCCCCTGTACTGAAGCGGACCGGTCCAGGGGGAGCGGCCGCACCCCGCGGGGCCCCGGCAGGCCGGCCCGCCACTGCCGTACGGCCCCCCTCGGCGCCTGGTCGACAGGACGCCGTAAGGCCGACAGCGGCCGTTGCTCGGGTGGCAGGGGCGCGTCCATGAGATCGCCCTCGCCGAGCGCCGTCAGGTCCAGGGGCAGTGCGCCCCACTCCAGCCAGTCCAGCACCCCCGGAACCTCCTGCGCGCTGCCCGCTGCCAGGAGCAGCCGCATCCGGTCGCCCTGGACCGCCACCGGCGACCGCGCCGTCAGATGCCGCAGTGCCGCGAGGCCCGCCTCGGTCGGGACGTCCAGGACGTCGAAACACGGGCCCACGTGAAGCAGCGGCGGCGATCCGGGTGCACCGGGCACCACCGGCCAGCCCAGTTCGTTCTCGTACCACCGGCGGACCTGATCGCTCGGATCGAGCGGCGGACGGGGGAGGGGGATCGTGGCGGAGTCCGTGAGAGTCGCGGGGCGCGTGCCAGCCATGCCAAGTGAAACCACCGAAAAGGCGTACGGGTTACGCTGGGTGTTCTGGCGTATGCGCAGAGTATTGAAAGCGGGGGCGCGCGGGGGTGTGGGGTGGCGCAAGGTTGTTCGCCCGTAGCGGAGGGAACCGGGGGGCGCGGCATGGAGTGTCAGTCCCAGCGGGTAAGACATCCCTAGTGGGAGGGGGCGACACGCAGGACAGTGGGTCTCACGTTCGCCATCGGCGTACTGATGGTGAGGGTAACCACCTGGCCTGCGGGAACATCGTCTCGCACCATCGGGTTGGAGCAGATGTCGGCGTCACGGGTCAGGAGGCCATCGACGGTGTCGGCAGTTGGAATGAGCGGTCCCCGCTTGCGGGACTAAGCTGCGGAAGGACAGGGAGGGGAAGTTCCCCCCACTGCCTGACCGCTCTGAGGAGCGATTAACGATGTTCGAGAGGTTCACCGACCGCGCGCGGCGGGTTGTCGTCCTGGCTCAGGAAGAAGCCCGGATGCTCAACCACAACTACATCGGCACCGAGCACATCCTCCTGGGCCTGATCCACGAGGGTGAGGGTGTCGCCGCCAAGGCCCTTGAGAGCCTCGGGATTTCGCTCGAGGCGGTCCGCCAGCAGGTGGAGGAGATCATCGGGCAGGGGCAGCAGGCCCCGTCCGGGCACATCCCCTTCACCCCCCGTGCCAAGAAGGTCCTGGAGCTGTCGCTCCGCGAGGCCCTTCAGCTGGGCCACAACTACATCGGCACGGAGCACATCCTGCTCGGCCTGATCCGTGAGGGCGAGGGCGTCGCCGCCCAGGTCCTGGTCAAGCTGGGCGCAGATCTCAACCGGGTGCGGCAGCAGGTCATCCAGCTGCTCTCCGGCTACCAGGGCAAGGAGACCGCCACCGCCGGCGGGCCTGCCGAGGGCACCCCCTCGACGTCCCTGGTCCTCGACCAGTTCGGCCGGAACCTCACCCAGGCCGCTCGTGAGTCCAAGCTCGACCCGGTCATCGGGCGCGAGAAGGAGATCGAGCGGGTCATGCAGGTGCTGTCCCGCCGTACCAAGAACAACCCGGTCCTGATCGGTGAGCCCGGCGTCGGCAAGACCGCCGTCGTCGAGGGCCTCGCCCAGGCCATCGTCAAGGGCGAGGTGCCCGAGACCCTCAAGGACAAGCACCTCTACACCCTGGACCTCGGCGCGCTGGTCGCCGGCTCCCGCTACCGCGGTGACTTCGAGGAGCGCCTGAAGAAGGTGCTCAAGGAGATCCGCACCCGCGGCGACATCATCCTGTTCATCGACGAGCTTCACACGCTGGTCGGTGCGGGTGCCGCCGAGGGCGCCATCGACGCGGCCTCGATCCTGAAGCCGATGCTGGCCCGCGGTGAGCTGCAGACCATCGGTGCGACCACGCTGGACGAGTACCGCAAGCACCTGGAGAAGGACGCGGCCCTCGAGCGCCGCTTCCAGCCCATCCAGGTCGCCGAGCCGTCCCTGCCGCACACGATCGAGATCCTCAAGGGTCTGCGTGACCGGTACGAGGCCCACCACCGCGTCTCCATCACCGACGAGGCGCTGGTCCAGGCCGCCACCCTGGCCGACCGGTACATCTCGGACCGCTTCCTGCCGGACAAGGCGATCGACCTGATCGACGAGGCCGGTTCCCGGATGCGCATCCGCCGGATGACCGCGCCGCCGGACCTGCGCGAGTTCGACGAGAAGATCGCCGGCGTGCGCCGCGACAAGGAGTCCGCGATCGACTCGCAGGACTTCGAGAAGGCCGCCTCCCTGCGCGACAAGGAGAAGCAGCTCCTGGCCGCCAAGGCCAAGCGGGAGAAGGAGTGGAAGGCCGGCGACATGGACGTCGTCGCCGAGGTCGACGGCGAGCTGATCGCCGAGGTCCTCGCCACGGCCACCGGCATCCCGGTCTTCAAGCTGACCGAGGAGGAGTCCAGCCGCCTGCTGCGCATGGAGGACGAGCTCCACAAGCGGGTCATCGGCCAGAACGACGCCGTCAAGGCGCTGTCGAAGGCGATCCGCCGTACGCGTGCCGGTCTGAAGGACCCGAAGCGTCCGGGTGGTTCGTTCATCTTCGCCGGCCCGTCCGGTGTCGGTAAGACCGAGCTGTCCAAGGCGCTCGCCGAGTTCCTCTTCGGCGACGAGGACGCGCTGATCTCCCTCGACATGTCGGAGTTCAGCGAGAAGCACACGGTCTCGCGTCTCTTCGGTTCGCCCCCCGGCTACGTGGGCTACGAAGAGGGCGGCCAGCTGACCGAGAAGGTCCGCCGCAAGCCGTTCTCCGTCGTCCTCTTCGACGAGGTGGAGAAGGCCCACCCGGACATCTTCAACTCGCTGCTGCAGATCCTGGAGGACGGTCGCCTGACCGACTCCCAGGGCCGGGTCGTGGACTTCAAGAACACGGTCATCATCATGACGACCAACCTCGGCACCCGGGACATCTCCAAGGGCTTCAACCTGGGCTTCGCGGCCTCGGGTGACACGAAGACCAACTACGAGCGCATGAAGAACAAGGTGTCGGACGAGCTCAAGCAGCACTTCCGTCCCGAGTTCCTCAACCGCGTCGACGACGTGGTCGTCTTCCCGCAGCTGACCCAGGACGACATCCTGCGGATCGTCGACCTGATGATCGGCAAGGTGGACGAGCGCCTGAAGGACCGGGACATGGGCATCGAGCTCTCCCAGTCCGCCAAGGAGCTGCTGTCCAAGAAGGGTTACGACCCCGTGCTGGGCGCCCGGCCGCTGCGCCGGACCATCCAGCGCGAGATCGAGGACTCCCTGTCGGAGAAGATCCTCTTCGGCGAGCTGCGCCCCGGTCACATCGTGGTCGTGGACACCGAGGGCGAGGGCGAGACCAAGACCTTCACCTTCCGCGGTGAGGAGAAGGCGGCCCTGCCGGACGTCCCGCCGATCGAGCAGGCGGCCGGTCCTTCGGGCGGTCCGAACCTGAGCAAGGACGCGTAGGCGTCAACAGCTGAAGGGGCCGGTGCTTTCGAGTACCGGCCCCTTTCGCCATGTCCAACGCTATGAGAGCTCCTCCGGCTGCACCTGTCGGCCGTTGACCACGATCGACAGCCCGGCATGGTGGCGCAACGGGGTCAGATCGAGGGCGGTGTCCTCTGCGTACTCCAGGGCGAGGAAGGTGAGGTTGGGGAACACCCGCGCGAGATCCCTCGTGGATCCGCCCCGGCTCACTTCCCGCAGCGTTAGGCTGCGGATCGTCGGCAGGGGTTCGAGCTCGCGGGGGCGGCGTCGTAGCCGTCCGTCCTTGTCGACGGCCGGCGGCACGATCTGGCGGGGCAGGTGGAGTGAGGTGATGGAGAACTCCAGACTGCTCAGCGACGGGGCCCGCGAGGCCGCGAGCAGGAGGGAATGCGCGTGGCAGTCGCCGTGGACGGCCAGTTCGCGCAGTGCCGGCCACTGGGACAGGTCGTTGATCATCATCTTCGTCGGACTGCTCACCTGGAGCCGCTCGACGGTCGGGTGCCCTGAGGGCAGCGGGATGCTGCTGTCGAACAGCGTCCCGTCCAGGGACAGATCGGTCAGCCGGTCGAGTCGCTGGAGAGAGCCCAGTTCGGACTTCTCGATCTCGTTGAGCTCCAGGCGGAGTGAGGTGAGAGGCAGCCCTTCCAGCGCTGAGAAACTCCGGACCCTGGGGCAGAGAGTAAGGGCCAAGGCGGTGAGCCCGGACAGCTTGCGAGCGAAGGAAAGGTCGCCGAGCAGGGAGTTGCCGATCAGCGTCAGGGCATGAATGCCTTGCTCAGGCAGCAGCTTTGCCAGATCCGTGCCGCTGATGGGCATGTCGATCATCACGTGGCCGAGCGGAACGCAGTACCGCAGCGCCGCAGCCTCCGCCCGGTTGACCACGATGATCTGGGCGTCGTGCAGCGGCACATGCGAGAGGACCTCACGCGCGTACTCCTCGGCTGGATGACGAGGCCAGGCGGTGAGGAGAACTCCGCGGACGTCGCGGGACGGGTGCCCGGCGAAGCGCCGTAGCAGCGGCAGGGATGCAAGGCCGCCTACGTCCCGGATCACCTGGACGACCGCCCTCGCCTCCCGGTCGGTGAGCCCCTCCGGACCCGGGACCAGGGAAAGGACGTAGGAGCCCAGAGACGTCAGCTTGGCGGCAGCGGTGTCGTCGGGCGGTGGTATCAGCGCCCGGATGCGGTCCGCGATCTGCTCCCGTATCTCCTCCTCCAGTACCACCGCGCTGAGAGCGCACCGCGCGGCGAGCACGTGGATGTCGCCACGGGTGCGGAGATCCGCGCACTGGTCGCCCTTGGCGATCATCGCCTCGATCAGCCTGCGCACCTCGCCCCGGTGGCAGTGGCCCACGGCCAGCAGGATGATGTCCTGCCACTCCTCGTCGGTCGCGTGGCTCAGCAGTTCCCCCAGACCGTCGCTCTCCTGGAGCTCCTTCGCCGCCAGATAGTCCTGGAAGGTGCGGTGGATGAACTGGATGGCCGTGTCGTTGCGTTCCTGCAGCAGACCACTGCGGTTGAGGAGATGGGTCAGCACGGCCTCGGCGGAGCCCTGACGGTGCACCTGGGGCATGCCCCGCATGGCCAGCTCTATCTGATGCCGTGCCTGTTCGTGGTTGAACTCCGCGTAGCCGCTGCGGGCCAGCCAGGCCGCGATCCGCTGGAGTAACTGCTGGTGCTCCTCGACCCCCAGGGTGATGCCCTCGGGCGCCGCGACCCGGCGCAGGATGTCCCGGCTGCCCAGCAGCATGGTCAGCGCCGCGTTGTACAGCGACCAGCGAGTCTCGGGCAGAAAGCCGCGGCGGCGGCGGTGCAACGCACAGACCACGGCGGCCAGCAGCGGAGTACGGGACAGGTTCAGCAGGGTCGGATTGTGGCCCAGTTCCCGTTCCAGGGCCAGTTCCAGGGCATGGAGGTTCTCGTCCTCGGCGGCGGCCCGATGCGGGTCGCGGAAGCCCGCGCACTCCAGGCGGGCGGCCGCATGCCAGGCCTTCGAGAAGGCCAGGACGTCCTCGTCCCGCATGGGCAGCAGCCGTAACTCCTCGAAGTTCTCGGCGGCGAGCCAGTCGGCGGCCACTGCCAGGGGCCGTACGGTGACCAGGCAGCGGTTGTGCGGATACATCGCCAGGAGGTCGGCGAGGCGGTGGCGGGCCTCCTCCCGGTCCGCGGGCGGCACCTCGTCCATGCCGTCGACCAGGAGCAGAGCCCGCCCGGCCTCCAGGACGCGTCGGGCCCAGCCGTCGGGGATCTCGTCGATCTGCAGCTCGGCGACCGCGGCCAGCTCGTGTGGCTTGGGGAAGGCCATCGTCCGGGCGAGCAGGCTGCGCATGGGGATGACGAAGGGCACCAGACCGTTCAGCTCGGCGAGTTCGTGGTCGAGGGCACCACAGGCGGCGTGGGAGGCGAGCCACCACACCAGCGTGGTCTTGCCCGCGCCGGCCTCCCCGCGCAGTACCGCCCGCGGCCGGTCGGCGAGCAGGTCGTTGATCCGGCGGGGTGCTGAGACGGTCTTGGACACCGGTGCGTCGTCCCTCGCCTCCGAGACGGACAGGGCCTCCAGACTCAGATACGCGGTGTCGAGGTCCCAGTTGGTCTCGGTCGTGCCCAGTTCGTCGATCCCGAAGATCTCGATCTTGCGGTACCGGGTCTTCAGAGCCCGTGCGTAGTGCCGCTCGAACCTTTCGTCCGCAAGGTGATGACCGGATACGACGTTCTCGAGCACCGGGGGCACATGGCCCGGCTCGGCACCCATCACATGCTGGGGGAAGCCATGCGCCTCCAGAATGCGCTGTACCGGGACCGCTTCGATGCGGCGATGGTCCCGGCCCTCCGGCACCTGGGTGACCACACCGATCAGCACGGATCCGGCGAACACCGGGGCACCGGACAGTCCCGCGAACGGTGATTCGCCCGGCCTCGGGGCGGCGACCGGGGCCCGGTCGAACTCGCAGACCAGCATCGATCTGAGCCGTCCCGCCATCGGCAGGACCGTGCCGGTGAGCTGGTCGTACTCCAACTGGCCTTCCGGACCGTAGCGTTGGACGGCGGGGAACCCGACGACCTGGCAGCCGGGGAGCGGATCGGGCGACCCGACGACCCCCCACCGCAGCCTGGCCAGTGCCCACCGCTCCGGATCCACCAGCTCCTCGCCGGTGAGCAGGAGAGCCACGTCGCTCTCCTCGTCCTGCCACACCGCCCGGCTGGGCAGGGGCTGTTCGCTTTCGGGGTGGACCGTGCGGATCCACTCCTTGTCGCGCAGCACGTGGGCGCTGGTCAGTACCAGCCGGGGCGACAGCATGATTCCGCTGCCCTGCGATCCGGCCAGCACGACCACGGATCGCTCGACCGCCGAGCGCAGCATCACCGCGACGCGGGGGTGCCCCGGCCGAAGGCCCGGACGCTTCCCTCGGTCTCGTTGCCGACCTTCAGGGGAGCGCCGGTGCGGGCGTCCTGGGCGCGCAAAGTGAAGGAGACCTTGTGGGTACGGCTGTCGGTCCTCGCGCCGTCCGCGCCCGCGTCGACCACCCAGGCCTTCACTCTCGCGCCCACCTTGACCTCCTTACGGATCTCCACCGTGAACTCCATCTGGATGTCGCCGAGCTCGAAGACGACGTCCTGTCCCGCGGAGCGCCGGGTCGCGGTCAGCAGTTCGTCGCGGATGGTCTGTACGGCGTCCGCGAGTTCGATGCGTGACTCGTCCGCAGCGCTCATGGATCCTCTTCCTGCCGGAATGCGTGATGGGGCCGGTACCCGAAGGTACCGGCCCCACGACGTGCGCGTACACGCTCTGCCCGAAGCGGATCCAGCGCTCGTGGATCAGGACAACTGGCCGTCGTAGTCCGGGAGTTTGTATGTCTTCTCGGCGTGGCCGCCCGACAGGTCGGTGGCGCTGTTGCCGATGTTCGCGATGATCGTGTAGCCCTTGTTCTCGATGGCGACACGCTGGGCCGTCTTGTAGTCGGCGACGTTCTTGAACAGGTCGAGGAAGTTGCGCACGTGCAGGCCGGAGACCTGGTAGCCGGCGTGCTTGAGGTTGTAGTCGGTCACCGAGTAGATGATCCCGGGGCGGGCGGTGACGAAGAACAGGGAGACGCCGTGCTCCTGGGCGTACTTGGCGACCTCCAGGACGGGGCCGTTGGCCGGCTGCGGGTAGCTGAAGCCGAAGTCCGTCTCCAGGGTGGTGTTGTCGATGTCGAAGACGATCGCCTGCTTCTCTCCCGGCGCGGTGTCGGCGATCCGCTGCTTCAGATAGGGCAGCGCCTGGTCCATGACCGCCTGGCAGTCCTTCTGCCAGGTGTCGTAGTCGACATCCGCCGAGGACGCCGTGGCGGCCGTGGTGGTGGCGGTGGAGGTGCTCGTCGCGGTGGCGGTCGTCGCGGCCTCGGCGGGAACCGCGAGGGCCACGAGGGCGGCTGCGGAGACGGTGCCGACCGCTATCCGGCGCGCCCAGGGGCGGCGAAGAGTCATGTGGGGTCCTCTCACGTCACGGTGCGCTGTGTTGTTGTCGCGTGCATGTTCGTGGGTGGGGATGGCGTGAGGGGAAAGATAGGGTTACTGGGCGGTAAGTCGCTAGAGGCGTGCGTCACATGACGCGGTTGAACTTGCCGCGGGGGGCGCTGCGGGAGTCGCGTTCGGCGGCGTAGCGCCCGTCACATTCCGGGGTCCCGCGATTGCACTCAGCGGTGACATGCCGCACAGGCGATTTGTCCGTTACTAGTGGGAATAGTGGAAACGGCCGCCGGGAGAAAACGGACTTTTTACGCCGAAGTCGTCCGTAGGTTTCGGTATCCGTACTGGTTCGTCCGGAATGGCTGCTCTGTCAAGAAGCGGCGATTTTTATGGGGAAGTACTAGCTTCCGTCGTAGATAGAGGGTTTTGGCCAGCGGCGGGGTCGGGGTTACCAAGGGATGGCCATCCGGCGAATGCCTGTGCGTCGGGTGGTTCCCTCTGTCGTCTTCCCCATGAGGTTTCGCATGTCCCCGCGCTTCTCCTTCCGTTCGTCCCGTACGTCCACCTTCCGCACCCGTGCCGCTGTGCTGGCCGCCGGCCTGGGGGCCTCGGTCGTGCTGGGCGCCGGAGGCGCGGTCGCCGCCGAGATGACCTCCGCCCCCGGTGCCGCCACCGCCGTGCAGGCGCAGAGCGCCGCCGCGAAGAAGGCCGCGTCCTGGGTCAGCCCGGTGAAGAAGTACACGAAGTCCGCCAGCTTCGCGCAGGCCGGCGGCATGTGGCAGTCCACCCACAGCGGTCAGGACTTCGCCGTCCCGAGCGGCACCGACGTCATGGCCGCGCACGGCGGCACGGTCGTCAAGGCCGGTGGCAACGGCGCCGGTGACGGCCCCGCGTACGGCAACGCCATCGTCATCAAGCACGGCAACGGCACGTACTCCCAGTACGCCCACCTGTCGCGCATCGACGTGAAGATCGGCCAGGTCGTCAAGACCGGCCAGCACATAGCCCGCTCCGGCAACACCGGTAACTCCAGCGGCCCGCACCTGCACTTCGAGATCCGTAAGACCGCCAACTACGGCTCCGCCATCGACCCGGTGGCCTTCCTGCGGGCCAAGGGTCTGAAGATCTGAGACCCGGAGTCGGTCAGGCGCCCTTGTGCGCCTGGGTGATCAGATCGATGGCGACCTCGAGGACGGCCTTGCGCTTCTCCTCGGGGTCGCCTTCGACGTCCTTCATCACGAACATCCCGGCGTGCATCGTGAACAGGGCGCTGATGCAGCGCACCTGGTCGACCAGGTCGGCGTCGGGGTCGATGACGATGTCGCGCATGCCGATCATGCGGTTCTTGAACATCTCGCCGATGCTCAGTTCGCGAACGGTCGCCTGGTTCTCCTGCATGAACCGGAACAGTGGTTCCGCATCGATCAGGGCCTGGTGGTAACGCCGTACGATCTCCTGCTTGGTCTCCAGGGAGTGCGGCTGGCGCCTGCCCCACTCGATCAGGTCCTCGATCGGCTTCGTCAGATCCTCGAAGAGGCTGACGATGATCTCTTCCTTGGTCTTGAAGTGGTAGTACAGGGCCGCTTTCGTGACGTCCAGGCGCTCGGCGATCTCGCGCAGGGAGGTCTTCTCGTAGCCCTGCTCGGCGAAGAGTTCGAGGGCTACGTCCTGGATGCGCTGGCGGGTGTTCCCGCGGCGCCGCTGCTTGGTGCCGTCCATGGTGCCGCCCATCCTCGTACCTCTTGACTTTCCACAAAACTTACTTGACGCCCGGCTAGTTACGCATCTACCTTCCCTGAGTGTAGACAACTAGCCGGGCGGCAAGTAAGTGCGAGTAAGTGGCCGGGGAGCGGCCGGGGGAGTGGGAACGATGGCGGAGACAAAGACAGTTGGACCGGGGGCCGAAGAGCCCGGCGGCGCGAAACAGCCGAAGAACGTACGGGTCGTCCTGCTCGCGCTGATGGTCACGATGATGCTCGCCATGCTCGACAACATGATCGTGGGCACCGCGATGCCGACGATCGTGGGTGAGCTGGGCGGCCTGGAGCATCTGTCGTGGGTCGTGACGGCCTACACCCTGGCTACCGCCGCCTCCACTCCGCTGTGGGGCAAGCTCGGTGACATGTACGGCCGCAAGGGCGTCTTCATGGCGTCCATCGTGCTGTTCCTGATCGGGTCCGCGCTCAGCGGCATGGCGCAGGACATGGGGCAGCTGATCGCGTTCCGGGCCGTGCAGGGACTGGGCGCCGGCGGTCTGATGGTCGGCGTCATGGCGATCATCGGCGATCTGATTCCGCCGCGGGAGCGCGGCAAGTACCAGGGCATGATGGCCGGCGTGATGGCGCTCGCGATGATCGCCGGGCCGCTGGTCGGTGGCACCATCACCGACCACTGGGGCTGGCGCTGGGCGTTCTACATCAACCTGCCGCTCGGTGTCGTGGCGCTCGCCGCGATCAGTGTCGTACTGCATCTGCCGAAGAAGCGGGCGCAGGCGCGGATCGACTATCTCGGTGCGGCGCTGCTGACCGTGGGCATCACCGCGATCGTGCTGGTCACCACCTGGGGCGGTACGGAGTACGCGTGGACCTCCGCGCGGATCATGGAGCTCATCGGGATCGGGGTCGCGGCGCTCGTCGGGTTCGTGTTCTGGCAGACCAAGGCGGCGGAGCCGGTGGTGCCGCTGCACATCTTCCGCAGCCGGAACTTCACGCTGATGTCCGTGATCGGGTTCATCACCGGGTTCGTGATGTTCGGGGCGACGCTGTTCCTGCCGCTGTACCAGCAGTCGGTGCAGGGTGCCTCCGCCACGAACTCCGGACTGCTGTTGCTGCCGATGCTCGGGGCGATGCTCGTCACCTCGATGGTCGCGGGCCGGGTGACCACGAACACCGGGCGGTACAAGGCGTTCCCCGTCGTCGGCAGTGTGCTGATGGTCGTCGGGCTGTATCTGCTGTCGTTGATGGACACCGACACGAGCCGGTTCACCTCCGGGGTGTACATGGCCGTGGTCGGGTTCGGCATGGGCTGTCTGATGCAGATCACCATGCTGGTCGCGCAGAACAGTGTCGAGATGAAGGACATGGGGGTCGCGTCGTCGTCCACCACGCTCTTCCGTACGCTCGGGTCCTCGTTCGGGGTCGCGATCATGGGGGCGTTGTTCAACAGCCGGGTGCAGGACGTCATGGCCGAGCGGGGCGGTGAGCTGGGGGCGAAGGTGACCGAGCAGTCGGCGCAGGTGGACGCGGCGGGGTTGGCGCAGTTGCCGGCGGCTGTGCGGGAGGCGTATCAGCATGCGGTGTCCGCGGGGACGCATTCGGCGTTTCTGTTGGGGGCTGCGGTGGCTGTGGTGGCGTTGGTCGCGGCTGTGTTCGTGAAGGAGGTGCCGCTGAGGGGGGCGGGACCCAAGGGGGACGATGCCGGGGTCGCCGCCAAGGTCTCGGTGGTGGAGGCCGTCTGAGTCGGTGGTGCGGGCGGGGTCTTCGGGTGGAGTTTCGCCCGGGGCCCCGCCTTTTGTCTCGCCCCCGCCGCCGCCCCTACCCGCTGGAATGTCAGTGGCCCGTGCCACCATCGGAGCCATGGGCAAGGTGCGGCAGTTGCGGTTGGCCAAGGACGCCATGGATCGGGAGTGGGCCGATTCAGGGCTGGATCTGGATGCCGTTGCCGGGCGGGCGGGGTATTCGCGGTATCACTTCGTGCGGGCGTTCAAGGCGGTGTACGGGGAGACGCCGGGGCAGTACCTGACGCATCGGCGGATCGAGCGGGCCGAGGAGTATCTGCGGGGGGCGAATCTGACCGTGACGGAGATATGCCATCTGGTCGGGTTCAGCAGCGTCGGGACGTTCTCGGCGAAGTTCAAGGCGCGGACCGGGCTGTCGCCGACGCAGTACCGGGAGAAGCACGTCGGGCGTGGGGCGGCGTTGATTCCGGGGTGCTACGCGATGCTGTGGGCCGGGGGGTTCCGGCGGCGGGAGAGCAACTCTGGAGAAGCGCGCTGAGAGCGCCTCTGCCTACCTTGGCGGCAGGAAGCAACCGCAAGAGGCGGCAGGCGGAGGAGTACGGAGAGCAGGGTCATGATCAAGGGTCTCGGCATCACCACCGTATGGACGTTCGACCAGCAGCGCACCAAGGCGTTCTTCACGGAGAAGATCGGCTTCGAGGTGCGGAACGATCTTTCGATGGGCGATATGCGGTGGGTCACCGTGGGCGCCAAGGACCAGCCGGACGTCGAGCTGGCGTTGATGAGCCTGGACGGGCCCGGGCTCGATCCGGAGTCGTCCGAGGCGTTGAAGACGCTCGTGGGGAAGGGGGTCATCGGGGCCGGGGCGTTCAGGACCGATGACTGCCGGGGGGACTACGAGACCTTCAAGGCGCGCGGCGTGGAGTTCATCCAGGAGCCGCAGGAGCGGCCCTACGGCATCGAGGCGATCTTCCGCGACGACAACGGCAACTGGTACTCGCTGACCGAGCGCAGCGCGGAGCTCGACTTCTCCAAGTCGTTCGGGTGAGCCCGCCCCGGCGCCGCTACGGCAGCATCGGATAGCTGCCCGTGTTCGTCGGCGCGTGCTCCGGGAGCCAGAGGACGGCCACCGCGCCCTCCGCCGGCACATGGTCGGCGGCGCCCGCCGGACGTACGTTGCGGAAGGTGAGGCGGGCCCCGAGGACCCGGGCCTGACCTGCCGCGATCGTCAGGCCGAGGCCGTGGCCGCGGCCCGCGCGGTCGCTGCTGCCCGTGCGGAAGCGGCTCGGGCCCTCGGCGAGCAGGGCCTCGGGGAAACCGGGCCCGTGGTCGCGGACCCGGATGACCCGGCCCTCGACGGTGACCTCGATCGGCGGCCTTCCGTGCCGCGCGGCGTTCGCCAGCAGGTTGAACAGCACCCGCTCCAGCCGCCGCGGATCGGTGGTGACCGCCGACTCGTGGACGACCCGCACCTCGATGGCGGGATCCTTCGCCGCGACCCGCCGGCTGACGAACTCGCCCAGCAGGATGTCCTGCAACTCGGCCCGCTCCGAAGCGCTGTCCAGACGGGCCACCTCCAGGACGTCCTCGACGAGTGTGCGCATGGCCTTGGCCCGGTCCAGGACCAGTTCCGTGGGCCGGCCGGGCGGAAGGAGTTCCGCCGCCGTCAGCAGGCCCGTCACCGGCGTCCGCAGTTCGTGCGCGATGTCCGCCGTCACCCGGCGCTCCGCCTCCAGCCGCTGCTGGAGCGCGTCCGCCATGGTGTCCACCGCGCTCGCCAGGTCGTCGGTCTCGTCCCGTACGACACCCCCGATGGCGTCCCGCACCCGGACGTCCGGCTCCCCGCTCGCCATCTGGTGCGCCGCGGCCGCCGCCTTGCGCAGCCGGCGCGACAGCTGCCCGCCGACGAGCACGCCGAGCGCGCTGCCGCCGAGGACCACCGCGATGGAGCCGATGATCAGCGCCTGGTCGAGGTCCTTGAGGATGTCCTCGCTGCGGTCGGTGAACCCGGTGTGCAGCGACATCACCTTCCCGTTGTTGAGCGGCACGGCCGCCCAGATGTCGGGTGTGCCGTTCGGCGAGTCCGCCACGTAGGTGGCCCGCCGGCCCTCCTCGACCTTCTCCCGCAGCGCCGGAGGCAGCTCCGGGTCGTCGATCGTGGCGTTCGGGAAGTTCAGCCGCTTGGACTGCTCGAAGTTGCGCTGGGCGATCTGGATCCGCTCGTCGGCGAGGTCGCGCGCGTTGTCGAGCATCGAGACCCGGGCCGCGTTGTGCACCACCAGGCTCAGCACCACCGCCACCAGCGCGCCGACCAGCGCGATGGCCGCGCTCAGCTTCCACCGCAGACCCGTGCGGATCGCCACCCGGCTGCCCCTGAGCCGGCGTACCCGCAGGCCCGTGCGACCACTCGTGCCGAGGCCCGTGCCCCTCCGGTCACCCATGTCACCGCCCGTGTCCGTGCGCGTACGGACCCCTGTGCGTCGGCCCGCGACAGCGGCGCCGCCCGTGGCATCGCCCACGTCGGTCGCGTCCGTCAGGCCCGCCGCGTGCGCCATCCCGGACGGAGCCGCGCGTCTGAACATCCCCCTCATGCCGCCCCGCTCAGGCCTTCAACTTGTAGCCGAAGCCACGGACCGTCTCGATCCGGTCCTGGCCGATCTTCTGCCGCAGCCGCTGCACATGGACGTCGACGACCCGCGTGTCCCCGCCCCAGCCGTAGTCCCACACGCGCTCCAGCAGCTTGTCCCGCGAGAGCACGGTGCCCGGCGCCGAGGAGAACTCCAGCAGCAGCCGCATCTCGGTCGGCGTGAGACCGACCGGCTGCCCGCCCCGGCGCACCTCCATGCCCTCGGTGTCGACCTCCAGGTCCCCGAAGGCCAGCACCCCGCCGGCGGCGGCCGCGTCGCCCTGGTCCACACCCCGGTCGCCGCCGCTCGCGTGCCCGAACCGCCGCAGCACCGCCCGGATCCGCGCGACCAGCACGGCACCGTCGAACGGCTTGGTCACGTAGTCGTCCGCGCCCGCCTCAAGGCCGAGCACCACGTCGATCGAGTCGGCGCGCGCCGACAGCATGATCACCGGCACGGTCGACTCGTCGCGGATACGGCGGCACAGACTGACGCCGTCCATGCCGGGGACCATGACGTCGAGCAACGCGATGTCCGGCCGGTTCGTCCGGAACGCCTCCAGGCCCGACACCCCGTCGGGCATGGCGGTGACCGCGAAGCCGTCCCGCTCCAGGGCGAGCTGGGTGGCCTCGCGGATGACGTCGTCGTCCTCGACGAACAGGACGTGGGTCTGGTCTGCCATCCCGGTGCTCTCAGTCCTCGTGTTCTGCTGGGGGTGCGTGGGACATGTCCATGGAGGGTGCCCACTTGGGGGACGCGTGGACCGGGCGAAGCGTTCACTGACGCCCCGGCCGGTCCTCAGCCGTCGGGCGCCGCCGACTCCTCGTCGCCGCCGAGGTTGCCGTAGTCGGTGCGTGTGTCGTCCCGCTGGACGAAGCGGCCGGACACCCACTGGTACGACAGCACGTTCTCGCTGGACGGGTTCGACAACGCATCATCCTTGGCGTACACCTGCTTCGTCACCACCAGGTAGCCACGGTCGATCTCCGCGTAGACCGGGGGCTCCTCGGTCTTGAACACATTGTGGTACGCGCCGCCCTGCTCCCGGTACACATACGAGGCGACACTGACCGCGTCGCCGCAGGACAGGACGTTGACCACGATGTCGTCGACCGGCCCGCCGGTCAGATCGCCGTACGACACGTCGACGGGATAGTCGTCCGACACGCACGGTCGCAGCGCCCGCTTGACCTCCGCCGAGACCGCGGGATCGGCCTTGACCAGCCGGACGGCCTCGCTCCGGTCCGGGACCGCCGAGGCCGACGCGGAGGCGGCGGGCGTGGGGGCGAGCGAGGACAAGGCGTCCGCGCCGCTCACCGAGTCGGCGTGGGCCGGCCCCTCGTCGCGGGCGCCGGTGCCGCCGGTGGCGCAGGCGGAGGCGAAAAGGGCGAGGGCGACGACCACGGCCACCGCCGTGAACGCCGCCTGCAAGTTCCCCCGGACCCGCGTGGGTCCGGGCGGGGCGAAGCCCGTGTCCGCGGACTCGGAGTCCCCGTCCGGGTCCGTGTGCCTGTGCCTGTCACCCCTGTCCCTGTGCCCGGTGCCGCCCGTTGTCGTGCCTAGGCCGCGCAACGCTCCCGCTCCTCACGCTCCAGCGCGCGTGCGTCCAGATCGCGGCTCTCCAGCTCCTCGCGGAGCCGGGCGAGCGCCCGGTGCAGCGTGCTCTTGACCGTTCCGGCCGACATGCCGAGGGCGGCGGCCGTCTCCTCCGTGGACATCTGCTCCCAGTGTCGCAGCACCACGACGCTGCGCTGCTTCGGCGCCAGAACCTTCATGATGTCCATCAGCAGGGCGCGGTCCGCGTGCTGCTCGGTGGAGTCGTCGACCGAGGCGTCCGGGAGCTGCTCGGTCGGCACCTCCTCCAGCTTCCGCGCCCGCCACCACTCGGTCCGCGTGTTGATCATCACGCGGCGCAGGTAGGCGTCGGCGAGCCGCTTGTCCGCGATGCCGTCCCAGCGGTGGTACGTCCGTACCAGCGCGGTCTGCAGCAGGTCCTGGGCATCCACCGGGTCCGGGACCAGCCGGCGGGCGCTGCGCAGCAGCGCGTCCTGCCGGGTGCGGACGTACTCCTCGAACTCGAGCACCTCTCCCTGCGCCATGCTGACCGCCTCCCGATTCCCCGTTCCCGGCCGGCTCGTTCGCCGTCGGTGTCACTTGCCTGTGGTTCGTAGTCGTCCCCGTCTGTCGGGTACGGAAATGAAGCTACGGAGGCGTTGTCACGGGGCTGTCCGAAGCAGCCTGCGGCTAGCGCTCGGCTGTCCGTCGGTTGTGTAACGGAAGAAGGAAAGGGGTAAAACGACAAGGGAGTTGAGGGTTGTATGTGATGGTTTGTCCGAGTTGTCCCTAGGGTGGCTGTGCGTCTGGATGTTGCGGAGGCCCCACGGCTGTGATGTGTCTTGGCGTCAGCTCAGCGGCAGCCGGTACATCCCGCCGGGCAGCGGCTCCACCAGACCGTCCGCCACCAGGCCGTCCAGCGCACGGGCCCGCTGCACCGGCTCGTGCCACACCCGGTCCAGGGCGGTCTGCGGCACGGGCACATGGGCCGCGCGCAGGACGGCGAGCAGCTTGCCGCGCACCTGACGGTCGGTACCGGCGTACGTCTGACCGCGCCGCGGCGGGCCCTCGTGCTCCGGCTTGCCCGCGAGCCGCCAGGCACACTGCGCGGTGATCGGGCAGCGGTGGCAGGACTCGTTCTTCGCCGTGCACACCAGTGCGCCGAGTTCCATGGAGGCCGCGGCCCAGCGAGCGGCGGTGCGCTCCTCCTCGGGGAGCAGGGCGCGGGCGAGCTTGCGTTCGGCGGCGGTCGTGGCGTTCGGCGGGTACTGCGTGCCGCTGACGGCACGGGCCAGGACCCGGCGGACGTTGGTGTCCAGGACCGGGTGCCGCTGACCGTAGGCGAAGGAGGCGACCGCCGCGGCCGTGTACTCGCCGATGCCGGGCAGCGCGAGCAGCTGGGCGTGGTCGGTCGGTACGTCCCCGCCGTGCCGTTCCGCTATGGCGACGGCGGCGCCGTGCAGCCGCAGCGCGCGGCGTGGATAGCCGAGCCGGCCCCAGGCCCGGACCGCCTCGCCGGGGGCCTCCTTGGCCAGGTCGGCGGGGCGGGGCCAGCGGGCGAGCCACTGCTCGTAGACGGGCAGGACCCGGTTCACCGGCGTCTGCTGAAGCATGAACTCGCTGACCATCACGCCCCAGGGGCCCGCCTCGGGGCGCCGCCAGGGCAGGTCGCGGGCGTTTTCGTCGAACCAGTCGATCACGGGGCTGTGTAGGTCCGCTCCGACAGCGGAGCCGCAGGAGGCGGCGTCGGCGGAAGCGTCGGGACTGTTCGGTGAGGGCTTTGTGGGCGCAGTCATGGCCTTCCGATCCTGCCATGCCGGTGGCGGCCGGGTGGGTAGGCGGCGGTGGCGGTGCGTTTTGCGGCCTCGGGGGTGCACCTCCACGGCAGAAAGGTCGCGCCCCACCTGACGATCGGCAGCAGTGGCGCCCCGCCCCTCGCTTGTAGCGTCGGACGGATGGAACGTCCTCGCACCTGGCGGGCCTGTCTGCTCTGGGCCGCCCTCGCGCTGCCCGCGCTCACGGCCGACCGCCTCGGGATGAACGAGCCGCGTGCCGGGTGGCAGCAGGCGACCGGGCTCGTCGTGCTCGCCGCCGCGGTCGTCGTGTGCCGACGGCAGCCGCCCGCGGCGTTCGCGCTGACGGCCGTACTGAGTCTGGCCGCCGCCCCCGCCCTGTTCACGGTCTCCTACGGTCCCGCGCTCAGCGTCTTCGCGCTGCTGCTCGGGCTGCGCGCGGACGGCGTGCGAGCGGCGGCGGTGCTGTTCGGGGCCGTCGGCTGTCTCGGCACGGCGCGGATCGCGCTCGTCGGGGTCGACCCGGTGCCGGAATGGGCCGTGCTGACAGGCACGTTGCTGTTCGGGTGCGTCTTCCCGTGGCTCGGCGGACGCTACTGGCGGCAGAGCCGTCGGCTGACCGAGGCCGGCTGGAGCCGGGCGGCGCGGCTGGAGGGCGAGCAGCGCCTCGCCGAGGAGCGGGCCCGGCTGCGCGAGCGGGCCAGGATCGCCCAGGACATGCACGACTCCCTGGGCCACGAGCTGAGCCTCATCGCGCTGCGCGCGGGCGCCCTCCAGATCGCCCCCGACCTCCCGGACCACCATCGCGCCGCCGCCGCAGACCTGCGCGCGGCCGCCTCCGACGCCACCGACCGGCTGCACCGCGTCATCGGCGTCCTGCGGGAGGAGGACGAGCCGGTGCCCCTGTCGCCGCCGGGGGAGACCGTCGAGCAACTCGTCGCCCGTGCCGCGGAGTCGGGGCTGCCCGTGCGGTGGGACGAGGCGGTCCGCGCCGTGCCGGAGCCGGGCGGCGTCGCCGAACGGGTCCTGTACCGGGTGGTCCGCGAGGCGCTCACCAACGCGGCCCGGCACGCGCCGGGCGCTTCGGTCACCGTGGCGGCGGGCCGGGAGGCCGAGGGCACGGCGGTCACGGTGACCAGCGGGCGCGGCGACGCCCCCGCCCCGTCCTCCGGCGGCACCGGCCTGCAGGCCATGCGGGCCGCCGTCACCTCGGTCGGCGGCGACTTCGAGGCCGGCCCGCACCCGGACGGCTTCCGCGTCCGGGCCTACGTCCCCGACCAGCCCGCCGCCGTGGCCGTACGGCCGTCCCCGGCGCCGTACGCCCCCTTCACCCACGCCCGCCGCCGCGTCGCCCTCGCCGCCGCGGCCGCCGTGGGCGCGGGCGTCGTGCTCGTCGGCGGAGCCTTCGCCTGGTACGCGTACACGGAGACCCACTCGGTACTGTCGCCGGCCGCCTACGCCGGGCTGCGGCTCGGGATGTCGGACCACGACCTCGCCGGCGTCCTGCCGGACCGCACCGTCCGGGACGCGCCCGTGGAGCGCGCCCCCGCGCCGCCCCCGCCGGGCAGCGACTGCCGCTACTACCGCGCGAGCGGCGAACTCCTCGTCTCCGTCGACCACTTCAGGCTGTGCTTCGACGGCGAGGGACACCTCGTCGCCAAGGACGTGATCCCGAGAGCGGGCCTTTCCCAACGCCCCTCCCCGAATGAGGAGTTCGCACAGTGATCCGCGTACTGCTGGCCGACGACGAGGCGATGGTGCGGGCCGGTGTGCGCGCGATCCTGACGAGCGGCGGGGAGACCGAGGTCGTCGCCGAGGCGGGTGACGGGCGCGAGGCGGTCGAGCTGACCCGGGCCCACCGCCCGGACGTGGCCCTGCTGGACATCCGTATGCCCCGCCTGGACGGGCTCGCCGCCGCCGAGGAGATCGTACGGACCGTCCCCGGCACCGCCGTGGCGATGCTCACCACCTTCTCCGAACAGGCTTACGTGGCCCGCGCGCTCGGCGGTGGCGCCACCGGCTTCCTGCTGAAGTCCGGGGACCCGTACGAACTGATCGCGGGAGTACGGGCGGTGGCGGGCGGCGCCGCCTTTCTGTCGCCGAGGGTGGCCCGGTACGTCATCGACGGACTGGGCGGCAGCGACGGCCGACTCGGCCGTGAGGCCGCCGCACGCGCACGCGTGGCCGAGCTCAGCCCGCGCGAGCGTGAGGTGCTCGGCCTGGTAGGCACCGGCTTGTCCAACCCGGAGATCGCCGCCCGGCTGCATCTCGTCGAGGGCACGGTGAAGGCGTATGTGAGCGCGGTACTCGACCGGTTGGGCGTACGCAACCGGGTACAGGCGGCGATCGTGGCGTACGAGGCGGGGCTGGTGGAGTAGTCGCGTCCAGCGGCCGTGCTGGTCAGCGGCGATACGGCGGCCGGGACCCCTCCGGCCCCGTCAGCCACCGTACGAACGCCGGCACCGACGTGGTGCGCATCGCCTCGGCCAGCCGAGTCGCCGGGCCCGTCGTCAGCCGTACGGCCGCCACCGCGACCAGCGCGCCGAAGGCGAGGCCCGCGGCGACGTCGTGCGGGTAGTGGACGCCGACGAACACGCGGGAGAAGGCCATCAGCAGGGCCAGGGGAGCCGTCAGCCACAGGAGGGTGTGCCTGGCCAGGGCCAGGGTGAGCGCCGCGGCGCCCGCGATGGTGGCGTGGTTGCTGGGGAAGGACCAGTCGCCGGGCGGCGGGCAGGCGGTCAGCGAGGCGGTCGCTCCCGGTACCGCCCGGCACGGACGTTCCTGTGTGACAACCGACTTGAGGAGCTCACTGCACACATACGCCACAGCCGTGGCCAGAGGTGCAAGGACCGCTATCGCGAACGCCCGGGAGGTGCCCCGCCTGGCCCGCCACCAGGTGGTGACGAACAGCGCGCCGAACAGGAGCAGCCCGGCCTCCGTCCCTGTCTCGGCGGTGTGCTGTACCCACGTTGGGGTGTCGCGGGCGAAGTCGGTGATGTCGCGGTAGAGCTCGGCGTCCTCGAAGTCCATGGTCACGGACCGTAGGCGGCGGGCCGATCCCGTCACATCCTGCGATCGGCAGGGGCCGCACCTGACGGAAGACAGGGGTGGCGCGGACCTCACGGGGCGGTTTCCAGGATGATGATCCGGAAAAGTTGCGGCCCAGGGCGGCGGGTGGAGCCTGTTGGCGCACCGATCTCTCGTACAGTTTGCGCCGTGGGATCTCTGCGCAATCCGGTCGGGCCGCTTCCCTCCACCATCTACTGGCGACGGAGGGTCGTACTGCTGTCTGTGGTCGCCCTGTTGGCGCTACTGGTCACCTGGGTACTGACCTCGGGCGGCGGTGGCGGAAAGAACAACAACGCGGGCGGGTCCGACGGCAAGAATCCCGCGCCCTCGACGATCACCCCGGGACCCTCGGGTTCGGGTCCGGCGATCAGTCAGGCGCCGGGCGGGCGCGACGAGTCGCCCGGCGGCTCGGGAGCCGGCGGCGGCTCCGGGTCGGACACGGGGTCCGGTGAGGACGGCGGGTCCGGGGACGGTTCCGGGGACTCCGGCGGTTCGGACGGCTCGGGCGGCGGATCCGCGGGCGGCGGCTCGGGCAGTGGCGTCGGGGTGGACGACACGGTCGACGCCGGCTCCGCGCTGCCCGATTGTGTCGCGGGCGCGGTGAAGGTGACGGTGAAGAGCCTCCACAACGCCTACGAGCCCGGCGAGAAGCCCGCCCTCCTGCTGACCGCGACCAACTCCTCCAGCTACGACTGCAAGATCGATCTCGGCCCGAAGAACACGGTGGTGACGGTCACTCAGGCGGGATCCGAGGACGACTTCTGGTCCTCCGCCGACTGCCCGAAGGTGGCCGGCAGCCTGAAGTTCCGGGTGCCCGCCGGGGAGAGGATCACCTACACCGTGAAGTGGGACCGCAAGGCGAGCGCCCCGCAGTGCGCGACACCGCCCGCGGGGGCCGCCGCAGCGGGCACCTACCTGGTGGAGGCGAAAGCGCCGGGGTTCGGGACGGCACAGACGTCGTTCGTACTGGAGAACGACTAGTAACAGGCGCAGTCTGCGGGCAGTCGTGCCGCTGGGGGCCGCTCCCGGCCCGCAGAAAGGAAAGGCGGCACCCCGCAGCGCTGGTCTGCGCAACGCCCCGGCCTCGGCGTCAATGCCGGGTGCCTATCAGACGTACCTTTCCAGGATCGAGCTCTCCGCCAGCCGCGACAGCCCCTCCCGCACGCTGCGCGCCCGGGCCTCGCCGACGCCGTCCACCGTCTGGAGGTCGTCCACGCTGGCGGCGAGCAGCTTCTGCAGGCCGCCGAAGTGCTCCACCAGACGGTCGATGATCGCGCCCGGCAGCCTCGGCACCTTGGCCAGCAGCCGGAACCCGCGCGGGGAGACCGCCGAGTCCAGCGCCTCCGGGGAGCCGGTGTAGCCCAACGCCCGTGCCACCGTGGGCAGTTCCAGGAGCTCGGCGTGGGTGAGGGCGTCCAGCTCGTACAGCGCTTCGTCGACCGTGCGGGAGCGCTTGGCCGTGGGCTCGGGCACGTAGTCACGCACCACGAGCTCGCGCTCGGGCTCCACGCCCGCGATCAACTCGTCCAGTTGGAGTGCCAGGAGACGGCCGTCGGTGCCCAGCTCCACCACGTACTCGGCGATCTCGGTCGCGATACGGCGCACCATCTCCAGCCGCTGGGCCACCGCCGAGACGTCGCGGACCGTCACCAGGTCCTCGATCTCCAGCGCCGACAGCGTGCCCGCGACCTCGTCGAGGCGGAGCTTGTAGCGCTCCAGGGTCGCCAGGGCCTGGTTGGCGCGGGAGAGGATCGCCGCCGAGTCCTCCAGGACGCGGCGATGACCGTCGACGTAGAGCGCGATGAGCCGCATCGACTGGGAGACGGACACCACGGGGAAGCCGACCTGCTTGCTGACCCGGTCCGCCGTACGGTGCCGGGTGCCGGTCTCCTCCGTGGGGATCGTCGGGTCCGGGACCAGCTGGACACCGGCGCGCAGGATCTTCGACAGGTCCGACGACAGCACGATGCCGCCGTCGAGCTTGCACAGCTCCCGCAGCCGCGTCGCCGTGAACTCGACATCCAGGACGAATCCGCCCGTACACATCGCCTCGACGGTCTTGTCGGAGCCGAGCACGATGAGTCCGCCGGTGTTGCCGCGGAGGATCCGCTCCAAGCCGTCGCGCAGGGCCGTGCCGGGTGCCACGGCGCTCAGTGAGGCGCGCATCAGGCCATCGGCACCGGAGCTCCCACCGGACTTTCCGGGAGCTGCTGCCCGGTCGTTGGCTGCCACTGCACTCCTCCGGTCGCAGGTTCTGGGGCGCTCCCGTTTCGCACACTTGGTTCGTACGCACGGGCGAGACCAGGGCAAAGTCTACCGGCGCTGCTCCTCGTCCCGTGGGGCCTCTCGCCGACGCGACCGCGGAAGGACCCGGAGCGCGTCCCCTATGTCGGCCACTTCCAGCACCTTCATGCCCGGAGGGATCTTGCCCGGGTCGCCCGGTACGAGGGCGTGGGTGAAGCCCAGCCGGTGCGCCTCGGCCAGTCTGCGCTGCACGCCCGTGACCCGTCTGACCTCGCCCGCGAGGCCGACCTCGCCGATCGCGACGAGGTTCTTGGGGAGAGGTGTGTCACTCGCGGCGGAGGCCAGCGCGAGGGCGACGGCGAGGTCCGCCGCGGGCTCCGAGAGCTTCACCCCGCCGACCGTCGCGGAGTAGATGTCCCGCTTGCCGAGCGCGCTGATCCGCCCGCGCTGTTCGAGTACGGCCAGCATCATCGAGACGCGTGAGGTCTCCAGGCCGGACGTCGTACGGCGGGGGGAGGGGATCTGCGAGTCGACGGTGAGTGCCTGGACTTCGGCCACCAGGGGGCGGCGGCCCTCCAACGTGACCGTCAGGCAGGTCCCTGGGACCGGTTCGGCGCGACGGGTCAGGAAAAGTCCGCTTGGGTCGGTAAGGCCCGTAATGCCCTCATCGTGCAGTTCGAAGCAGCCGACCTCGTCCGTCGTGCCGTAGCGGTTCTTGACGCCCCGTACGAGGCGCAGGCGCGCGTGCCGGTCGCCCTCGAAGTGGAGCACCACGTCCACGAGGTGCTCCAGGAGCCGGGGCCCGGCGATGGCGCCGTCCTTGGTGACGTGTCCCACGAGGAGTGTGGACATCCCGCGCTCCTTGGAGGCCCGGATGAGGGCGCCGGCGACCTCGCGGACCTGGGCCATGCCGCCGGGCGCACCGTCGATCTCCGGGGAGGCCACGGTCTGCACGGAGTCGAGGATGAGCAGCGACGGCTTCACCGCGTCCAAGTGGCCCAGCACGGCGGCCAGATCGGTCTCGGCCGCGAGGTAGAGGTGGTCGTCGAGGGCGCCGATGCGGTCGGCGCGCAGCCGGACCTGGCTCGCCGACTCCTCACCGGTGACATAGAGGGTGCGGTGCTCGTCGCTCGCCGACTTGGCCGCCACGTCCAGCAGCAGGGTGGACTTGCCGACGCCGGGCTCGCCCGCGAGGAGGACCACGGCGCCGGGCACCAGGCCGCCGCCGAGCACCCGGTCCAGCTCGGGCACGCCGGTGGACCGCGCGATGGCCTGCCGTCCGTCGACCTGTCCGATGGGCAGCGCGGAGTTCGTCACCCGGCCCGGTGTCGTCGTACGGACCGCGGGCGCGCCGTACTCCTCGACCGTCCCCCATGCCTGGCACTCGGGGCAGCGGCCGAGCCACTTGGCCGTCTGCCAGCCGCACTCCGTGCAGCGGTAGGACGGGCGGTCCTTCGTGGTCTTGGTACGGGCAGCCATGCGAAGAACCGTAACCGAGCCCACTGACAACGCCGTACGGTCGCGCACACCGCTGCTCTCCGGGACGGCGCAGGGGGCGCTCGGCGCGCTTCCGCGGGGGCCACTCGTCATGCACAAGCCATGGAATCCCGGGTTCCCGTACCCCATTGAGGGATCGTTTCACCCGTACGGATTAAAACTGCTCAAGCAGGCAGAAGGCGCCACGCCGGGCCGCCTACGGTCCACCAATGACGAGCAGCAGTCCGGAGACCTCGACCCGCACCGCCGGCGCGCATCGGGCGCATCGGGAGGCGCGTGATCGTGCGGCGGCGCGCACCATGGCGCAGCGGCCGCCCGCGCGCTACGAGCCGTATCTGGACGGGCTGTTCACCTACTGCCTGTCCGTGCTGTGCGACCACGACACCGCGACCGCCGCTCTCGGCGACGCCCTCGCGCTCGCCGAGCGGCGCGGGCAGCGGGTGCCGGAGACCGCCGCGGACCGCAGGCCCTGGCTGTACGCGCTGGCCCGCTGGGCGTGTCTGCGGAAGCTGGCCGAGGCCAAGCAGAAACGTCAGGGCAGCCATGCGGCGGGCCGCCCCGGCGTCCATCGGCAGGCGGGGGCGCAGTCCGCCCGGCCGGGTGTCTCCGAGGAGGTCCAGGAGCAGCGGCGCCGCGAACTGGCCCTGCTGGCCTGGCCGGAGGCCGCCGGGACCACCCCGGAGCAGCGCGAGGCCCTCGAACTCGCCGTACGTCACCACCTCGCCGCCCACGAGGTCGCCGCCGTCCTCGGCCTCGACCTGGCCGCAGCCCGCGAGCTGCTCGCCTCCGCCGCCTGCGAGGTCGAGCGCACGCGCGCGGCTCTCGCCGTCGTCGAGACCGGAGCCTGTCCGAGCGTCGCCCGCCTCACCGGCGACAACCAGGTCGTCCTCGGCACCGCCCTGCGCCGCGAACTCGTCCGGCACGTCGACGACTGCCCGCGCTGCCGCCGCACCGCCGAGCGCGCCATCCCGGGCCGGTGGCCCGGCGCGGCCGTCACCCCCGCCGAACTGCCCGTCCTCCAGGCACCTCGCGCGGCCCTCCACATGGCTCTCGCGCACGCCCCACGCGCGCGGGGCGTGGCCGTACCGCGCTTCGACCGGCGCGGCTTCCCGATGGATCCGAAGGACCGCGCCGCCCGCAGGGACCGTCTGCGCGCGCGTGCCGTCACCACGACCGTCGTCGCCACCGTCGTCGCCGCCCCGGTCCTCGCCCTGTGGGCGGCCTACCGGGGCACCGCGACCGGCGAAGGCGTCGACGGACACTCGGCCAGCGCGAGCGAGGCACACGGCCCGGGCGCCCTCGACGGCGACGCCGCGGGCGACGGCTACGAGAACGCCGGGAACGCGAGCGCCAAGCGGGGGGAGAGTCTCGGCGAGCGCGGCACACCGGACGTCTCCGTGGAGGTCATCAGCGTCAGCGGCGCGCACGCGGCGGGCGCCGGGCGGCTGGAGGTGTCGGCCGGCAACAGCGGTGACACGACGTCCGTCACCCTCACGGCGACGGGGCGTACGCCGGTGCGCTGGTCCGCGAGCACCGGTGCGCACTGGCTCTATCTGAGCCAGTCGGCGGGAACGCTGGCGCCCGGCGAGTCGTTGACGATCAAGGTGTACGTCGACCATCTGCGCGAGCCGTCCGGGCACTGGAGCGCGCGCGTGGCGATCTCACCGGCCGGCGCCCTCGTCTCCATCGAGGGCTACGGCACCGCCCCGAGCCCCTCCGACCCGGGCCATGGGCCCGGTCCGGCCCCACACCCCACCGACCCGACCGCCCCCGGGACGCCCAGCGAG
>CBFGZZ010000073.1:0-28506 GCA_965653385.1 uncultured Streptomyces sp. | reverse complement strand
CGACCCATTGACTAGAAAGCGCTTGCCGCCTACGGTCCCGTTCGAAGTTACGTGCAAAATTCGATATCTCGAACAGTTAGGGCAGGGAATGGGACGACCTGGCCTGAATCGCAGGCAACTTCTGGCCACGGCCGGAGGACTCGCGGTGGCCGGCAGCTTCGGCTTCGCGGCACTGGGGACCGGCGCCGACGCGCTCGCCTCCGACGCGCGTACACGAGTGCGGTACTGGAACCTCTTCAGCGGCGGCGACGGCGCCAACATGATCACGATGCTGGACGCCTTCCGGCAGGCCGACCCGGACATCGACGTGAAGGACTCCACCCTCCAGTGGGGCAACCCCTTCTACACCAAGCTCGCCATGGCCGCGGCCGGCAACCGCGCACCCGACCTCGGCGTGATGCACATGGGCCGGGTCACCGGCTTCTCGCCCGGCCGCCTCCTGGACCCCTGGGACGTCGACCTGCTCGCCAAGTACGGCGTACGCGAGCAGGACTACAACCCCGCCCTGTGGCAGCGCGGCATCATCGACGGCAAGCTCTACGCCCTCCCGCTCGACATCCACGTCCAGCTCTGCTTCTACCGCAAGGACGTGCTGAGGAAGGCGGACCTGCTCGGCGACGACGGCCGGATGATCCCGGTCAGCTCCACGGACGAGTGGTTCGACGTCCTGAAGAAGGCCAAGGCGGTCCAGAAGAAGGGCCTCCAGACGATCGGTCTGTGGACCAACGACCAGAACTTCCAATGGTGGTTCTTCGTCGCCTTCTACACCCAGCTCGGCGGCCGGTGGTTCAACGACGACAACACCGAGGTCCTCTTCGACACCGACAAGGCCACCCAGGTCCTGGAGTTCCTCCGCAGGCACGTCACCGACGGCTACGTCATCCCCGGCGCCCCCACCGGCGAACAGTTCGTCAACGGCGCCCCCTTCACCTGGGAGGGCAACTGGTCCGTGCCGGTCTTCTCCGGCGCGAAGCTGGACTACGGCGCGACCCCGCTGCCGCCCGTCTTCGGCGAGCAGGCCACCCACGCCGAGTCGCACGCCTTCGTCCTGCCGCACCAGTCGGACCGCGGCGGCGCCACCAACGAGGGCGCCCACGAACTCGCCGCCTACGTCGTCAAGCACGCTCTCCAGTGGGCGGCCGGCGGCCACATCCCCGCGTACACGCCGACGCTCTCCACGGACGCGTACCGGAAACTCACCCCGCAGAACGAGTACGTCAGCGCCATGGACCACCAGGCCACCGAGCCGAAGGTGTGGTTCGCGGGCTCGACGGGCGTCCTCGCCCAGGACCTCGGCCCGGTCGTCGTCTCCTCGACGATGGGCTCGGCCAAGCCCGGCAAGGTCGCGGGGACGATGAAGAGCCGCCTCACCAAGCTCCTCGCCTCGAAGAACCCGATGGACGGCAGAACCGCCGCGCAGGGAGGTGCGGTCGCATGACGACCAGCGCGCACATGACGACCGGAGCACAGACCGCCGTCGCACCGGCACGCGCCAGGACCGCGACCGCCACCGCGACGGTCCGCCGAAGGCAGGGCTTCCAGCACGGAGGCTGGTTCGTCGCGCCGTTCCTGGCGCTGTTCGCGCTGTTCGTGATCTGGCCGCTGCTGCGCGGCGTCTACCTCAGCTTCACCGACGCCAACATCTCCGGCGACGGCGCGAGCTTCGTCGGCCTCGACAACTACCGCGAGGCCCTGAACGACTCGGCGATGTGGGACGCGCTCGGCCACAGCGCCTACTTCACGCTGCTGGTCGTCCCCTGCATCACGGTCCTCGCCTTCCTCCTCGCGATGCTCGCCCACAACATCGAACGCGGCAAATGGCTGTGGCGGCTGTGCTTCTTCGTGCCGTTCCTGCTGCCCTCGACGGTCGCCGCCAACATGTTCCAGTGGCTGTTCACCCAGGGCATCGGCCTGATCAACGAGACCTTCGGGCTCACCACACCCTGGCTGACCGACAAGTCGTACGCCATGCTCGCCATCGTCATCGAGACCCTGTGGTGGACGGTCGGCTTCAGCTTCCTGCTCTACCTCGCCGCCCTCCAGGGCATCCCCGACCACCTCTACGAGGCCGCGAAACTGGACGGCGCGAACGCCTGGCACCGCGTCATCCACATCACACTGCCGATGCTGCGCAACATCACCGGCCTGGTGATCGCCCTGCAGATCCTCGCCTCGCTCCAGCTGTTCGACCAGGCGGTGGTGATGATGGACTTCTCGCCGGGACCGGAGCTGAGCACCCGCTCCTTCGTCCAGTACACCCTCGAACAGGGCTTCACCAGCTACCGCGTGGGCTACGCCTCCGCGATGTCCATCATCTTCTTCGTGATCATCGCAGTCGTCGCCCTGGCCCGGATGTGGCTGCTGCGCAACCGTGAGGAGGGCGGCCGATGACCACCGCCGTACAGCTCCGCAAGAGCCCCCGCAGGCCCTGGACGCCCAGCCAGATCGTCCTCACGATCCTCGGCGTCGCCGTCTCCGCCGTCTTCGTGGCACCGATCGCCGCGGCCCTGCTCACCTCGTTCAAGTCCGAGGCGGAGGCCGCCGCGATCCCGCCGCACTGGCTGCCGGACGACTGGACGGCCCAGGCGTGGAAGGGGCTGTGGGAGACCGGCAACATCACCAACTGGTTCGTCAACTCCCTGGTGGTGTCGGTCTGCGTCACCTCCGTGGTGCTGGCGGTCAGCGCCCTCGCCGGATACGGCTTCGCCCGCACCGAGTTCCGCGGCAAGACCGTCCTCATGGGCATCGTCATGGGAGGCCTGATGATCTCCCCGGCGGTCCTCGGCGTCCCGCTGTTCACCACGGTCCAGCAGATGGGGATGGTCGACACCTACTGGGGCATGATCCTGCCCCAGTGCGCGCCCGCCGCGATGGTCTACATCCTCTACAAGTTCTTCCAGGGCATCCCACGCGAACTGGAGGAGGCGGCCTTCATCGACGGCGCCGGCCGCTGGCGGGTCTTCTTCACGATCGTCGTCCCGCTCGCGAGGCCGTCGTTGGCGGCGGTCGGCATCTTCACCTTCATCGCCTCCTGGAACAACTTCCTCTGGCCCTACATGGTGACCAACAACCCCGACCTGATGACCATGCCGAACGGCATCGCGACCGTCATGAACTCCTACGGCATCCAGTGGGCCCAGCTCATGGCCGGCGGCCTCATGGCGGGCCTGCCCCTGATCGTCGTCTTCGTCTTCTTCCAGCGACAGATCGTGGCGGGCGTCGCCCACACGGGATTGGCGGGACAGTGAGGGTGCGCAGAGCGGTGACGGCCGTGGCGGCGGCGCTCGTCCTGGCCTTCCTCCCCAACGTCGCCCAGGCGGCGCAGGGTTACCCCGATCCACTCCCGGTCGTCGGCCAGCAGATCATCCACGACCCGACCGTCCTGAGGCTGAAGTCCGGCCAGTACGTGGCGTACTCCACCGGCGGCGTCATCGGCGCCCGCCTCTCGAAGGACCGAGTGCACTGGACCGACGAGGGCAACGCCTTCGCCGAGCCGCCGAGTTGGTGGTACGAGTACAACGACACGGGTGACCCGTGGGCGCCGGACATCTCGTACCGCGCGGGCAGGTACTGGCTGTACTACGCGGTGTCCAGCTGGGGCACCAACCACTCGGCGATCGGCGTCGCGACGTCCCGCTCGGGCATGCCCGGCACCTGGACCGACCACGGCAAGGTGTTCACCTCCGAGACCACCGACCCCTGGAACGCCATCGACCCGGCGATCATCCAGACCGACGGCCGCCTCTGGATGTCCTTCGGCTCGTACTGGACGGGTATCCGCATGGTGGAGCTGAACCCGAGGACGGGCAAGGCGGTCCCGGGAACGACGGTCCACCACCTGGCGACCCGCCCGGACGCCCCGTACGCGGTCGAGGGCCCGTACATCGTGAAGCACGGCCGCTTCTACTACCTCTTCGCGTCGTACGACGCCTGTTGTGCGGGAGTGAACTCCACGTACAAGATCAGAGTCGGCAGGGCAACGACGATCACGGGCCCTTACGTCGACAGCACCGGCAAACCGTTGCTGGAAGGCGGCGGCGATCTGCTGCTGGCAGGGCATGGACGTTTCGTCGGCACGGGAGGCGAGTCGGTGTTCCGGGCCAAGGGCCACGATTGGCTGGCCTACCACTACTACGACGCCGAGGACGAAGGCACCCCCAAGCTGGGCCTGAACCGACTGCACTGGAAAACCAACGGCTGGCCGATCGTCCTCTAGGGGCGCGGGGAACTGCGCGACCAGCCCCCACAAACCAGCAGCCGCCACCCAAACAGAGACCACCCACCCCGAAAGGCGCCCATGAGCACCGCCCGCGTCACCCTCGACCCCGCCTTCACCATCGGCGAGGTCAACCCCCGCCTGTTCGGCAGCTTCGTCGAACACCTCGGCCGCTGCGTCTACACCGGCATCTTCGAACCCGGCCACCCCACCGCGGACGCGGACGGCATCCGCCAGGACGTCCTGGACCTCGTCCGCGAACTCGGCGTCACCGCCATCCGCTACCCCGGCGGCAACTTCGTATCGGGCTACAAGTGGGAGGACAGCGTCGGCCCCGCAGCGGAGCGCCCCCGCCGCCTCGACCTCGCCTGGCGCTCCACCGAGACCAACCGCTTCGGCCTCTCCGAGTACATCGCCTTCCTGAAGAAGGTCGGCCCCCAGGCCGAGCCCATGATGGCCCTCAACCTCGGCACCCGGGGCGTCGCCGAGGCCCTCGAACTCCAGGAGTACGCCAACCACCCCGCCGGCACGGCCCTGTCCGACCTCCGTGCCGCGCACGGCGACAAGGACCCCTTCGGCATCAAGCTGTGGTGCCTCGGCAACGAGATGGACGGCCCCTGGCAGACCGGCCACAAGACCGCCCAGGAGTACGGCCGCGTCGCCGCCGAGACCGCCCGAGCGATGCGCCAGATCGACCCGAACGTCGAACTCGTCGCCTGCGGCTCCTCCAGCCAGGCCATGCCGACCTTCGCCGCCTGGGAGGCGACGGTCCTGGAGGAGACGTACGACCTCGTCGACCACATCTCCCTGCACGCCTACTACCAGCCCGAGGACGGTGACCTCGACTCCTTCCTGGCCTCCGCCGTCGACATGGAGTCCTTCATCGAGAACGTGGTCGCCACCGCCGACCACATCGGCGCGAAGCTGAAGTCGAAGAAGAAGATCAACCTCTCCTTCGACGAGTGGAACGTCTGGTACATCTCGGAGTGGCACGAGATCGAGAACTCCGGCGCGCGGGACTGGGCGGAGGCCCCGCGCCTCCTGGAGGACAACTACAGCGTCCTGGACGCGGTCGTCTTCGGCTCCCTCCTCATCGCTCTCCTGCGCCACGCCGACCGCGTCACCGTCGCCTGCCTCGCCCAGCTCGTCAACGTGATCGCGCCGATCATGACCGAGCCGGGTGGCCCGGCGTGGCGGCAGACGACGTTCTTCCCGTTCGCGCAGGCCTCGCGGTACGGCCGCGGCCAGGTCCTGGACGTCCGGGTGGACTCGCCGACGTACGAGACGAAGAAGTACGGCGAGGCCGACCTGCTGCACGCGACCGCCGTACGCGCCGAGGACGGCTCGGTCACCGTGTTCGCGGTCAACCGCAGCCGCACCGAGGGGCTGCCCCTGGAGGTCGCCCTGAACGGCCTCGACCTGACGCGGGTCGTCGAGCACAGCGCCCTCGCGGACGCCGACCCGGACGCCCGCAACACCCTCGACGACCCCGAGCGGGTCGCCCCGCACCCGGTCGAGGGCACGGTGTTGAAGGACGGCCGCCTCACCGCCGTACTGGAACCGCTGTCCTGGAACGTGATCCGGCTGAGCTGAGATCGACGGACGTCCACGCCTTGGACCTCCGTCCCACACCTCGGACACTCACAGCTCGCCCCCAGCCTGATGCCCTAAGGTCCGGTCCCGTCCATCCCTACCAACCCGGTAGGAAAACCTCGGAAAGACGGGACCGGCCGCATGCGCACGCTGATACTGCTCGCCCTCGCGGGCCTGGGGGCCCAACTCGTGGACGGCAGCCTCGGTATGGCCTACGGGGTGACCTCGACCACCCTGCTGCTGGCCCTGGGCACCAATCCGGCCGCGGCCTCCGCCACCGTCCACCTCGCCGAGATCGGTACGACGCTGATGTCGGGCGCCGCGCACTGGCGCTTCGGGAACGTCGACTGGAAGGTCGTCGGGAGGATCGGCGTGCCCGGCGCGGTCGGTGCCTTCCTCGGCGCGACCGTCCTGTCGAAGCTGTCCACCGACGTGGCCGCCCCGCTGATGTCCCTGATCCTGCTCGGCCTCGGCGTGTACGTCATGTCCCGCTTCACCTTCCGCGGCCTGCCCAAGGACCGCGTGGGCCTGCCCCTGCGCCGCCGCTTCCTCACCCCGCTCGGCCTGGTCGCCGGCTTCCTGGACGCGACGGGCGGCGGGGGCTGGGGGCCGGTCGGGACGCCCGCGCTGCTGGCCTCCGGCCGGATGGAACCGCGCAAGGTCATCGGCTCGATCGACACCAGTGAGTTCCTGGTCGCGGTCGCCGCGAGCCTCGGCTTCCTGTTCTCGCTGGGCTCGCAGGGCATCGATTTCGTCTGGGTCGCCGCCTTCCTCGCCGGCGGCCTGGTCGCCGCGCCGATCGCCGCCTGGCTGGTGCGCGTCCTGCCGCCCCGCGTCCTGGGTTCCGCGGTGGGCGGCGTCATCCTCGTCACCAACGTCCGCACCCTGCTGAACAGCGACTGGCTCGCGGTTTCCGGGGCTACGGCCGTGGCGGTGTACGTCGCCCTGTACGGCCTGTGGGCCGCCGCCCTGACGTACTCGATCCGCGCCCATCTGAAGGAGTCGCGGACGGCCGGGGTCGAGCCCGTGGCGGAGCGCCAGTCCGTCGGCGTCTGACCGACCGGAATCGGCCACCTGGGGGCGCGGCGCTCAACCGCGTTGTGAATGGCTGGAGTTGGCCCTGTCGGCGGCTCGCGCAACTCCTACGATGCGTACGCCTCCGGACTTCACAGAAAACCCACTGATTCTTCAAAGATTCAACAGGTGGGCGCGGGCCGGGGGTACAGCCACCCCCCATCCCCAAGGAGCGCTCCATGGCACGTGGACTCCTGCGATTCCTGCTGAGCGGCGGCGCACTCGCCGCTCTGCTCACCGCGGCACTGCCCGCGCAGGCGACCCCGGCGTTCGAAGACCCGCCGCCGGACAAGATCGTCATCAAGGTCGCCACGGTGAACGGCTCCGGCTGCCCCCAGGGCACCACCGCCGTCGCCGTCTCCGAGGACAACACCGCCTTCACCGTGACGTACAGCGACTACCTCGCCCAGGTCGGCGGCAACTCCGACCCCACGGCGTTCCGTAAGAACTGCCAGCTCAGCCTGGTCGTGCACGTCCCCGGTGGCTTCACCTACGCCATCGCAAGCGCCGACTACCGCGGCTTCGCCGCCCTCCAGCCCGGCGCGAGTGCCATGCAGAGAGCCTCGTACTACTTCCAGGGCTCACCGAACACACAGTTCCGCAGCCACCCCTTCAGCGGCCCGCTCAACGACAACTGGCAGGCCACCGACGAGACCGACTGGGCCCAACTGGTCTGGGCGCCCTGCGGAGTGCAGCGCAACTTCAACATCAACACCGAGCTGAGGGTGAACCTCGGCTCGTCCTCGGCGAGCAAGGTCAGCTTCATGACCATGGACTCGACGGACGGCGACATCAGCACGGTGTACCACCTGGCATGGAAGCAGTGCCCGGAGAAGTGACCGAGTAGCCCCGCGGCCCCCCGCGGACACGTCAGGCCGTGCCCGGCGCCTGAGAGGCCGGGCACGGCCTGACGCCTGTCCCGTCGGGGTCGGGTCAGCTCTCCACTCCCAGGGTGAGCGCCCCCGCGTAGCCGGCCGAGGGGCTGCTGCCCAGGGCGGTCAGGGTGAGCAGCCCCGACGCCGCGCCTCCGTCGTCGTAGATGCCGTCCTGGGCGAGGGTGGTGCGCGGGACGGTGTTGGCGGCGTAGGTCGCGAGCGCGGCGACTCTCGTGGTGATCGTCTCGTCGAAGAAGAGCTGGCCGGTGTGGAGTTCCTGACCGCCGGTGAAGGAGCCGGCGTCGGTGAGCGTGACGTCGGTGTGCACCTTGACGTGGATGTGGACGCACCGGCCGCGGTACCAGCCGGGGTACACCGTCGTGATGCGCGCGACGCCGTCCGGGCCGGTGAGCACGCCGCCGCGCAGGAACGTGCCGTTGTCGGGCTCGTCGTGGCCGTTGTTGCCGACGAAGCCCGAGTACTCGCCGAGGGCGTCGCAGTGCCAGATCTCCACGAGGGCGCTGTTCAGCGGCGCGCAGGTGTCGTCGTCGACGACGGTGAGGGTGAGCTCCAGCGGGATGCCGGTCTTGTCCTCGCTGATGTCGGCGCGGACGAACTGTCCGTCGAGGTAGTAGGGGCCTTCGGTCATCTCCTTGGTGAGGGCGCAGACGGCCGCGGCGGCGACGGGGGCCGTGTCGGCCGCCCCGGCTGTGGGGGCTTCGGGTGCGGCGGCGGTGACGGCCAGGGAGGCGGCCGCGGCGCCGGTGGCGATCAGTACGGTGCGGCGGCCGAGGGGGGTGGGGGTTGCCTTCGGGGTGCCTGAAGTGTCCGTCATGAGCACGGCACCGTAGGAGGGCAGTCTGTTGATGGGCTGTCAGTTGGGCAAAGTGAGCATTCGTCAAGTTTCTTGCAGGCCATGTCGGTTAGGGGGTGACGGGGATGTGTGGGCCGGGTCTGGAGCGGGCGCCGGCCTGCCATGCGGATCTCGGGCTTCAGGTGTCGTGCGAGTGGAGACGATACGCATCGTCTTGCATGGTGAGGGGATGGCAGAGCCGCCGAGCAACTCATGCTGCTCGGCGGCTCTGGGGTCTGGTGTTGTTAGTGGTTACCAGGTGCCGGGGTCGGCATACCAGGATCCGCGCGGTCCTGGGAAGGTTCCGTCCGGCTGGCTGAGCAGGGTGTAAGCGCGACTGGCGCCGATCGCGTAGTTGTACATGGTGGCGATGTCTGCGCGGCCGTCGTTGTTGGTGTCGCCGGATACGGCGGCGCCTGTGCTGCTGGAGTGCCAGTTTCCGGTGCCGGACTTCCAGCTGGCGGCGGGAGCGCCGAATCCTCCGTTGGTGTTGGCGGTGAAGGTGTGGGCGCCGGTGACGCCGTCGCCGTAGTCGTAGATGAAGGCGGCGTCGTGGCGGCCGTCACCGTTGTAGTCACCAGTGGTGAATCTGATGTCGGCCTGGTTCCAGATGCCGGCAGCAGCCGTCCAGGATTTGACGGGAGTGGTGAAGCCTCCGTCGGCTGTGGCCGGGAGGGTGAACAGTGCTGCCTCTCCGTTGCCGTAGCCGTAGTAGGCGATGATGTCGTCCCGGCCGTCGCCGTTGGCGTCGCCTGCGGAGTAGGTGACGCTGGAGGAGTACCAGTTGCCGCTGCCGGATTTCCAGCTGGCTGTGGGGGCGTTGAAGGTGCCGTCGGTCTTCGCGAGCAGTGTGTGGGTGCCGGTGACGCCGTCGCCGTAGTCGTAGACGACTGCGAGATCGGAGCGTTGGTCGCCGTTGAAGTCGCCGGCGACGAGCTTGGTGCGGTCCCAGTCCCAGTCTGCAGGCAGTGCAGCGCCTTTGACCCAGTGCCTGAAGGTGCCGTCGCCCTCGCTGACGAAGGTCAAGGCGGCGACGGTTCCGTCGGAGTATCCGTAGAGTGCGGCGACGTCGTCGCGGCCGTCGCCGTTGAAGTCGCCTGCGGTGTAACGGGCTTGCTCGTAGTAGAAGTTGCCCTTGCCGCTGACCCAGGCTTGCTTGGGGGGAGCGAAGTGGCCCTGCTCGTCGGCGGTGAGGGTGTGCAGCGAGGCGGTGCCTTCTGCGTAGTTGTAGACCGTGATCAGGTCGGAGCGTTGGTCACCGTCGACGTCGCCCATCAGGTCGGTGCGCAGGTGTGCCGTGCGGTCCTCGGGTTTGTGCTCGAGGGTTGTGCGGCTGTACCGATTCCAGCGGATGTAGCCGTTCTCGAAAGTGGTGCTGACGCCGCCGGTCACCTCTTCCTCGTATGAGCGGGGAAGGCCGAGCCATCCGTCGGTCCCCTTCAGGGCGAGCCATTTGGTGCGGATGGCGTTGGTCACGGGCCAGGCGCCGGTGGCACTGCTCCAGTAGATGGATCCGGTGTCGACCGCGTCGTCGCGCTGGCGGAAGTGCTGGTAGCGGCCGGAACGTGTGGAGAGGATCAGTTCGTCGGTGGTCGGGTAGCCGAGGGCCACTGTGGCGCCCATCTCGCGGTAGCGGGCATAGATGCCGCCCTGTATCGAGTGCGCCCCGAACTCGGAGACCCAGTAGATGGCTCCGGCACGTCCGCCCTTGCTGAACGTCGCGAAGAATCCGGTCCCGTCGCTGGTGCGTCGCTCGTCGCTGGTGGGGTAGCCGAGGATTCCGCCTTCGCGGGCCATGGCTGTCCATTTGGCCCAGATGGCACCGCGTACGGCCCAGGCTCCGGTGTTCGGGCTCCAGTAGATGGAGCGGTTGATGCTGGTGGACCCGTCGGACTTGAAATGGGCGTATCGGCCGACTTTATCCGGAGCGGTGACGGTGTCGGTGCTGGGGTAGCCGAAGGAGGACGGGCCGCCCAGAGCCTTGTACTTGGCCAGCACGGGGCCGCACAGCTGGTGTGTGGCAGTGGAGGCGGCTGTGGCGGGGAAGGATTCGCACACCGCCCAGGGGGTGCCGCTCATGACCAGGTCGCGTGGGGTTGTGAAGGCGCTGCCGCTGGTGAGGGCTTGGCCGGGGAATTCGATGACCTTGCCTTCTCCGTCGCGTGCCCAGAGGTCGGCGTATCCGTTGTTCTCGAAGTCTCCGTTGGTGGACAGGTGCGGGTATCGGGTGCCGGTGAAGCCGCTGCCGATGGCGTTCTGGCGCACGGTGGGATCGCCGTAGACGGCGAGATCGGCCACGGTGAGGGAGTCGGTGTCGCTCGTCACGCGGCTGGTGTACTGGTGGATGCTTCCACTCTGGGTGTCGCGAGCCCACAGTTCGGGGAGTTTGTCTCCGTTGAGGTCTCCCGGTGCCAGGAGTGTCATGTTCTGCCAGTCGGCGTTGCCGAGGAGAATGGCCCCGAAGCTGACCTCGTCCAGGTAGGGACTCCCCTGTGAGCCGAGGTACAACCACAGTTGGCCTTGCGCCTTGACGAGCAGGTCGGGGGCGTCAGCGTCGCTGATCTCGCCGTCGCCGTTGTCGTCGTTGAGGCTGCCGATGGACAGGACTTGGTCGGCGTTGTGCCAGTGGTTCTCACTGTCCTCCAGAACCGTGAGTTCGAAGCGTCCGCTGCCGTCACGGGCGAGTTCTCCGTTGCCGCTGTTGGCGTAGACCCATAGTTCTTTGCGGTTGGGGTCTTCGGCCCCGTCCTGGAGGGCGATGAGATCTTCGTAGTAGTCCTCGTTCCAACTGCCGCGGTGGGCGAAGGACATGCCGGCGAAGGAAGATGGTGCTGCGTCGCGACTGACGCCGAATTTGCCGTTGCCCAGGCCGGGGTGCAGTCGCAGCGCGCCGGAGCCCGGGTCTACCGACCACAAGTCGACGTTGTGGTCCCCGTTCAGGTCGCCGGGTCTGTCGCGCGTGGCGGACCGGGTCGGGATGAAGAGGTGGCTGCGCACGTCGGAGCGGTTTCCGGCGGCGTCGAGGCTGCGGACGTACAGATACTGCGGTCCTGCGGCGACGGGCGTGTACTTGACTGCCGGGGAGGGCCCGCCGGGGGTGACCGCGTCGACGTAGCGCTCGGTGGTGTCGTCTTCCGTCCACCAGGCGTAGCGCGTGACGTCCTTGATGCTGTTGGCGGTGAAGACGAAGGTGCCCTCGGTCCGCGCTGGGGCTCCGTCGGTGTCCGCGGGGAACTGCTGGGAGGTGACTCCGGGCAGGTTGGAGGGGCGGTCTTTGTCGATGCTGAACTTGCAGCGGCCGGCCCAGGGGCTGTTGGCGCGTCCGTCGCTGGCCCTCACGTCCCACCAGTACGTGCCGGTGGCGAGCGTTTTGGTGTCGATGCGCAGGGAGGCGTTCGTGTTGCGTGCCGCGGTGCGCTTGTTGCGGATGACGTCCTCGTCGGCGTTGAGGGGAGCGTAGAGGAACTCGGCGGTGAGCGTGGTGTCGTCAGCGTCCTTCACACGTGCGCGCAGGGTGATGTAGTCGGTCAGGCCGATGGTGCCGCCGGCGCATGGGACGGAGGGGTTGATGGAGCGTTCGGTGGGCTTGGCGGGAGCAGTGTTGTAGTAGGTGGAAATGCGGGCCGTGTTGGGGTCGAAGAGCCGCCACGAGGTGTCGATGGTGGTGTTCTTCGACGTCAGGACGAACGCCCAGTTGGCCCATTTGCCGCGGGCGGCTGAGCTGACCGCCGAAGTGACGTCGAATTCGACGAGTCCGGCGCTGTCAGCGGGGCAGTTGCGGCCGCCGAATGATTCTCCGGAGGAGTCGACGACGCCTCCCCAGGTGGGCTGGTTGTTCCAGGTGATGTTCGTGGGAAGGGTTTTGCCGATACTGCGTATCTGCAGTTGTCCGGACTTGCAGGACCAGGAGCCGGCGTGGGTCTGTTTGATGCGCAGGGTGGACTCGAGTATCTGCTTGCCGGCCAGATTGCCCGTTCCGATGCGGAAGTAGGTGTTGGCTCGGACGGTGCCACCGTTTTCGTTGTCGTTGGCGTAGCCGACACGGGCGCTTTTGGAGAGAGTTCCGCCGTTGTAGTAGACGGTGCTGGCGGTACTGGGCCAGGCGGTGTGCTTGTACGCCACTGACCAGGCGTTCTTCCAGGCGGGCTTGGCCCACGTGGGGTCGATGACCACGGGGAAGACGGTGTCGGGTGCTGTGAGGAGTTGTTGGTCGGGAGTGAGCGTGAGGGTGGTGTCATCCAGCGCGACCTTCAGGTCGCCCTGTCGTGAGCCTTCTGGGGATCCTTCGGCGGGGTCGCGTGGTGTGTCGGGTTCCTCGGCGGTGGTGGCTTGAGTCTTTGCTTTCGTGTCGATCTGAGGTGTGGCGCCTGCCGAGTCCCACATGCGGGGTGTCGGGGTGGCGAAGACGGTCTGTCCTGCGGCGTCGACGGCGCGTACCTCGCCGTTTGGTGATGCCTGGAGATCGAGTCCATTGGTGTCGATTCCGAAGGTGATGGTCTCGAGGTCGGGGTTCTGGGCTGCTTGGGCGGATTTGACGATCAGGGAGTGGGAGAACGAGGAACTGCCGGTGGTGACCTTGAGGTCGACTCCGGGGAACACCTCGGGGTAGGTCGCCGTGTTGTTGTCCAGTGTCGGCTTCGGCAGGGTGTTGGGCCAGGTCAGGGTGATGTGTCTGCCGGAGCTGCCGAGCGTTGCCAGCTCCTTGTCCCCTCCGTTGGACAAGGAGAGGTCGAGACCCACGGCTTTCGGTTCGACGCGGTTGTTCTCCACCGCAAGTGTGGTGTCGATCTGCACCAGGGAGCCGTTGCGCCATGTGCGGACGGGTACGAGTGCTTGGTCGACACGGAGTGTTCCGTCGGGGTTCACGTAGAGCTCTTCGGTCTCGGTGCGCCCCGACGGTATTTCTACAGGTTTACCTGTTTCTTTGGCTTCGGCTTTCCCTCGGCCTATCTCTTTCTGCTGCTGTTCGTTTGCCGTGAGCGTGGACTGGGTGGTGTCGGACTCATCTGCTGATGCACTTCTGGTTGTCGCAGGAAGTGCGAGGGTGGCTGCCGCGAGGGCCATGAGGGTAACCGCGGATGTTGCTTTCCTGCGTGTCCCCCCGGAGCCGGGAGCGGCCCTTTTCGTGTATGTCAAGGAAATCTCTTCTCGTTTCTCCGTCGCCGTCTTCGTATGGCTCGACGGCCCCCCAATGTCTCGCTCCGTTCCCTGCCGACGTGGCTGGCTGGTGCCGTTGCGAGGCCTGTGTGCACAGCTTTCTAGCAGCCTGCGAGCGTCCGTGGCGATCCTGCCCCGACTGACACAGCAACGCACCTTGTGGCAGGTATTGACGCTCTTCAGCCGTGTCTGCGGGGCAATGCGGTAGCTATTTCCGGCCGCACGTGAAGACCTGGTTAAAATCCGCCCTTTCGCTTGTGATCACCCAGTGATAGCTTCCGGGGCAACTTGTGACCATCCAGGGGGCTGGGTTGAAGTCGTTCGGCATGCGTGCGGGGGATGGGGAACGCCGGACGCGAAAGCGCAGACGCGCTCGGTTCGTCCTTTCCACCGTGACAAGCGCGCTTTTAATGTCCGGGTTGCCCGCAATTCCGGCGCAGGCGGCGGAGGGTGTTTCGCTGCCGGACAAGCAAGAGCTGGCCCATGTGTCAGGGAAATCCGTGCAGCTACGTCCCCAGAAGCACGCGGACGAGACCCAGAAACGCGCCTGGAAGAAGGCGCCGAGTGTCGTCTGGCCCAAGCCTGGCACCTCTGCTGTGGACCTTCCGCAGGCGGTCGGCGCACGCACCGCACAAGGCGCTCCGGGCAAGCAGGGCACCAAGGTGCGGGCTGGAACACTCCCGGTACGTATCGCAGCAGGACCCAAGCCGTCCGCCAAGGGCAATACCGGTGCGTCCGCGACCCAGGACCCGATGCGCGCCAAGGTGACGATGCGGGACCGCAAGGCCGCCATGCGGGCCGGCGTCGACGGGGTACTGCTCACGGTGGAGCGCGCCGACACCGCCGCCGGTTCGGCCCCCCTTGAGGTGGAACTGGACTACACGGGCTTCCGTAACGCCTACGGCGGCGGTTGGGGTTCGCGGTTGAAGTTCGTCGCGCTGCCCGCGTGTGTGCTCACGGATCCGGCTGCTGCGAAGTGCCAGGCCCGCACGCCCGTCGTCACCGAGAACGATGTGGCCACCGGCACGCTGAAGGCCCACATCCAGCTGCCGGCGGTGACCGCCGACGGCACAGCGGGCTCCCCGGTGGTGCTCGCCGCCACCGCCGGCGCGCAGGGGGCCAAGGGCGACTACCGGGCCACATCGCTGTCCGCGTCCGGATCGTGGCAGGGGGGCGGTTCCTCGGGCGGCTTCTCATGGTCGTACCCCATGGAGGTGCCCGCCTCTCTGGGCGGGCCGGGACCAGCCCTGGCGCTCTCGTACTCCTCCGCCGCCGTGGACGGCCGTACCTCCGCCTCGTCCCAGCAGGCCTCCTGGGTCGGTGACGGCTGGGACCTGGGATCGAACTTCGTCGAGCGGACCTTCGTACCGTGTGCGAACGACCGGAAGAAGAGTGGGTACAACAACCCCGATCAGGCCACCGGCGACCTGTGTCAGGGCCCGCCCATGGTCACGATGTCGCTGAACGGGGCCTCCACCCAGCTCGTCCTGGACGACGAGACCAAGAAGTGGCGCCCGGCCAGTGACGACGGCTCGAAGGTCGACCTCGTCTCCGACACCATCGATGGTGTGGCCCGTCAGTACTGGCGTGTGACCACCACCCAGGGCATGCAGTACTACTTCGGACTGAACCTGCTCCCGGAGTGGAAGGCCGACAAGGCGCAGACCAACTCCGCCTGGAAGGTGCCCGTCTACGGCAACCATCCCGGAGAGGACTGCTACAAGGCGTCCTACGCCGACTCGGTGTGCGACCAGGTGTGGCGCTGGAACCTCGACTACGTCGTGGATCCCCGGGGCAACGCCATGACCTACTGGTACAAGAAGGAAGGCAACCACTACGGCTCCAACGCCCAAAAGGACGGCAAGTCCACCAACCGCGGCTACGACCGCGGCGGCTGGCTCGAGCGCATCGACTACGGCCTGCGCAACACCGACCTGTTCGCAGCGGCGCCCGCCCGGGTGTCCTTCACCGTCGCCGAACGCTGCGTCAGGACCGATGCCTTCGACTGCGCCGAGGACAAGCTGACGCCGGAGGCCACCTGGGAGGTGGCCCGCAACTGGCCCGACGTGCCGGCCGACCAGCTGTGCGCCAAGGGCAAGGACTGCAAGGACCGCTATTCCCCTACCTTCTTCAGCCGCAAACAGCTGACCGCGGTGACGACCGAGGTCCTCAAGAGCGGCAAGCACGAGCCGGTGGACACCTGGAAGCTGACGCAGAACTTCCCGCCCACCGGGGACGGCGGAGTCGACGGCGACTACCCACTGTGGCTCGCCAAGATCCAGCACACCGGCAAGAACGGCCCCGACAGCACACCCGTCACCATGCCTGCGGTCACCTTCACCGGCAAGCAGCTGCCGAACCGGGTCGACGACAACACCGACGGCAATCCGCCCTACCTGCGTTGGCGCATCGAGCAGGTCCACACCGAGACGGGCGGTGTCATCGGCGTCGAATACCTGCCTACGGAGTGCAGTGCGCAGAGTGACCCGAAGAAGCTGCCTGCCTCGCCCGAGACGAACACCATGCGCTGCTACCCGGTGGTGGTCGAGTCCGCGGACCCGACCGACCCGACCGGAATGAAGCGCATCTACTCCACCGACTGGTTCCACAAGCACGTCGTGGCCAAAGTCCGCGAACAGGACAAGAACGACCTGTCCACGGCCAAGGAAGTCGCCTACGAGTACGTGGGCAAGCCCGCCTGGGCGTGGGACGACGACAGCGAGATGCTCAGCGAGAAGGCCCGCACCTGGAACCAGTGGCGCGGCTACCAGAAGGTCCGCACCCTCCAAGGCATCGCCCCGGACAAACGCTCCATGGTGGAGAACGTCTACTACCGCGGCATGCACGGCGACAGACTGCCGTCCGCCACCGACGGCAAACGGGCCGTTCAGATCACCGACTCCGAGGGCGGCACGACCGACGACCTGGAACAGTACGCGGGCCAGGTCCGTGAAACCCTCTATTACAATGGTGAGGGTGGACCGCTGCAGTCCGCCACGCTCTACAGCCCCGGCCGCCAGGGCCCCACGGCCACCCGTAAGCGGACCGACGGCGCCGAGCCCCTCGAAGCATGGGTGAGCACCCCGGCCAAGACCGCCTCGCGCACTGTCCTGTCCGACGGGCGCGGACAGCGTCGCACCGCCGTCGAGCACACTTACGGCTCCTATGGTCTGGTCAAGGAGACCACTGACCGCGGCGACCTCTCCAAGAGCGACGACGACACCTGCACCCGCTACGAGTACCTGACCGGCTCGGCTACCTGGATGCCGGCGCTGCAGACCCGCATCGAGACCCTCGCCAAAGCATGCGACGCCACCGGCATCGCGCGTCCCGCGGACGTCGTCTCCGACATCCGCGTCCACTACGACGACAAGGGCAACGTCATCAAAGGCGAGTCCCTTTCCTCGTACGAGGGGTCCACGCCGAAGTACACCCTGACCGGCGAAACCACCGTAGACGCCTACGGCCGTCCCACCTCGGTCACCGATGTCTACGGCAAGACGACCACCATGGCCTACGCGCCGGCCTCCGGTTCGATCGCCACAAAGATCACCACGACGAACACCCTCGGCCACAGCAGCACGGTCGAACTCGACGCCGGCCGGGGCATGATCCTGGCCGAGGAGGACACCAACAAGCGCCGCACTTCCATGGAGTACGACGCACTCGGACGCCTGACCAAGACCTGGTCGCCCGACCGCGACCCGGCCACCACCATCCCCGACGCCGAGTTCGACTACGACGTGCGCTCCGACGGCCGCCCGACAGTCATCACCAACAAGAGGCTGCTCGAGAACGGCACCTACCGCACCAGCTACGACCTCTACGACGGCATGCTGCGGCTGATCCAGACTCAGCAGAAGGCCCTCGACGGAGGCCGTGTCGTCACCGACACCTTCTACGACAGCCGCGGCCTGGTCTGGAAGGAGAACGGCGCCTACTTCAACAGCTCTGCCCCCGAACCCGAGTTGTTCGACGCCAACGACAACGAGATTCCCTCATCCACGCGCACCGACTACGACGGCATGGGCCGCCCGGTAGCGACCGTCTCCCGCAAACTCGGCCAGGAGACCTGGCGCACGACCACCACCTACGGCGGTGACTGGATCGCCGTCGACCCGCCCCAGGGCGACACTCCGACCAAGTCCCTGATCGACGCCCAGGGCCGCAAGACCCAGCTGCAGCAGTTCAAGGGGTCCTCCCCAACCGGCGCCTACGACGCCATCAACTATCGGTACGACCGCAAGGGCCGCCTGGAATCGGTGACCGACCAGGGCGGCAACACCTGGGGATACAAGTACGACCTGCGCGGACGTCTCCATGAGACGACCGACCCGGACAAGGGCACGACGACCACCGTCTTCGACAAGGGTGACCGTGTACTGACCGTCACGAACAACAAGAAGACCATCGCCTTCGCCTACGACGCGCTGGGCCGGGTCACCGCCACCCACGACACCACGCTGGACGGCACCAGACTCACCGAGCAGACCTACGACAGCCTGCCCGGCGCGGTCGGACTGCCCGTCGCCTCCACCCGCTACATCGACGGCGCCGCCTACACCCAGGCCATCACCGGGTACGACACCGAATACCGCCCCACCGGCACGAAGATCACCATCCCGGCCGAGGAAGGCAAACTCGCCGGCGAGTACCTCTACACGAACTACTACAGCAAGACCGTCGGCCAGCCGATCGCCCAGATCCAGCCGGCCGCAGGCGGCTTCCCCCGGGAACGCGTCAGCACCGGCTACAACGGCCTGGACCAGATCACCACCATGGCGGTGGCCGGAAAGACGTTCGTCGCCTCTACCGAATACAGCCCCCTCGGTGACCTGCTGCGCACCCGGGTCGGCCCGGCCGGCCAGCAGCTCATCTCCAGCTACGAGTTCGACGAGCAGACCCGCCGCCCCACCCGCACCGTCCACGACCAGGAGACCGGCACCACCAGCACCACCAGGATCAGCGACACCACCACCGCCTACGACCCCACTGGCAACATCCTCAGGATCAAGGACGCCCAGGGGCCCAACCCCACCGCGGCCACCACCGACACCCAGTGCTTCGCCTACGACTACCAGCGGCGCATGACCGAAGCCTGGACCGCCACCGACGACTGCGCCGCCAAGCCCGCCACCACCCAGCCCAGCGGCGGCCCCAAGGTCGGCGGCCCGGACCCGTACTGGACCTCCTACACCTTCGACGCGGTCGGCAACCGCAAGACCGAGCACCAGCACAACCCCACCGGCGACACCACCAAGGACGTCAAGCGCACCTACACCTACGAAACCGGAGCCACCACCAGCCGGCTCGGCAGCGTTAACACCACCGGCCCCGAGGGACAGCGAACCGACACCTACCACTACGACAGCGCCGGCAACACCATCCAGCGCGCCGTCATGGGCGCCACCCAGAACCTCGACTGGGACCTTGAAGGCCATCTCAAGTCCGTCACCGAGGGCGACAAGACCACCGAGTACGTGTACGACGTGGGCGGGAACCGGCTCATCCGCCGCGACCCCACCGGAACCACGCTCTACCTCCCCGGCACCGAGGTTCGCCTCGACAAAGCCACCTCAACGCTGAAGGGCACCCGCTACTACCAGCACCCGGCTGGGCCCGTCATGGTCCGCACCGCACAAGCAGGCGAGATCACCACCTCTTACTTGCTCAGCGACCGCAACGGCACCGCCACCACCGCCGTGGACGCCAGTACCAAGGCCGTCACCCGCCGCAAGTTCACCCCCTTCGGCGAAGCCCGCGGCACCACACCCTCACTGTGGCCCGGAGAGAAGGGCTTCGTCGGCGGCACCCTCGACGAATCCACCGGCCTGACCCACCTCGGCGCCCGTGAATACGATCCGGCACTCGGACGGTTCATCTCCGTCGACCCCCTCATGGACACCGCCGACTCCGCGGCCCTCCACCCCTACGCCTACGCCGGCAACAGCCCGATCACCTTCTCCGACCCCACCGGCCTGCGCCTGGCAGACTGCGCTGGCGGCTGGAACGAGTGCGGCCCCGGCCCCGTACACACCGGAGGCGGCGGAGGCGGCGGCAATAGCGGTGGCGACAGCTACATACCGCCGCCACCTGCTCCCCCCACCCGGACCGTCAGCGAGTCCGACGTCAAGCAAGCCAACTGGGTCAAGACCCAACGACCTGTAGACGTGGCCCTGCGGGTGGCCAAGGAAGTGCTCAAGGACGTCAGCGGCTACAACGACATCAAGGCATGCCTCGGCGGTGACCTCCTCACCTGCGGCATGCTCGCCGCCGAAGCCGTACTCCCCTGGGCAGGCAAAGCCAAACGCATCGTCAAGGCACTGGACAGGGCCTGGAGCGCCTACCGCAAGTGGGGAGACGAGGTCAAATGGGCCACCGGCGTGCTGCGCCGCTCCGAAGCAGACGCCAAAGCCATGGCCAAGTACGCCGAGGACTATGCCGACTGGAGGAAACAGGCCGACGCCGCCAAGGCAGCGAAGAAAGCCGAGGAAGCAAAAGCCGCGGCAGCGAAGAAGACTGGCGACAGCGGAGGATCGAGCCCCGGCAACGGCGGTAGCGGCGCAGCCGCCTCCTGCACCAAAAACAGCTTCACCCCCGACACCGGTGTCCTGATGGCCGACGGCACCACCAAGCTCATCAAGGACATCAAACCCGGCGACAAGGTCCTCGCCACCGACCCGGAAACCGGCACAACCGAAACCAAGACCGTCTCCGCCGCCATCATCGGCAAGGGCGAGAAGCACCTCGTCAAGGTCACGATCGACACCGACGGCCACAACGGCACCCGGACCGAGACCGTCACCGCTACCGACGGCCACCCCTTCTGGGTCCCCCAACTCCGCGAATGGCTCCGCGCCGACCAACTCAAGGCCGACACCTGGCTCCAGACCGGCAGTGGCACTCACGTCCAGATCACCGCGGTCCGGGCCTGGACCGCAACCAACGCCATCGTCCATAACCTCACTGTCACCGACATCCACACGTACTATGTGCTGGCGGGGGCGACGCCGGTCCTGGTTCACAACTGCAATGAGTCGATGGACTTCGTGCATGGAACGAGCTCGACCCATGCCGACAACATCGAGGCGAATGGGCTCAGCGGTGATGCGGCTCGCGCGAATTCGAGTGGCGGATCTGTTGGGCAGCCAGGGAACCTGTTTACGTATCGGGTGAGTCCCGGGGATTCGGACACTCTCAGCGCTGCTGCGACATTCGGTGGAAGTCGCACCGCTTCCGGAGATCGCCCAGCCATTCTCATCTTCCGTATGTGTAAGTGCACGTACGATCGATTGACGGCAGAAGGCCATATAACTACACGGGTCACTGACGAGGTGAGCGGGAGAGTCGAGCACATCTTCGGCCCAGGAGCCCTGTCGCACCTGCAGCAGGTCTATCGCAGGAACCTATGAGGGCCGTGTGGCTCTGAAAGTGATAGGTGGTGACGTTCGCATGGTCGATCCCGCAGAGTACGACAAGGATATTCCTCGCGTTCAAGAGCATTTGCGTAAATTTGAACGCGCCTTTGGGAAGGTCCGCGGGACCCACAAGGGGCGCCCGGTGGACGAAATTCGGCAGGCCCTCCTGAAAGAATTCGAATCCGAGGGGTTGATCGTGTGGAGTGAAGTTGCGGATGACGCGGCTCGCCGAATTGCCGAAGAGCAGGCGGATGAGGCGTAAGGTCTCCCGCGCGTAGGCTGCATCGGCTTCGTAGGGTTGTGACAGCAAACCTGCGGCCTTGCACGTGGGGCTCCAGGGGAGCTTGACGGCAGTAGTTGACGGCAACGGCGGCGGACACCTGGTGTCCCCCGCCCGTGCCCTACGTATTTCAGGGGGGGTCGAGGGCGCGGCCGAGGAGGTCGATGGCATCGCGCGGGAGGCGGAGTCGGACGTGAGCGTAGACCGTGGCGGTGACGCCGATGTGGGCATGGCCGAGGAGTTCTTTGATCACGACGAGTTCGACACCCTGTTCCAAGAGCAGGGTGGCAGTGGAGTGGCGGAGGTCGTGAAAGCGGATGCGGCGGAGGCTGGCCTTGTGGAGGAGCGCGTTGAAGGTGCGGGTGAGGTTGGTCGGGTCGATCGGTCTGCCCTGCACCGTGGTGAACACGGGCTCGTCACGCTGCCACATGGCGCCCGCGGCCTCACGCTCGCGCTTCTGCTGTTCGTGGTGGAGCTTCAGCGAATGGAGGCAACGGGTGGGAAGGGCGATGCGGCGCTCGGAGGCGCACGTTTTGGTGGGCAGCGTGGTGAGCCCGCCGGTGCTGGTGCGCTGAAGTGTGCGGCGGATGGCGGCCGTGCCCGCGTCGAGGTCGAGATCTTCCCAGCGCAGGCCGAGGAGTTCGCCCTTGCGGAGCCCGGTGTGCAGGGCGAGTTCGAACAGTGACTGCAACCGGTGGCCGTTGGCGGTGGCCAGGAACTTGCGGGCTTCGTCGGCGGTGAGGGGTTCGAAGCGGCGGGGGCGGGGTGTGCCGGTGCGGACGTTGCGGGCGACGTTGCGTGGGATCTCCTCCTCGCGCACGGCGTGCTCCAGGGCGGACTTGAGGACGGAGTGCACGTAGGCGAGGGTCAGGGGCGAGAGCCGCTTGGAGCAGCACTTCCCGGCGGCGCAGCAAAGGGGTTGTTCACGGGCCGCGTCGAGGCCGCGGGTGCAGCACTGGCAGGTGGTGCGGAGCTGGTTGAGCCAGGTGCGGACGTCCTTGGCGGTGAGCTTCGCGAGCTTCTTCCGACCGAGGCCGGGGATGAGGTAGAGCCGGGCGACGGCGGTGTAGCGGGTGTGCGTGTTCTCGCGGAGCTGGTGGACGGCGACAGCGTCGAGCCAGTACGTCAGATACGCAGCCACGCTGCCCTGCGCAGACGGGACGGGGACACCACGGTTGCTGGCGGCGATCTTCTCCGTGAGCTTCGCCAGGGCCTCCCTCCTGGTGGTGCCGTAGACGCGGACGCGCTTGCGGGTGTTGCCGGGAGCGAGGACGTATCCAGCGGCTTCCCAGCGGCTGTCCTTGCGCTGGTAGACAGTCCCATCGCCGTTGGCGCGGACACGGCGGGAGGCGGGGGTGTCGCGGGGCGTGGTCATCAGGCGGCTTCCTGTTCGAGTCGGGCGTGGATGAAGTCGGTGAGCGCGTGGGTGGGGATGCGGCGGGCGCGGCCGAGAGTGATCGAGGCGAGCTGACCGGAGCGCAGCAGGTCGTAGACCGCGGAGCGGCCGAGCTGGAGGCGGGCCATCACCTGGGGCACCGTCAGCAGATCCAGCACCGGGACCGCTTCCGTGCCGAGGACGGTCGGCGGTGGCGAGGTCATCAACTGCCGCCTTCCGCGATGAACCGTCGTTCCAGTTCCTTGCGGTGCCACACGCCGGCGGCGAGGAGTGCGGCGCCGGGGCTGTAGCCCGCGCCCAGGTAGTCCCACCGACCGACGACGAGCGTGGTCGTCGGGTCCGGCTCGGGCAGGCCGGTGTGGGCGCGGGCCTGTTCGGTGCGCCAGGCGAGGCGGGCATCGCGCAGCGCGCCGAGCGTGACGGAGTAGCGGCGGGACTTGGTGGAGAAGTGGCCCCGGAAGCCGAGCATGTGCGCCCACTTCCAGAGCTTCAGGTGGTCGAACTCAGGCAGCCTGCCCAGCTCCCAGCAGGTACGGATCATCTGCCGCACGTGCCGGGCGACGGCGAGCTGGGGCAGCGGCCGGGCCTGTCCGGTTCCGTCGCATGCGGTGCACGGGAGTGGAGTCCCGTGGGGCAGCACGGTGGCGCCGCGGCCCTGGCAGGGGCGGCAGAACAGGGAGCGGTCGAGGGCGCCGGAGGCGTCGGCGGACTTGGCGGCGTACTTCGCCACGTAGGCGGCGACGGCCTGGTCGGTGAGTTCGCTGTCGGTGCCGAAGGCGGCGATCTCGCGTACGTCGAGTTGCTGGCCCCAGGTGAGTTCGCGTTCCCCGATCGCGTCCGAGGTGACTGAGATGCGGGCGCGTGGTGCGGCGGCCCTGATGGCGTCGGTGAGCACGGCGACCGTGGCGTACGGGGGCGGGGGCTGTGTGCTGCCGTCGGGGCCGTCGAGTCGGATCACGGCGTGGAAGTGGACCAGGCCGCGCTTCTGGTACTCGGCGACCTTCGCGAAGGACACCCGCAACGCCGCGCGTGCAGCCTTCTGCGTCATACCGAGCCGGGTGGCGATCTCCCGGCGCAGGTAGGTGGTGAAGCGGGCCCACAAGACTCCGGCGTGGGCGTTGAACAGGACCGCGCCGACGTAGTCGTACGTTGCCGGGTTGAGCGGCGTACCGAGCAGCGGGTCCGTGGGGTCGTGGCGGGTGCCGCAGCGGCAGGGCCGGGTGTCGGGGCGGTTGTGGACGGGGCCGAAGGAGGGTGCGGTGAGGGTGGCGAAGACGCGGGGGTGGGTGCGGACGGTGTCGGGGACGGTCTTGCCGCCGGTCAGGCCGGCGCGGATGAGGTGGTAGGTGTCGGTGGCGTAGAGGCGGGAGCAGGCCGGGCAGCGGGAGGCGCGGCGGTTGCCGCAGGTGGTGAGCAGGCTGCCGGTGGGCTCGGTGTCGGTGGAGTAGCGATGCAGGACTTCACCGGTAGTGGTGTCGACGGTAATGGTGTGGCCCGTGAGGCGGACGGGTTCGGTGCAGCCGCCGAGGCGTTCGATCTGCTGCTGTGCGCGGTCGAAGTCGGGGTGGTTGACCAGGTGAAGCAGGTCCCGCACGGCGGGGCTTGCCACGTGGCGCAGGTCCAGGGTGATCATTTGGGGCGTGTCCCTTCTGTCGGGTGGGTAGCCCCGAGCAGCAACCGGCCAGTCGGCAAGGCATGTTGGTGCTGCTCGGGGCATGACGAACCAGGCCCAGCGGGTGGGCGTGGGGTTGAGCGAGGGGGATGCGGCCGATGAGGGCCGGGGCTCAGAGCTGAGCGAGTGCGGCGGTGGCCACCGGCAGGGCGACGCCCATGCGAATCCCCAACTGGGCCGCTGTGATCGGCGCTTCGTGCTCGGCACGGTGGGTGTCCGCGATGCGCCGGGCCGCGTTCAGCAGGGCCGCCGGCAGCGCCGGGCCGGAGGCGGAGTGGGCTGTCTTGGAGATGGCGGTCGGAGCTGGGATGGGCTTCGGCTCTTCGACCGGCGAGGCCGCGGTGACCGGGACGGGGACCGTGGGTGCTGATTCGGGTGCGGATGCCTCGTCGGGCACCGGCTCGGAGAGAGGAGCGGCAATTTCCTCCGGGTGCGGGGCGGGGACGATGGGTGTGTGGAACTGGGCGAGGAAGGCGGGGCCGACGTGGCCCCAGCCGAGGAGCAGGAGCGGGGCGACGGTGTCCAGGCAGGCGCGGCCGTAGCGTCCGGTCAGCAGGGGTTCGGCGGTGTTCAGGGCGAGGGTGAGCAGTCCGCACAGGTGCAGCAGCCGGGTGCCGGCCCGCAGCTCCGCCTTGGGTGCGCCGCGCAGGGCCAGGAAGCGCAGTGCGACCAGGAGTCCGACGACGGACAGATCCACCATGGGGGCGATCAGCGGCGCGATCGGACGCGGGACGCCGAGGCGTAGGGCGAGCGCCCAGACGTTGCCGAAGGAGAAGACGAAGGCCAGGGCCGCGATGACCGCCATGACCACGGTCACGGTGCGCCGGGTGAACCGTTCCTCCGCCATGATCTCAACCTCCTTTCTGGCGTGGGCGTTTCGGGATCACTTGGTGAGCGAGGGTGTGGGCGGTGCCGTCCGGCCGGTCGTACGGAGGAGAGCGTCCAGGCACAGGTCCGGGTCGGCGGTCAGGTGCGAAGTGGCGTCCGCGACGCGGGCGGCGTCGGCGTCGGAGACGTAGGGGGTGCGGATGCGGGTGTAGCCCGGGCGGCCCTGCATCGCCATCACCGCGACGCCGACGTAGGCGGGGTCCTGCAAGGTCACCGGGCTGGAATCGGGCCAGTTGCGGATGTCCTCGCCGAGTGCGGCGACCGCGGCTTCGACGGTCTTCTGTGCGAAGGAGAGTCCGATGGGGCACACGTCGCGGATGAAGGTGGGGATGGCATCACCGGTGGTCTTCTGGCTGATCAGGATCACCAGGATGCCGACGCTGCGGCCCTTCTTGACCAGGTCCTCCACCAATCGGGCGTTCTCCGCCGTCAACGCGGCCAAACGTTTCGTCTCGGCGTCGCTGCCCTTGTACTCGCGGAAGTACGTGTGCGCCTCATCGATGATCAGGACCGTGAGCGGCCACTCAGGGGAGGGTCCGACGTGCCACATGTTCTTGACGCCCAGCACGTCGCGGATGGTCGCCGAGCGCCGCTTGCGCAGCTCCACCAGGCGCTTGAACAGTGCGTTCGCTTCGTCGAGGTCGTCGCCGCAGAACGCGAACATCCGCTTGACCAGGTCGGCGTAGTCGCCCTCCGATGCCCGCGACACCTTCCCGTCCGCAGCTGCGATCTGCACGGCGGCCGACGGTGCGAAGTCGCAGACGAACTTGTTGACCCCCGAGGTCTTGCCCGCACCCGGGACGCCGGCCACCGTCACACCGGGCACGTTCGCCAGGGGCACGCACACCCGGGCGGCGTACTCGTCCACGCCCAGCTCCCAGCGCGTCAGGTCCGTGAGTGGTCGGCCGGTGGGCCGGTGGGTGGTCGGCGTGGTCAGCGGGTCGGAGCGCACGCCCCGGATCACCACCTTGCCGGGGCCGTCCGGCAGCACGGACACCCGCGTGCACCGCCAGGCATCGGCCAGGAACCGCGCCGACTTCTGGTACTCCTCCAGCCCGACCTGCGGCAGGGTCCGGGCCCGCACGATCACCCCGAACTGGTCGGGCTTGACCTTGATCTTCGGAGTCAGCACCCGGGGAGCGGGCGGGGGACTGTCCTTCTGGGCGGTGATCTGCGCGAGCAGGCTCGGTGTCTTGTCGGTGACCGTCAGTCCCGCCATCCGCGCGAGCCGTACCCAGCCCCAGCGGACCCGGACGGCCTGCCGCATGCTGACCCGCGTGCCCCGGTCGGCCCGTACGTAGCGCACCACCGTCCACACCAGCCACACACCGATGAGCGCCGTAGCGATCGGCAGCACGTACGACGCGTATCCCGTGACGGCTTCCACGTCAGCCCCCCTCTTCGCGTATCAGGCGCAGGGCGTGGGCCAGGTCGAGGTGGGCCGCCTGTTCCGGGTCCAGGCCGAGCAGATCGAGCACGGCAGCCGAGACGGCGAAGGTGGCCTTGCCCTCGGTCCCCGGCAGGGGCCGGAGCGGATACAACTCCCGCTCCGACAGGTGGCGTTCGAAGCGGGTCACTGGTTCGCCTCCACCGTCACCAGCTCCAGGCGAGCAGCACGGTAGGCGACACCGTCGGAGAGCTGACCATTGAAGATCCGCGCCCACGGGGTGGCGAACAGCTCCACAGGCCGCACCATCGCCCCCGGCTTGAGCCCGGCCGCCAGGCCCGTCTCCGGAACGGTGATCTTCAGGACTTCGGCGCGGCCGTCCTCCATGAGCATCACGGTCACCGTGTACAGCGACGCGCCGGTCTCCCGGTCGGTGGCGACCTCCCCGGTCTGCGGGTCCTTGATCTTCAGCACCGGCTCGGTGCCCGCGATGCACACCGCCGACGGCAGCAGGGCAACACGGATTCGAGTCATGGCCATGCCATCACATCCTCGTTCGATGGAGTCGCTTGATCGACTTGCCATGACCATAGCGGCACACTCGCTACACCCGCAACACTCGATTCGTATCGCTACAGCGATACGTCTGGAACGCCGAGGACGCCCGAGTGTGCCGCGAGTGCCGACGCCGCTACCCTCGTGCCATGAAGCTGCCCCTGGGAGAGGACCCCCGGCCGCCGTACGTCCAGGCCGCCGACGTCCTACGCACCGCCATCCACGACGGCGAGCTGCGCCCAGGTGAACGGCTCCCCGCCGCGCGCGAGCTGCAACGACGCTTCGGCATCGCCAGCTCCACGGTCCAAAACGCCCTGCGGGTCCTCAAGGAGGAGGGGCTGATCTACTCCGTCCTCGGTCGGGGCAGCTACGTACGCGCGCCGAAGCCGATGGTGACCACCGAAGCAGAGGTGGCCGCAGCAGAGGAAGACGAAGTCGATCTGGGCGAGTCCGATCCTGAGTACACCGGTCTCGGTGACCTCCGGCGCGGTTGGCAGACCGCCGACAGCCCCGCTGACGATCCCCGCCCCCCGTACGTGCGGACCGCTGACGCGCTCCGCAAGCAGATCCAGGACGGCCGGCTCGCACCTGGGGCCAAGCTCCCCTCCGCCCGCGACCTGCAAGCCCAGTACGGCATCGCCAACTCCACCGCGCAGAACGCCCTGCGGGTCCTCAAGGAGGAGGGGCTGATCTACTCCGTGCAGGGCCGGGGGGTCTTCGTCCGACAGCTCAGCCCGCGCGATCAGTTCCTCAAGCGCTACAACGAGGGGCTGGAGGAAATGGCGGCGCAGCGTCGAGCGGACGAGGAAGCGGTACGGCTCAGCGGAAAGAGCGATGACGAGGTGGCCGCCGAACTCGCCGCCGCCGAGGAGCGGTTCACCAAGGCCAGCACCGAGTTCGAAGCCGCTACCGCCCACCGTGACGCCATGCGCGCCGTCATGGAGCAACGCAAGCGCCTCAGTGGCAACTACACGCCTGAAGAACAGGCCGCCAGCGTCCAGCGCCTGCACGACCGGCTGAACGAAGGCAGACGCCGGCGCTGAACCAGCCGCACCAGACGGAGCAGCAGGAGACGCAGCGCAGGGTGTGTCTAGCTTCAGATGAGGCTTGACGGATGTGTGTCGGTTGATGCTTTCCGGTTC
>CBFGZZ010000072.1:0-28539 GCA_965653385.1 uncultured Streptomyces sp. | reverse complement strand
GGTGTCCGCCGTCGACGACGGCCCGGACGGTGGCCCGCGGCTCGTCGCCCACGTCGTGTCCGAGCGGGCCGGCCTGGGCCCGGCAGAGCTGCGGGACCACCTCCTCGACGCGCTGCCTCCCCACATGGTTCCGGCAGCCTTCGTGGTGCTCGACCGCTTCCCGCTCACCGTCAACGGCAAGGTCGACAGGCGCCGACTGCCCGCTCCGTCCCGCGCGGCGGACACGCCGGTCACCGCGTCGGCCAACCGGCCGGAGGAAATCCTCGTCCAGGTCTGGAGCGAGGTGCTCGGCCACGAGCGGGTGGGCACCGATGAGAACTACTTCCTGCTGGGCGGCGACTCGATCCGCACCATCGCCCTGCTCAGCCGGGCCCGGGAGAGAGGGCTGGACTTCCGGCTCCAGGACCTCCTGCGGTACCAGACCATCCGGGACCTGGCCCCGCACACCTCCCTCGTCGCCCCCGGCAGCGGGGGCACCCGGTACCGCCCGCTGTCGCTGCTGACCGCCGAGGACCGGGCCGCGCTGCCCGCCGATGTCGAGGACGCCTTCCCGCTCTCCCAGCTGCAGGCCGGCATGCTCTACCACAGCGGGCTGGACGCGGCCGAGCGGATCTACCACAACGTCTGCGGGTACCACATCCGGGCCACCTGGTCCGAGGACGCCTGGCGCACCGCCGTGGACTCGATGGTGGCCGACCACCAGATCCTGCGGGCCTCCTTCCACCTGGAGGATTTCGGCGAACCGCTCCAGCTGGTGCACCGCCGCGTCACGGCCCCGGTCTCCTTCGAGGACCTGCGCCATCTGGACGAGGCCGGCCGACGAACCGCCCTGGACGAGCGGTTCACGACCGAGAAGCGGACCCCGTTCTCCTGGGAGCAGGCCCCGCTGATCCGGTTCCACGCGCAGCGGCTGACCGACCACACCTTCCAGCTGTGGGTAACGGAGCACCACGCGATCCTCGACGGCTGGAGCGAGCGCTCGCTGATCACCGAGCTGTTCGACCGCTATCTGCGGTGCGCCGACGGCTCCCGGACATCCGCGGTGGTGTTCCCCGAACCGCCCGCGGCCCGGTTCGGCGCGTTCGTCGCGGAAGAACGCGCCGCCGTGGCCGACGAGGAGCACCGCGCCTTCTGGGTGGAGCACCTGGCCGACTGCGAGTTCACGGCGCTGCCCCGGCTGCGGCCCGCGACGGGGCGGCCCGACATGCGCATCGTCCCCGTGGAGTTGCCGCAGGACGAGGCGTCGGCACTGAACGAGTGCGCCGAACGGCTCGGGGTGCCCGTGCGCACCCTTCTGCTCGCCGCCCACCTGCGCGTGGTCTCCCTGCTCACCGGAAGCCCGGACGTCGTCACCGGCGTCGTCTACAACGGCCGTACCGAGGACCGCGACGGCGACCGGGTGCTGGGCATGTTCCTCAACACCCTGCCTTTCCGGACCCGGCTGACCGGAGGCACCTGGGACGACCTGGTGACCGCCGTCAACCGCACCGACATCGCCGTACAGCCGCACCGGCGCTTCCCCATGCCGGAGATCAAGCGGGCCGTCGGCGGTCGGGAGCTGTTCGAGAGCTTCTTCAACTTCACCCGCTTCCACGTCTACCGCTCGGTCCTGGACAGGGCGGCCGAACTGGAGGTGCTCGACGAGCGGCGCGTCACCAACACCAGCATCCCGTTCGGCGCCGAGTTCTCCCAGGACCTCACCTCGGCCGCGGTACGACTGCATCTGCGCTACGACGCCGACCGGTTCACCGACGAGCAGGTGGCCGAGATCGGCGGCTACTACCGGCGGACGCTCACCGCGCTGGCCACCGCTCCCGGGGACCGGTACGAACACACCGTGCTGCTCTCGGAGGCGGAACTGCGCCGACTCGACCGGTGGCACGGCGATCCCGTCCCACGGGACGGCAACCGCCTCTTCCCGGCGCTGTTCGAGGACCGGGCGCGGGAGCGGCCGCACGCGCCGGCCGTCGTCGACGGCCGCGCCACGCTCGACTACGCGGAGTTGAACTCCCGGGCCAACCGGCTGGCCCGGGAACTGCTCGCCCGCGGCTCCGGCCCCGGCCGCATCGTCGCGCTCGCCGTGCCCCGCTCCGCCGAGCTGCTCGTGGCCCTGGTGGCGGTGCTGAAGACCGGCGCCGCCTATCTGCCCATCGACCCGCAGTACCCGCGGGAACGCATCGCCCTGCTGTTGACGGACGCCCGGCCGACGCTCCTGGTGACCACCGCCGGGACGGACCGTGCGCTGCCCGCGGCCGGCGTCCCGCGGCTCGTCCTGGACGATCCCGCGGTCGACCAGGCATGCCGGCCCGACGGCGATGTCACCGACACCGAGCGCCCGCGCCCGCTGAGCCCGGCGGACCCGGCGTACATCATCTACACGTCCGGGTCCACCGGGCGGCCCAAGGGCGTGGTCGTCTCCCACGCCAACATGACCGATCTGCTGGCCTGGTCGGCCGGCTTCCTCGGCACGGAGGGGCTCGCCCAGGTACAGGCCACCACCTCGGTCAGCTTCGACATCTCCGTCTTCGAGGTCTTCGGCCCGCTCGCCACTGGCGGCACCGTCCGGATCCACCGGGATCTGCTCGCCCTGGCGGAGGAGGAGACCCTGGCGGCCGGCCCGGTCACCGCGCCGGCCCTGGTCAGCGGGGTCCCCTCGGTCTTCGCCGACCTGGTCCGGCGCCTGGACCCGGCGGTCACCGCGGGAACGGTGGTGCTGGCCGGCGAACAGCTGGGCGCCGCGGTCGCGAACGAGATCGCGGCGGCGTTCCCCGGCGCACGCGTCGTCAACATCTACGGCCCCACCGAGGCTCCCGTCTACGCCACCGGCTGGGTCGGCGGCGGCCCCTTCGACCAGGCACCCCCGGTGGGCCGCCCGTCCTGGAACACCCGCGCCTACGTTCTCGACCAGGGACTGTGCCCGGTCCCCGTGGGCGTGCCGGGCGAGCTCTATCTGGGCGGGCCGGGCCTGGCCACCGGATACCTCGGCCGGCCTTCGCTGACCGCGGAACGCTTCGTCGCCGACCCGCACGGCGAGCCGGGAGCCCGGATGTACCGCACGGGCGACCTCGTGCGCTGGCTGCCGGACGGCAACCTGGAGTTCCTCGGACGGCTGGACGACCAGGTCAAGATCAACGGCTTCCGGATCGAGCTGGGCGAGGTGGAGGCGGCCCTCGTCCGCCATCCCCACGTCGCTCAGGCGGCCGTCGCGGTCCGTGCGGACCGGCCCGGTGACCGCAGGCTGGTCGGCTACGTAGTCCTGGAACCCGGAGCCGCGGCCGACGCCCTGGCGCTGCGCCGCCACGTGGCGGGCACACTGCCCCGGCACATGGTGCCGATGGTCGTCATCCTGCCGGCCCTGCCCCGCACCCCCAACGGCAAGCTGGACCGGCGGGCGCTGCCCGCGCCGGACGCCGGCAGCGCGGCGGGCCGCGAGGAGCGGCCGCCCGGCACCGCCCTGGAGAAGGAGCTGGCCGCCCTCTTCGGCGAGGTCCTGGGCACGGACGGGCCGGCCGGCCGGCCCGGTGCGCACGACAGCTTCTTTGACCTCGGCGGTCACTCACTCCTCGCCTTCCGGCTGCTGGGGCTGCTGCGCTCCCGTTTCGGGGCCCGGTTCGGCATCGACACGCTGTTCCGCGTCCCGACCGTGGCCGGTCTGGCCGCCCTCCTCGACGGTCCGGCGCCGCAGGTCGACCCGGACGGGGCGCTGGACGTGCTGATCCCGCTGCGGCCGCAGGGCGGCAGGGAGCCGCTGTTCTGCTTCCACCCCGGCGTCGGGCTCGGCTGGGTGTACTCGGGGCTGCTGCGCCACCTGGATGCCGAGCGCCCGGTCTACGGCCTGCAGTCCCGCGGCCTGGACGACCCGGCCGCCCTGATCCCGGACCTGGCCGCGATGGCAAGGGACCATGTGGCACAGCTGCGCTCCGTCCAACCCCACGGCCCCTACCACCTGTTGGGCTGGTCCATGGGCGGCATCCTCGCCCACGAGGCGGCCCGGCTGCTGCGCGCCGAGGGCGAGGAGGTCGCGCTGCTGGCGCTGCTCGACTCCTATCCCCGGCGCCCGGACGCCCGCCCGGTGGACTACGACCAGCCCGAGGCCCTCGCGGAGGTGCTGCACTCGCTCGGCATCCGGCACCCGGACGGCGCGCCGCCGCTCGACCCGGCGGCGGCCCTGCGCGTCCTGGCGGAGCACGGCAGCCCGCTCGGCACGCTGTCGAGCGATCAGCTGGCCTCGGTGGCCGAGGTGTTCACCAACAACCTCAACGCACAGCGGCGGCACGACTCCCGGCCCGTCGACGTGGACGTGCTGTTCTTCGAGGCGATTCAGGACAAGGCGCCGGATCCCGAGCGGCCGGGCGACTGGGCGCCGTACACGAGCGGACGGATCGAGAGTCATCCGATCGCCTGCCGGCACGGAGACATGCTCGCCCCCGGCCCCCTCGCCGACATCGCCGCCGTGCTCGCCCGGCACCTGGACGGCCCGGACCACATCGCGTGAGCGATCGCGCCGGCATCCTGCCCGACCTGTCAGGAGACACCTGTGAGAAGTCCCTTCGACGCCCCGGCCGACACCGCGGGCCGCTTCCTCGCTCTGGTCAACGACCGGCACGAGTACTCGCTGTGGCCCGCGGCGGCGGACGTGCCGGCAGGGTGGTCGGTCGCGTACGGGCCGGCCGCCCGGGTGGACTGCCTGGAGCTGATCGAACGATCCTGGGCGGACGACCTCATCGGGGCATCGCATGACCGCTGACATCACCGGTACCGTCGGCGGGCCCACGATTCCCTTCCACATGATCGATCCGGCCGTGCACCCGGACCCGGACGCCTGCGACACCTGGCGCCGACTGCGGGAGGAGCACCCGGTCGTCCGGTGCGAGACCGGCAACGGCGGCCCGGGGTTCTGGGCGGTCACGCGCTACCGTGACATCGCCGCGGTCTACCGGGACACCGCGCGGCTCAGTTCGGAGCAGGGCAACATGCTCGGCACCCTGCTCACCGGCGGGGACTCAGCGGGCGGCCAGATGCTGGTGGTCACCGATCCGCCCCGGCACACCGCCGTGCGCCGCATGCTGATGGGCGCGTTCTCGGCCCGGGCCATGGCCCCGGTCGTGGACGGCGTGCGGACCGCTACCCGCAGCCTGGTGGCGGCCCTGGTGGACGCCGGCGGGGGCGACTTCGTCGCCGATGTCGCGGCGCAGATCCCGCTCGTCGCGATCTGCGAGCTGCTCGCCGTGCCGCCCTCGGACCGTGCCGCGATGCTGGAGATGACCATGGCCGCGCTGGGCGCGGACGGTTCCCAGGAGTCCCAGGAGGAGGCCGCGCAGGCCCAGCAGGAGATCCTGCTCTACTACGCCGGACTGCTCCCCGGTCGCCGCAAGGCGCCCGGGGAGGACATCGTGAGCCTGCTCGCGACCGAGGAGGCCGACGGTGCCCGGCTCAGCGACGCCGAGGTGCTGCTGAACTGCTACAACATCATCATCGGCGGCGACGAGACGACACGGCTGTCGGCCGCGGGTGCGGCGCTGGCACTGATGGAGCATCCGGAGCAGTGGGAGCGACTGCGCCGGGACGAGGGGCTGCTCGACCCCGCGGTGGAGGAGGTGCTGCGCTGGACGACTCCGGTGACGCACATCGGCCGTACCGCCACGGTGGACATCGAGCTGAGGGACCGGCGGATCCCCGTCGGCAGCATCGTCACGCTGTGGAACATCTCGGCGAACCGGGACGCGGAGATCTTCGAGGATCCCTACCGCTTCGACATCTCCCGTACCCCGAACCGGCACCTGACCCTCGGCCACGGCCCGCACTTCTGCCTGGGGGGACCGCTGGCCCGGGTGGAACTGCGAGTCATGCTGGAGGAGTTGCGCGGTCAGGTCGGTGAACTGGAGCCGGCCGGGCCGGTCGAGCGGATGGCCTCCAGCTTTCTGACCGGCGTCAGCCGGCTCCCGGTGCGATGTTCGGCGGGCTCGTGACGGGCCGGGGCGGGCGGCCCGCCACGGTGCTGCCCGCCGGTGCGGCCGGCCGGTCAGGCGGAGTCGCCGGGCGGCCCGGCGTCCGGGTCGCCCACGGTGTCCGCCAGATGCCCGGCCAGCTCCCGCAGGGTCGGATACCGGTACAGGTCCGCCAGGGTGAAGCCCGGTATCAGCGTCATGGTGCGCATCGCCTTCATCGAGTCGCCGCCGAGCATGAAGAAGTCGTCGTCCCGGCGCACCGACGCGACGCCCAGGACCTCCTGCCAGACCGTGCCGAGCCGTGCTTCCCAGGGGCCCTGCGGCCGGTCCTCGGCGGGCACCGCGAGGTCCGGTCCGGCCGGTCCGGGCGCGAACGCGGCGGGAAGGGCCTTGCGGTCGATCTTGCCGTTGGGGCTGAGGGGCATCGCCGGCAGCGTGAGCAGGGCACCGGGGACCATGTGCGGCGGGAGCAGGGACGCCAGGTGCTCGCGTACGTCGTCGGCCCGGAAGCCGGCGCTCTCGTGCGGCACGGCGTACCCGACCAGCACCGGGGCGCCGGCGGCATCGGCCTGTGCCGTCACCACGGCCTCCTTGACCGCCGGGTGGGCGCGCAACGCCGCCTCGATCTCGGTGAGTTCGACGCGCAGGCCGTGGATCTTCACCTGCAGGTCGACCCGGCCGATCAGCTCGATCAGTCCGTCCGCGTCGAACCGGGCCAGGTCCCCGGTGCGGTAGAGGCGCTCGCTGACAGGTCCGTACGACCACGACAGGAAGCGCTCCGCGGTCCGCTCGGGCTGGTCCAGGTACCCGCGGGCGAGCCCGGTGCCGGCCAGGTACAACTCGCCCGTGACACCGGGGGGTACGGGCCGCAGGGCGTCGTCCAGGATGTACACCCGCTGGTTGGCCATCGGGCGCCCGTACGGGATGCTCGTCCAGGCCGGGTCGGTGGCCTCGACCTCGAAGACGGTCGAGTAGATGGACGCCTCCGTGGCGCCGCCGAGGGAGATGAAACGGCACTCGGGTGCGCGGGACCGGATCCGGTCCGGCATCCGCAGTGGGATCCAGTCACCGGCGAGCATCACCAGCCGCAGGTCGCGCAGGGGCAGCGCCCGGCCGGCCGGCTGCGGGTCGGCCCGCTGCTCGTCGGGTGCGGACCGTTCGGCGTGGTCGAGGTGTTCCAGGACCAGTTCCAGCAGCGCCGGCGCGGTGTTCCAGAGGGTGACCCGGTGGCGGGCCGACAGCTCGGCCCAGTGCCCGGGGTCCCGGGTGCGGCCGGGCGAGGGCAGCACCAGGGTGCCCCCGCCGACGGGCACGCCGAGGAATTCGTACACGGACATGTCGAAGCTCGGCGACGACAGGCCCAGGACGCTGTCGCCCGGTCCCACGTCGAAGCGGGTGTTGAGGTCCGCGATGTTGTTCATCACGCCGCGATGGCACAGCGCGATGGGCTTGGGCGTGCCGGTGGAGCCGGACGTGTGCATGACGTAGCAGAGGTTGTCCGGACCGGCCAGGGGATGCGGATCGTGGTCGGGCTCGGCGGCCAGCTCGTCGGCCGCGCGGTCGAGGACGATCAGATGGGCTCCGGGGCCCTCGGCCTTCGGGAGGCCGTCGGCGAGGTCGCTTCGGCTGATCACGGCCACGCAGGAGACGCCCGTGATCATGGTGGCCACGCGCGCGCTCGGGTAGCCGGGGTCGAGCGGTACGTAGGCGCCGCCCGCCTTGAGCACGCCGAGGATGGCGATCAGGAGATCGGGCGACTGGTCGAGGTACAGGCCGACCCGTTGGTCCGGGCCGACGCCGAGTCGCCGCAGCTGGTGGGCCAGCTGGTTGGCGGCCGTGTTGACCTGGCGGAACGTCAGCAGCTGGTCGTCCTGGGCCACGGCGACGGCGTCGGGGGCGCGCGCCGCCCGAGCCTCGAACGCCTCGTGCAGACACGATCGCGGGTGCGGCAGTTCCGCCGCGGTGTCGTTCCAGTCGACGAGGATCCGGTGCAGCTCGCTCTCGCCGAGGTACTCCAGCTCCGCCAGGGGCAGGTCCGGGCGGGCGAGCCCCTCGGCCAGCAGGGCGTGGAAATGGGTGAGCAGTCGCTCGGCCGTGGCGGCGTCGAAGACCGACTGGTCGTAGCGGAGTTCGACCGGCAGCGGACCGTCGCCGACGGCGGGCAGAACGAGCAGTGCCTCGTACGGGACGTCGGCCGGCACCGTCGCTCCGCTGCTGACGACCGTGCGGACGCGGCCCTCCGCGGGGTGCTCCTGTGCCGCTCCGGCGTCCTCCACCAGCGCGCGGAAGGTGGCCTGCCCGGTGACCGTCAGACGGACGGCGGTGTCGTCGGAGCGGTCCCGGCTCAGCCCGAGTTCGACGTGGTTGCGGCCGGTGTACCGGTACAGCAGAGCGGCGAACGCGGCGACGGCCACCCGTTCCCGGGTGGTGCCACAGGTCTTCGCCAGCGTCTCGAGGCCGGCATCGTGCATCGCGGGGACATTCCGGCGCGCCGTTCCCGTGCGGCGCGGCTGGGAACCGCCGCTCGTCCGGTCGCCTGGGAGCTGAACGGCATAGAAAGTCAATTCCCCGCCTTCCGTCTCGGAGTTCCGGGCGGCGCATGCGCGTATTCGGCACGCGACCGGTCCCCGGCTGACGCATTGCCAAGTACATTGCGACAACGACTGGTTGGCGAGATTATCGATCACCTCCGGCCATCACAAGGTGACGAGCGTCACAGAATTTATTCGAGAAGTGGGAGCACAACCTGATGCAATGTCTTTCGGGGTATCGGCTCCGCAGCGGGACTTTCCCGAACGGCCGGGAGGTCGCACCATGAACTCCACCGCTTTGGCCGCGCAGTCGGCACTGGATTCTCTCGACATTGGCGAGTTGTCACGCCGGGACGGCGAGAAATGGGCGTACGCCGGAGCGGACGTGCTGGCCTCCTGGGTCGCGGACATGGACTTTCCCACGGCACCCGCGATCAGTGAGGCGGTGGCACGCCGCGCCGCGGGGGACCTCGGCTATCCGACGTGGTTCGACGAGTCGGAGGGTGGTCCGCTCGGCGAGGTGTTCGCCGAGCGCACCCGGCGCCGTCACGGACACACCCCGGACCCCACCCACGTGCGGCTGTTCACCGACATCAACCAGGCGATGCTGGCCGTCCTCCAGCTGGCCACCGCTCCCGGCGAGGCGGTGTTGGTGCACACCCCGGCCTGCCCCCCGTTCGTCGAGGTCATCGAGCGGATCGGGCGCCGGCCGCTGACGGTGCCGATCGAGGACGACGGCACGGGCTGGGGGTTCGATCCGGACCGGATGGAACGCGCCGTGGCGGATGCGGGACCCGGGCGGTGCCGCGCCCTGTTCCTGGTGAACCCGCACAACCCCACGGGCCGGGTGTTCAGGCGTGACGAGCTGGAGGCGCTCGCGGAGCTGGCGCTCCGTCACGACCTGTTGGTCGTCTCGGACGAGGTGCACGCGGATCTGACCCACGCCCCGCACCGGCACATCCCGTTCGCCTCCCTGGGCCCCGAGGTGGCGGCCCGCACCGTCACCCTGACCTCGGGCAGCAAGGCGTTCAACCTGGCCGGGATCCGCTGCGCGGTCGCCCATGTGGGCCCGAAGGCCGTGCGCGAGGCCGTCGACGCCCGGCGGGGCCTGCTCTTCGGTCAGGTCGGCGTGCTCGCGGTGGAGGCGCTCAAGGCCGCCTGGACCTCGGGCGATTCCTGGCTGGAGGAGGTCATGGCACTGCTCGACCGCAACCGCCACCGGGTGGCCGAGCGGCTGCCCGCGGGAGTGTCCTACCGGATTCCGGAGGCCGGATTCCTCGCCTGGCTGGACTGCCGCCGCCTGGACGTGGGCGACGATCCCATGGGCTTCTTCCGCGACGAGGCCAAGGTGCTGCTGTTCTCCGGCCCGTCCTTCGGCGCGGCGGGAAACGGATTCGTGCGCCTCAATTTCGGCACTTCCCTCAAGGTGCTCGACGAAACACTGGACCGTATGCACATCGCTGTCCGGCGCCTGCCGAAGTGACTGTCTTCTTTGTCCTGTTGACGCGCACCGGGCGCCGCCTAGTAAGGTGACAACAAAGATCACGGGGGTTTTCTTGATTACGCGCACGGTCGACAAACCATGCCAGTCGAACCGATTATCAGGTGCTCCGTGTCGGACCCGCACAACCGGGATCAGACGGCCAACTCAATCAGTGCCGTCTAACGATCCGGAGGGCTGATGACCATTCACACTGTCGAAAGCGTGCAATTCACCGGCGGAAATGTACGTGTACATCAGCCGGGGGAGGCGGCGGACCTCGCTTCCTTCCGGCAACTGCGCCGCGTACGCCGGGAGAGACTGCTCGACGACCTGACACGGGGACGCACGGCACGCCGCTACTTCCCGGTGCTGTCGGTCCTGGCACCCGTCATGACCCAGGCAGAGGGAGAGATCACCTATCCCGGTGATCCGATGTGCCTCTACGCGGCGCTCTGCGTGGCCGTGCACCGTGCCGTCGACGACGCGGGACCACTGACAGAGGCCACGCACTACACCGACTTCGCCCCCGAGTGGACCCGGTTACCGTCCAAGGAGTACCGGCTGGCCGCCGGGGCGGACGGCTACCGGCCGTACGGCAGCGACCCCAACACCGACCAGACGGTGTTCGACCCGCGGGTCTGGGACGACGCGGCCAGAGTGCGCTGGATCCGGCTGCTGCGCGAGGTGCGCCCCCGGGTGGTCCTGATCAGTGCGGTCTCTCCCGCACACCGCTACGCGCTGGAGATCGCCTCCCTCGTCAAGAGCGAGCTCCCGGAGGCCTTCGTCATCCTCGGTGGCCGGCACGCGGACGAGACCATCACCTGTACGCCGGACGGCCTGAGGCTCCTGCTGAAGCCCAGCAGCCCCCTGTCCGTCATCCAGGAGGGCAGGGCACCCCGGGTCGTCGACGCCGTCGTGACCGGCGAGGCCCAGCACGCGGTGGACCTGCTGATGCGGGCCGTGGCCCTCGCCGTCGACCTCGACCGGCAGTGGGTGGACCGCGATCGCGTCCTCGGACTCCTCCAGGGGCTGCTCGCCGAGGAGGGTCCCGGGCCGGGCCAGGCCCTGGCCGTCCTCGCCTCGGACGACGGCTTCGACGCCGTACCGCTGCGCGGTCGCACGCTCGACCTCGCCGAACTCCCCTCGCCCTACGAGGCGTTCGCGATCCGCTCGCACTTCCCGATCTTCACCGCACCCGACACCGGCGCGGTCCTGCGCACCGCCCACTTCATGGTGTCCAACGCCTGCCCGTACCGCTGCAACTTCTGCTCGGAGTCGGTGCAGGTGGCGGGCACCCTGAAGCGCTTCAAACACGATCCGATCAGCACGGCGGCCGAGCGCGTCTGCGAGTACGTCCACTACGGCGCCGAGTCGCTCTTCTTCGACGACTCCGTGTTCTGGAGCGGACGTTACCGGGACATCGAGGAGTTCTGCGACGCACTGGCCGAGCTGCGGGCGGTGGACGCCGAGCGGATCCCCGCCCGTTTCCGGGCGCGCCTCGGCGATCCCGACGACCTCGGACGGCTGCGCGGGCTGCAGTGGGGTGCCCAGCTCACCGTGGACACGCTCGTGGCCCTGCACTCGCCCGAGCAGTCCGCCGAGATCCTGCGGAAGATGAAGGCCGCCGGATGCACCTACGTCTACATGGGCATCGAGAGCATGTCGACGCAGGTCATGGACCACATCCACAAGAACCTCCGCCGGGACGAGACCCGCCCCTGGAAGGCGAAGGTCAGGGAAGCCGCCCGGCTGGTGAAGGAACAGGGGCTGCAGCTGGGCACCTCGGTTCTCTTCGGCCTGGACGGCGAGACACGGGCCAGCATCGACGAGACCATCCACGAGGTGGGGCGGCTGATCGACGACGGTTTGATCGACCTGGCCAGCCCCAACATCCTCACGTACCATCCCGCGACCCCGGTCACCGCCCAGCACGGCATGCAGGACCGGCTCGACTACCACTCGCCCCGCATCGACAACCGAAAGCCCTACATCTACTTCGAGGAGGCCTTCCCCGGGGTGGTGTCGGTCCTTCTCTCGGAGGACGACATCTGGCACATCCACAACGAGACACGCATCCACTGGGGCACCGTCCGCAACGGATCGTCTCCGACCGAGGCGGTCGCGTGATCCTCCGGTTGCACGACCCGGGAGGAGTACGCCCGTTCCCGGCGTCCGGACATGAGGACCGGATCCAGCCGTTTTTCCTGCCGTGCGTTACTGCGAACGCTTTATGGATCAACATCACCGAGTCTTGATCACTACTGACTCCCAGGTGATGCACCATGCGCACACAAGCACGAAGACTCGGCACGGCCTTCCTGGCCTTCGTTCTCCTCGCGACAGCCGCTGCCGCCCCGTCCTGGGCGGCGGCGCCCCGGGAGGGGCCGGGCGGTGCCGGGGCGGGCACCGCCCAGGTCGAGGCCCGCACGGCCGAGGACCTGCCCGATCCACCCGAGGCGATGACGCTGGCCGAGCGTCGCAAGCAGGTCGCGAAGGACCGGCACGAACTGTCGCCCATGCGGGGCTACATGACCGCGCCGGAGCGGAAGGCCAAGGGCACGCCGCAGGGTAGGCCGGACACGGAGCGCATCGAGCGCGGTCCCGCCGCCGAGACGGGCACGTCCGCGCAACGCCTCGCCGCGGCGCCCGGGAACCCGGTCTCGGTGTCGGCCTGGGCGACGGCGTACCCCGGCATGCTCTCGATCGGCGGGCAGGTGAAGCTGCCGATGAGGGGATCGACGTACACCGGGATGTGGCTGTACGTCCTGGACGAGGCGGGCGTCCCCGTCGTCCAGCAGGAGATCAAGAAGTCCTCCGACGACCCCAGCGGGGACACCCCGGACACCGGCGCCTGGTGCTACGACTGGTGGTCGAGCAACTCCTACCCCACCGACCAGTGCTTCTGGTGGGCCGGCAGTGAACTGGGCGGAATCCTGCAGGACGGCAAGAAGTACTACGCCTGGGTCTTCCTGAACAACGCCGACGGCTCGAGCCCGGGCGGCACCACCTCGCCGCTGGTGGAGGCCTTCTACACGCCCGGCATCCCCGGCGCGGCGGCGGGCATCTGCACCTGCTACGCCCAGGCCCACCGCGCCGACCCGGTCAACACGGCGACCGGCATGTTCTACGAGCAGCTCACCGACGCCTCCCTGACGGGGCCTGGTGTGCCGCTGTCCCTGGAGCGCACCTACCGGTCGGACTCGACGGCCACCGGTCTGCTGGGGCGCGGTTGGACGACGCCGTTCGACGCGCGGCTGACCCTCGCCACGGGGAAGGCGACGTACCGGACGGGCGACGGTGCGTCGTTCGTGTTCACGCAGGCGAGCGACGGCACGTACACGGCCCCGGCGGGCACGACGGCCAAGCTGGTCAAGGGGACGAGCACGTACACGATCACCACCCCGGACCACACGGTGCGGACCTTCGACAACGCCGGTCTGCTGACCTCCGTGGTCGGCGCGGCGGGCAAGGGCCTGAGCCTGACGTACGCGTCGGGCAAGCTCGCCTCCGTCAAGGACGCCGCCGGCCGCACCACCTCCTTCATACCCGGCACCGACGGACTGCTGTCCGAGGTGAGCCTGCCGGACGGCACATCGGTCTCGTACGGCCACACCGACGGCCTGCTGACCTCGGTGACCGACCCGGCCGGCCGGACGTCCTCGTACACGTACGACACGAACAAGCGGCTGTCGTCCTACACCGACCCGGCGGGCGGCAAGGTCAGCAACGCCTACGACGGCGCGGGCCGCATCAAGTCCCAGACCGACCAGAACGGCAGGACCACCACGTTCACCTGGGACGGCAAGAGCGAGTCGCACACCACCGCGCCCGACGGCGGCGTGTGGACGGACGTCTACGCCGACAACGTCCTCATGGAGACGATCGACCCGTACGGCAAGAGCATCACCTACGACTACGACCGTCGGCTGCGCCCCGCCGCCATCACCGACCAGCGCGGCAACACCACCGGGATGACGTACGACACCGCGGGGCGGATGCTCACCCGCACCGCACCGGCCGCGCTCGGCTACAAGGAGAGCTGGGGCTACGACACCGCGGGCAACCTCACCAGCCACACGGACGGCCGCGGCAACAAGACGACGTACGCGTACACCGCGAACCGGCTGACGTCGGCGACGGACCCCACGGGCGGCAGGACCGCCTACACGTACACCGCGCTCGGCTCGCTGGAGACCGTGACGAGCCCGCGCGGCAAGGTCACCAGGTACGGGTACGACACCGAGGGCAACCGGACGTCGGTCACCACGCCGCTGGGCGAGAAGACGACGTTCACGTACGACAAGGCGGGCCGCGTCCTGACCAGGACCGACCCGCGTGGCAACGCCTCCGGCGCCGACCCGGCCGCGTACACCACCAAGTACACCTATGACGGCCGCGGTCTGCTCAGCTCGGCCACGGACGCCCTGGGCCGTACGACGACCTATGAGTACAACGGCGCCGAGCAGTTGACGTCGGTGCGCAACCCGGCGGGCGAGACCGCCACGCTCGGCTACGACGACGCGGGGAACCTGACCCGGACCACCGACCAGGCGGGCAAGTCCCTCACCCGCGCCTACGACGCGAGCGGACGGCTCGCCTCCGAGACCGACGCGGCCGGCGGCCGGACCACTTACACGTACGACAAGGTGGGCCGACTGCTCAGCAGTGTCTCGCCGCGCGGGAACGTCTCCGGCGCCGACCCGGCCGCCTACACCACCTCCTACGCCTACGACGCGGCCGGCAACCTCACCGAGACCACCGGTCCCACCGGCGCGACGACGAAGACGGCCTACGACGCGATCAACCGGCCGCTCGTGGTCACGGACCCGCTGGGCCACACCACCGGCTACACCTACGACGCCAACGACAACGTCACCAGGACCACCGACGCCGCGGGCCGGACGACCACCGCCGGCTACGACAAGAACAACCGCCTCAGCAGCAGCACCGACCAACTGGGCAAGACCACGACCTACGCCTACGACGCCGACGGCAACCTGCTCAGCCGCACCTCCCCGCTCGGCCACAAGTCGAGCTGGACCTACGACGCCGACGGCCGCCAGGCCACCGCGGTCGATCCGCGCGGCAACGCCACCGGCGCCGACCCCACCCAGTACACGACGACGTACGGCTACGACCCCGCGGGCAACCCCACCAAGGTCACCGACCCGCTCGGCGGAGTGACCACGACCGCCTACGACGCCCTCGGCAAGGTCGTCGAGCGCAAGGACGCCGACGGGCGAACCACCTCCTACGGCTACGACGACCTGGACCAGCTGACCAAGGTCACCGCCCCCGACGGCGCGGTCACCGCCTACGGTTACGACAAGCTCGGCAACCTCACCGAGCGCACCGACGCGGGCGGCCACACCACCGCGTACGGCTACGACGCGATGCACCGCCTCACCTCGGTCACCGACCCGCTGGACCGGAGGACGACCTACGCGTACGACGCGGAGGGCAACGTCACCACGAAGACCACGCCCCGCGGCACCACCGGGTACACCTACGACCCGCGCGGTCTGCTCACCGAGATCGACTACTCGGACGCCACCCCCGACGCGACCTTCGGCTACGACGCCGCCGGGCAGCTGACCGCCCGCGCGAACTCCAAGGTCTCCGAGGACTTCGGCTACGACGCGGTCGGCAATCTGACCAAGACGCGCGGCTTCGCCTACACCTATGACGCCGCCGGGCAGATGCTCACCCGCAAGTACTCCGACGGCAACACGCTCACATACACGTACGACGCCGACGGCCGCACCGCGACGATGGCGGCCGACGGCAGGACCACCACGTACACCTGGGACCCGGCCGGCCGTCTGGTCAGGTCGGCCCTGCCCAACACCGAGACCGAGGACCGCACTTACGACCGGGCGGGCAGGGTCACCGCGGTGACCGCCGCCAAGGCGGGCGTCACGGTCACCAAGACCGCGCTGACGCTGTCCGCGGCGGGCCTGCCCTCGCGCGTCGACGTCACCAGGGCCGGCGTCGGCACCGGTGGCTACGACCTCACCTATGACCCGGCCGGCCGGCTCACCTCCGGCTGCGCGCCGCAGCCCTGGGTCACCGGCTGCCCCGCGGGCCGCACCACGTCCTACACCTACGACAAGGTCGGCAACCGGCTGACCTCCACCCTGGGCACCGCCTCGACCAGCTACACCTACGACGCGGCCGACCAGCTCACCTCGACCACCACCGGCACCACGACCACCGACTACGACCACGACGCCGAAGGCAACCGGACCAAGGCCGGCGCCGACGCCTATACGTACGACCTGGCCGGACAGATCTCCGCCGCCACCGTCGCAGGCGCCGAATACACCTACGACCACGACGCGAGCGGCAACCAGGTCACCACTGTCAAGGACGGCGCGGTCACCAGCCGTACCCAGTGGGACCCCAACGCCCCGCTGCCGATCCTGGCCACCGAGTACGACAGCGCCTGGGCTGTCAAGCAGTCCTACCGCTACGACCCGCTCGGCCAGCCCACCGCCACCAAGACCGGCGCCGGGGCGCTCTTCTACTACCACCACGACACCCAGGGCTCCCCGGTCGACGTCGCCGGCAGTACCGGGACCCTCCACCAGCGCTGGGCCTACGACTCGTTCGGCACCCGCGTCCTGAACACCACCACCGCCGGGGCGCCCGCGAGCACCCCGTCGTACACCGGCGCCCGGTACGAGACCAGCACCGGCCATCTCGACCTGCACGCCCGCCAGTACGACACCACCACCGGCCGTTTCACGCGGTCCGATCCGGCGGCCCGGGACCTGTCGACGCCGTACGTCTCCGCCTACGCCTACGCCGACAACGTGCCCAGCGTGCTCACCGACCCCAGCGGTCTGACCCCCGACGACCCGAACAACGAGCGGGTCGACAGCCTCGGCGAGGCGCTCGGCATCTTCGGCGACGCCTTCGTCGACGTCGCCAAATCACCCTTCGTGTTCCTCGGGGACCTGGAGGACGCGTTCAGCGGTGAGAACGGCGGCGCAAACGCGTTCATCGACAAATACCTTCCCGTCCGACCCGCCTACCGGCTGTATCGCGCCGAGTACATGCTCCGGCAGCAGGGCTGCGACGCGCTCGCCGATCTGTACGCGGAGACCGCCGACGAACTCGCCCAGCAGCTGGTCCTCACGGGGGTCGGCGGGCTGACGGGGTGGCGGCGGGCCGCGGTGGCCACGGAGCGGGAGTTGCAGTCCGGCGGCTCGTCCTTCCGGCGGCCGCGCAGCGAGATGGACTTCGAGCTGGAATGGGCGGACCACGCCTATGACGCGATCCGTGCCGACGCCCAGCTCGACCGGGTGGCGCAGACCGCGGCATCGCACGGCTATTCCGCGGCCGACATCAATCAGATCTACAACCACCTGTTCATCGAAACGCATCAGCTCGACGCGGGAATGCTGCGATTCGACGCCAATCCCCGTATCGCCAGGGCCTGGGAACGGCTCCAGAACGGAAATCCGCACCCCAGTGATTTCGATCTGCTCGCACATGAACTGTACGAGTCGAACTGGATGCGTCAGCACGGCGACCAGAACTATCGCCGCGCCCACCAGGCAACCCTGGACGCCGGCCACACCTGGGACGAACATGCGCCCGCGGCGGACGGTATAGGGTTCAGATGATCAGATCCCTGGAGCGAGCGAACTGGTGGAAATCCCCGTGACAGCATCACTGACGTGCAGGAAGATTCACTCTCTCGAAGTGGGATCCGTCTACGCCTGGGAAACCGCGGAAGGGGTCACCGGAAACATCCTGATCGACCCGGAAGGATCAGTCGCCCGTCCCTGCACACCGGAGGGAATAATCCTCGGCGACATGCTCCTCGACAAAAAGATCGGGAATGTGGAAAACCCCGACCCGGACCCGAAACTCCGTCGCTCTTTCCTGGTTGCGGCAGCGGTGATCCTCCAGGAGGGGGAGCGGCAGGGGCAACTGCCTGACAGGGTCACCCGTACCTACTGGTAGGCACCACGTCACCATCCGGTGGGGAGTTGTGACGCCGGGGTGTGGCGGCTCCGCGCGCCGTGGTCGCCTTCCACGGGTCGGAAATGCGGGCTCTCGGACTCGATTGGATAAAGGACCGGCGCTGGGAGCCGCCTCGTGCCCCCTACGTTTGCATAGTCTAAAGATGGGGGAGGGGCGTCTGCGGAGGAATCGGGCGGCTCTCGAGTGCCGGGACACTACTGGGGTGCGTCATGACCGACCAGAGGCCTTCGTCGAACGGGACGCTGTCCTGCCTGCCTGTTGCGGTGATGGCGGTGGTCGCGGTCGTGGATGTCGTGGCCGGGCCCGGGGTAGGGCTCCTGCCGCTCGTGTCGCTCGGGCCCGCGTTCTCGGGCCTGGTCGGCGGATGGCGGCGCACGGCACTGATCGGTGTGGCGGCCTTGGTGCTGTGTGTCGGACTCGGGCTCTACAACGGGCTGTTCGAGGGGCGTCGCGGATACACCGCTATGGCTTCTGTGGCGGGAGTGACGGGCGCGGGTATCGCGGCGGCCGTGATGCGTTCGCGCCGGGAGGCGGAGCTGGCCAGTGTGCGGTCGATCGCGGAGGTGGCCCAGCGGGTGCTGCTGCGGCCGGTGCCGCTGACCGCGGGGCCGTTGCAGGCGGCGGTGTCGTACACCTCTGCTGTCGCCGAGGCTCGGATCGGCGGAGATCTGTACGAGGTGGTGGCCTCGCCGCACGGCGTCCGGGTGATCGTGGGCGATGTGCAGGGCAAGGGGCTGGCCGCGGTGGAGACGGCAGCCGTGGTGCTCGGCGCCTTCCGGGAAGCCGCCCACGACGAGCCAGACCTGCTGGGAGTCGGCGAGCGCGTGGAGCGCAGCGTGGCCCGGGAACTAGAGGGAGAGAAGTTCGTCACCGCGGTCCTGGCCGAGATCAGCTCGGACGGTGAGGTCGTCTTCCTCAACTACGGCCACCCCGCCCCGATGCTCGTACGCTGCGACGGCAGCGTCGACTTCCCCAAGCCGCCCTCGTACGCCCTCCCGTTGGGCCTGGGTGCGCACGGCATGGAGGGTCCGAAGTCCTATCGCGTGGACTTCGCCCCGGGCGAGCAACTGCTGCTGTACACGGACGGCGTCACCGAAGCCAGAGACGAGGAGGGCCGCTTCTATCCGCTGGGCGAGCGCGCGCGCCTGTTGAAGGACTCGGACGCGCACCGCGCTCTGGAGACGCTGCGCGAGGACCTGGTCCACCATTCCGCCGGCCCACCCCACGACGACGCCGCGATGCTCCTGCTCCGCTACCACGGTCACGGGGAAGGAAAGTCTGTTCCCATCCGGTGAGTGAGCAGGGACTTCGGCGCTGTAGAAAGGACGCATGCCGGAGCACGAGATGGCCAGGCGGCCACGGACGATGTCGACGCGGTCACCCGCGCGGTCCTGACCGCGTCGCGCCTGCTGGTGGTGCTGTCCACCCCGTGGTGCCACCAAGCTGGTGGGGCTCGCCGATCTGCTCGGCGTCGCGCCGTCCACCGCGATGCGCATGGTCGACCGGCTGATCGCGGCCGGACTCGCCGACCGGCGGACCGAATCCTGGCGACGTTTCGCATAATGCAAGGGAACGGTTGGGTTCCGCTCACTGCCCGAACCCGGCGACGCGGTCCGCTCCGTGTGTCCGGCTGCAGGCGGTGCGGATGCCGCGCGCCTGGCGGCAGGAAGCAATGCCGTCAACGGGACAGGGAACGAAACGGGGAGTGGGACGCACATGCGCAGACCGCGTCGCCCCCTGCCCGCGCCCGACCCGCACCTGATGGCACACCTTCGGTCCACGGTCTGGGGCCCGGCGGAGTTCGTCGGTCTGCCGCCGTGGTGGCTCGTCGGAAAAGGGCTTCTCGCCGGGCTTCTCGGGGCGGCGGCCATCGTCGGCACCGCACTCGCCGGTGCCTGGTACGGGGTGCCCGCGCTGGCCGACGGTGAGGCCGGCTTGGTCTGCGTCGGCGCCCTCGCCCTGTATCTCCGCCTTGTGCGGGCCGGGCGGGCGTTGATCGGTGTGGTCGCGGTGCTCGGTGTGTGCCTCGCGCTCCAGGCGCCGCAGGCAGCTGTGGGTGCGGTGCTTGCGGAGCGCGGGCGAGTGGAGTCCGCGGTCGTGACCTCGGTCGAGGGCGGGCCGGGGGCTGTCTCCAGCCGCGGCCGTTACCTCTGCTCAGTGGTCGGCCGGGACGGCGTACCGCTCCAGGTACGTATCTGGCGGGGGTGCGGGCAGTTCACCAGGCCGGGGGACGCCCTGGCCGTCGTGTACGACCCCGAGGAGCGGGTCCCCCCGCGCGGGGTGGAGGCGGGAGCATCGGGGACGCGAGCGCTGCACGGTCTGGGCGGCTGGACCGCGGCCCTGGTCACCGGGTGCGTGGTCGCGGTCGTCCGCTCCTGTCGCCTGACGCACAGTACGACCACTCCCTCTCAGGATGGCGCCCCGCCGGCCTGATACTTCGGCCGGCGGGCCGCGCACGTCATCGGGTGCACTGGTCAAGGGCATACGTCACCCGGTACGGGCCCGCACGTGGCCCGTGGCCCGTGGCCCGTGGCCCGTGGAGAAGGTTGCTGCCGACCTGTGGAACGCGCTCAACTCACGGGACGTCGCCGGTGCGGTGACCACTCATGTGCACTCCAACGCGGCGACGCACCGCCGCACAGGCACCCAGCCGCGTACGCGAGTACGGCTGGGAGCGCGGTGCGTGGGAGATGTTCAAGGACGTCTTCGACCCGTTTCGGGCTCTCGGACAGTCAGCCCGATCCCTTCCATGGTGGCGGGGGTGGCCCCGAGTACTGGCCTAGCGGCAGACATCTCTCGAGACAGTCCGCGCAGCCCGGTCCGGCTGTTGTTCCTCGGCTGAGCGGCGCGACCAGGGGAGGCCAGGGCGGCGTGCCCCGTGCTAGCGTTACGCGTTTGCAGCATCGCTGTGTCGGTCTCCGTTCGGTGTCTCTGGCTGGTGGCCGCGTCCCTGCCGCGCCTTCCTCGGTACGGTCCCTTCGGAGGAAGGCTCTCTGTGAGCGAATCAGCACGTGCCGATGCCCAGCAGCAGGACGATGTGTCCGAGGTGTCGGGCGCCACTTCGGCGGTGCCCACGGCGGCGTCCTTCGCGCAGCTGGGGCTGCCGGCCGAGGTTCTGCGGGCGCTCGATGAGCACGGTGTGACTGTGCCCTTCCCCATCCAGGCGGCGGCGCTGCCGAAGGCGCTCGCGGGACGGGACGTCCTGGGCCGGGGCCGCACAGGATCCGGCAAGACGCTCGCCTTCGGCCTGGGGATGCTCGCCCGAACGGCCGGGCGGCGCGCGCAGCCGAAAGAGCCGCTGGCGCTCGTTCTGGTGCCTACCAGGGAGCTGGCGCAGCAGGTCGGTGAGGCGCTCACTCCGTATGCCGAGGCGCTGCGGCTGCGGCTCGCGACCGTGGTGGGCGGAGTGTCCATCGGACGGCAGGCCGCCGTGCTGCGGGATGGCGCCGAGATCGTCGTCGCCACGCCTGGTCGGCTGCACGACCTCATCGAGCGCAAGGCCTGCCGACTGGGACGGGTGCGCATCGTGGTCCTGGACGAGGCCGACCAAATGTGTGACATGGGGTTCCTTCCGCAAGTCACCGAAATCCTGGACCAGGTGCGTCCCGACGGGCAGCGGATGCTGTTCTCTGCCACCCTCGACCGCGACGTCGACCAGCTGGTGCAGCGCTACCTGCGCGATCCCGCCGTCCACTCCGTGGACCCCTCGTCCAGCGCGGTCTCTGCGATCGAGCACCACGTCTTCGTCGTGCACGGCCCGGACCGGTACGCCGTGACCACGGAGATCGCCGCTCGGGACGGCCGCGTCCTGCTGTTCCTGGACACCAAGCACGGCGTCGACCAGCTCACGCGGCATCTGCGGGCCAGCGGCGTCGCCGCCGCCGCCCTGCACAGCGGGAAGTCCCAGCCGCAGCGCACCCGGACCCTGGCCCAGTTCAAGAACGGGCAGGTCACCGCGCTAGTGGCGACGAACGTCGCCGCACGCGGCCTGCACGTCGACGACCTCGACCTTGTGGTCAACGTCGACCCGGCCACCGACCCGAAGGACTACCTGCACCGCGCAGGCCGCACGGCCCGGGCCGGCCGCTCCGGCACCGTCGTGACACTCGTCCTGTCGGCACAGCGCCGCGAGACGAGCCAGGTGATGGCGGACGCCGAAGTCGCCCCCAAGGTCACCAAAGTGCGGTCCGGCGAGGCGGAGCTGAGCCGGATCACCGGCGCCAAGGCCCCCTCCGGAAAGCTGCTTGACGGCGGGCCGGCTGTACAGCGACCCAAGAACCACAACGCCCCGTTCCGTGGCCTGGGCAGCACCAAGGACGCCAAGGGCGGTTCCGGTGGCAGTCCATCCCGCAAGAGCAGCGAGGCCCGCAAGCTTGCGGAGGCCCGCAAAGCGGCCCGGGTGCGGCGCGGCGGCTGAGACCGGCGTCCCGGACTGCCGGGCGGTGTCTTCGTCCCTGGCAGTCGACGCGCACCCGTCGGCTCGTGGACTGCCCCAAGCGGATGTGTTGGCCCGCCGAGTGCTACGGCGAGGTGGGCAGGTGTGGGGAGCGGAGCACGAGCAGGGTGATCTCGCTGGGGGCGAAGACGCGGAACGGCGGGCCCCAGAAGCCGGTGCCGCGGCTGGTGTAGAGGAGGGTGCGGGTGCCGTGGTGGCTGAGGCCGGCGAGGGCGGGCTGGTCGATGCGGACCAGGTGGTGGAAGGGCCAGATCTGGCCGCCGTGGGTGTGGCCGGAGAGTTGGAGGTCGATGCCGGCGGCTGCCGCCCGGTCGACGAACTTCGGCTGGTGTGCCAAGAGCAGGACGGGTAGGTCGGGGTCGGCACCGTTCAAGGCTCCGGCGAGGTGGGCGCGGTGGCCTGCCAGGCCGGAGGACTCGGCGGTGACGTCGTCCACGCCGGCGACCACGAGTGTGTCGCCTCCGCGTTCGAGCAGCAGATGGCGGTTGCGCAGCGGCTCCCAGCCCAGCTCGCCCATCAGGTCGACCCAGCCCTGGGCCTCGCTGTAGTACTCGTGGTTGCCGGTGACGTATACCCGGGCCCGGGTGGCTCGCACGGTACCGAGTGGGGCGGCCTGGGCGCGGCGGCGTTCGGCCGTGCCGTCCGCGATGTCGCCGGTGTGGCAGACCAGGTCGGCCTCCAGGGTGTTCACCGTCTCGCATACCCGCGCCGACCAGCGAGTGCGATCGAGCGGGCCGTAGTGGGTGTCGGTGATGAGGACGACGCGGAGGCCGTCCAACCCGGCACCCAACCGCGGGAGTCGCACGTCGAGTCGGCGCACGCGCGGCACGCGGCGGGCTTCGGCGTACCCCCAGGCGAGCAGTACGGCGGTGATGCCGAGTACGGCCCAAGTGACGATTCGGGCCCGGCCCTGACTGTCGTCGACGTCGGCCACGGTCAGGGCGAGCCGCAAGGGGACGCCGAGCAGAACGGACCAGGTGAACAGAACCCAGCTGGTGCCCAGCAGGGTGTCACCGACGATCGCCGCCCGGTCCTGCTGGCGCCGACCGTGGCCGCGCCCCATCGCGAGCGGCATACCGACGAGGCCGAGGGCGAACAGGGCGGTGCCGACCAGCGTGACGGGCAGCGGCCAGCGCTGGCCGGTGTGCAGGAGCACCCAGCAGGGCACGGCCCACAGCAGGACGGGGGCGATCAGGGGGATGTAGCGCATCAGGCGGTGCAGTCGGCTTTGCCGCGGAGCTTGCACTTCTTCCTCGGCGGGCCGGGTATTACTGGTGTCGGTCACGCTTCCCCTCCCTGACCGGGCTGCCGTCTCGCGCACTGTATCCGGTCACCCTCCGGCCGGCCGGACCGGCGTTCATGGGCGCGGCCCCTAGGGGCGAAGGGTTCTCTGCGGGATGGCAGGACTCCACCGCAGACACTTCCCTCGGCATGAGTCGCGATCAGGGCGCTACTGCCCCGGCTTGGTATCGCCGCCAGCGGAGCCTCCTGGCTGGTCCGCGACGACGTGTTGGGGTGATAACTCGCACCGGTGCCATCGCCGCGTGTACCAGCGCATCGCCGCCCACGACCAGAGCGGTGCGGCCGAGACGATGTTCACCCACATCACCGAAGCCTCGTTGGCCGCCCCCACGCTCCGTCGCCGTATGAGCGCTGACGTTGTCGCGTGACCTGGGCGGGCTCGGCCTTCCGCCGCGCCCGCCACGCCGGCTCCATACCGGAGCCGGACTCGTGTCACGCCGTCAGCGCCGCAGTGTCAGCAGACCCGGACGGTAGGGCCATTGGCCGTAGTCGCCGCCCGAGTTGGGGTTGCGTCCCTGGTAGAGGAACTGCAGGTTGCAGGGATCGACGGTGAAGGTCTGATCGGCGCTGGTGCGGATCAGTTCGCCATGGCTGATGTCGTTGGTCCAGGTGGCGCCGCTGTTGGCCTTGCCGGCGAAGGGGTTGCTCTCGGTCGCGGCCTGGGGTGTCCATGAGCCGTTCAGACCGGTGGCCGTGAACGAGCGGAAGTAGCGGCCCTGCGAACCCCTCGCCTCGACGATCATGAGGTAGCGGTTCTGGCCCTGGAGCTTGTAGACCTGCGGGGCTTCGAACAGGTTGTCCGCCGTATCGCTCATGATGGTCGTGTAGGTCGAGCCGAAACTGCTCGGGAAGTTCCCGATCGGCATGCCGGCCCGGTAGATCTTGCCGTTGTCACCGGCGAAGAACAGGTACATGTTCGCGCCGTCAGCGATCAGCGTCTGGTCGATGGGGCCTGTTCCGGAGTCGGGGATGCTTCCGGAGAAGAGCACCTTCTGTGCTGACCAGCCATTGGGGTTGGTGGGGTCGCTCGACGTCCGGTAGGAGAAAGCGCTCCCACCGCCCCACTGGTAGGCGAGCACCCAGATGTTCTTCGGCGCGAAGTAGAAGAGCGTGGGCGCGACGGTGGAAGCCGACATCGTGTTCTGGCCGGCCGAGGCCATCTCCGGCCAGTTGGTGAACAGACCGAAGTTCATCGAACCCCAGCCCACTCCCGTTCCCGCGGCGCCGTGCGTCGTCGCATAGACGAGATGCTTGCCGTTGTAGGGGGCGACGGTGAAGTCCTTGAGCGAGGCCCACCCGGCCTTGGGCTGCGCCAGCGCCCGTAGATGTCCAGCGGTATGTCGACGGCAGACCGCACGTGCCGGGGTTGTCGCCGCCGACCTTGACGAGCCGCCACTGCTGGTTGGCGCCGCCCCAGTCGTCGTACTGGACGATGTTCGCGTTGTCGGCGGTGGAGGCGCCTTGTACTTCCAGAGCCTTGTTGCTGTGGCGCGAGAGAAGCCGCACGTAACCGTCCGAGCTGTCGGCCAGCCGCCACTGCTGGTTGGTGGCGTTCAGGTCGGCCCACTGGACGATCGAGCCGCCGTTCGCGGTGGACCAGTTGTGGACATCCAGCACCTTGCCCGAGTGGCTGGACTTGATGCGGTAGTAGCCGCCCCCGGAATCGACGAACTGCCACTGCTGCTGTTTCTGATCGTTCCTGGTCCACTGGGTGATGCGGGCGCCGTCGTCGGTCGCCATGTTGTAGACGTCCAGGGCCTTGCCGCTGTTGCGGTTGACCAGCACATAAGAGGCGTTGGGGTCCACGGTGGCCGCGTCGGCGGGCTGGGCACCGAGGAAGGTGGCCACGAGCAGCAAGGGCGCAAGGACGGCGAGTAAGCGTCTTGGACGGACCGGGGACGGGTGGCGAAACCGCATCAGAGGGCCTCCTTTGGAGGGCAGGGGTGAGGTGACCCCGATGAACCGCGGAGCGGACGTGCCGGGGGCCAGGGGACCAGGGGACCAGGGGAACCATCTCGAAATGTTTCGAAGAATTCCCGAATGCTTTGACGCCACAAGCTAGGAATACGGGGCCCTCTGGTCAAGGTCTGTCGTCGATCTGTCCACAAACAGCGCCTCCCCTTTGGGCTTGACGAGTTGTCGCGCCGACCGGAAGCACTCCGGAGTTCGCGATAAAGCTCCAGGCCCTGGCTCTACGGGCATCCGTCGACAGCGGCGCCGGGGGTTCGCCGTCCGGCTCGGCGGGTTCCGAATGTTTCGGGCACAGAATCGAAACTTATTCTGCAGAGAGTGTTGACTATCCATCGTCAATACCTCAACCTTCCCTGTCTGAGAGCCCGGCCATAGTCCTGTCGAACCACGTCGGCCCTGGGCAATCTGTGCTGTACAGAAGATCCGCGCACAGCTGCACGACAGATCCGCGTACCAAAGCACCTGCGCCACCCCGTCACGTTCCGGTGAGGTTCGCACCAGCGCATCCTGGCCTCTTCGCGCAGTTGGAGAGGTGCGCGACGCCGCGTGGCGGTCCCCCTCGGCTGAGCCGCGATGGAGTGCCCCATGCCTGCGTCGAAACACCGCCGCCGCCCGCTGTGCGTCACCCGACGGCCGACCGGGTGCCGTTCGTGCCGGTTGAGATCGTCCCGGTCCCATGACCGCAGTGTCCGGTGATTCCGTGCTGCCCGGGTTTTGGCCCGCCCCGTCCGTCTGCCGTGTGGGAGCGGACGACGCATTCCCCTGCGCTTCAGTCCTTCCGTGATTTCTACCTTGGAGGCACAGTTATGGGCTCGTATGCCCTTCCCAGACCCGCTGTCCGCCGGAAGATCCGCGGCCTGCTGTTGGCGCTGGTTGTCGGCGTCCTCGGTGTGGTCACCGCACTGGTCGCGCCGCCGACCGCACACGCCGCGGAGAGCACCCTCGGCGCCGCGGCGGCACAGAGCGGCCGCTACTTCGGTACAGCCATCGCCTCGGGCAGGCTGGGCGACTCGGCGTACACGACGATCGCGAACCGCGAGTTCAACTCGGTGACGGCCGAGAACGAGATGAAGATCGACGCCACCGAACCCCAGCGGGGCCAGTTCAACTTCACCGCCGCTGACCGCGTCTACAACTGGGCGGTGCAGAACGGCAAGCAGGTGCGCGGCCACACCCTGGCCTGGCACTCCCAGCAGCCCGGCTGGATGCAGAGCCTCAGCGGCAGCGCGCTGCGCCAGGCGATGATCAGCCACATCAACGGCGTGATGGCCCATTACAAGGGCAAGATCGCCCAGTGGGACGTCGTGAACGAGGTTTTCGCCGACGGCAGTTCCGGAGCCCGGCGCGACTCCAACCTGCAACGCACCGGCAACGACTGGATCGAGGTCGCCTTCCGCACCGCGCGCGCCGCCGACCCGGCCGCCAAGCTCTGCTACAACGACTACAACGTCGAGAACTGGACGTGGGCCAAGACCCAGGCCATGTACGCCATGGTCCGGGACTTCAAGCAGCGCGGCGTGCCGATCGACTGCGTCGGCTTCCAGTCGCACTTCAACAGCGGCAGCCCCTACAACAGCAACTTCCGCACCACCCTGCAGAACTTCGCCGCCCTCGGCGTCGACGTGGCCATCACCGAACTCGACATCCAGGGCGCCCCGGCCACGACCTACGCCAACGTGACCAACGACTGCCTGGCCGTCCCGCGCTGCCTCGGCATCACCGTCTGGGGTGTGCGCGACACCGACTCCTGGCGACCGGAGCACACGCCGCTGCTGTTCAACGGCGACGGCAGCAAGAAGCCCGCCTACACCGCCGTCCTCAACGCACTCAACGGCGGCTCCTCCACGCCCCCTTCGGATTCCGGACCGATCAAGGGGGTCGGTTCAGGCCGCTGCCTGGACGTGCCCGGCACCAGTACCACTGACGGCACCCAGCTCCACCTGTGGGACTGCCACAACGGCACCAACCAGCAGTGGACGTACACCGCGGCCGGGGAGCTCAGGGTCTATGGCAGCAAGTGCCTGGACGCCGCCGGCACCAGCAACGGCACCAAAGTCCAGATCTACAGCTGCTGGGGCGGCGACAACCAGAAATGGCGCCTCAACTCCGACGGATCCATCGTCGGAGTCCAGTCCGGCCTCTGCCTCGACGCCGTCGCAGGCGGCACCGCCAACGGCACCCTGATCCAGCTCTACTCCTGCTCGAACGGCAGTAACCAACGCTGGACCCGCACCTGATGGGACCTGCCTAAAACAGAAGGGTGGATCGATAAGGGTGGATCGATGAAGACCCACGGTGTGGCTTCCCTCGACCCTCCATGAAGACATCGCTGGTGATCCCGGGGCGCCGCCGTGGTGGCGGCGACCCTCGCGATCGGCATGCTCGCTGCGGTGAATCCGGCGCCCGCCGAGGCGGCGACGGTGGACACCAACGCCTGGTATGTCCTGGTCATCGCAACAGCGGCAAGGCGGTGGAGGTGCGGGGCGCCTCCACCGCCTTGGCGGCAACGTCGTCCAGTACTCCGACTGGGGCGGCGCCGACCAGCGATGGCAGAAGACCAATCTGTCGTCCGGTGGCGGCGGCGGATGCGGCAGCGCCCCGGCTCTGACGAACGGTACGCACACGATTCAGAGCGGCGGCGGGCGGAGATACCGGGTGAGGCGAAGCCGCGTTGGAACCTTGCTGTCTGTCGATGGCCGAGAGCGGGCCGAGTTCGGCGGCCAGCGGCGCCGGTGGCGGGTCCCGGCTGGGGTTGCCCGGCGGGCAACAGTGCCCCCGGACAACCCACTTGGGGCTCTAGAAGAAGCCCAGCTTCTTCGGCGAATACGACACCAGAAGGTTCTTCGTCTGCTG
>CBFGZZ010000071.1:0-28609 GCA_965653385.1 uncultured Streptomyces sp. | reverse complement strand
ATGCCCCGCCTCATGCAACCGATGGCTGAAGTCCTGCCACTCGTGCAGCAACTGGTACACATTGAACGCATCCCGCGGCCCACCCCGGTCCGGCACCGTGGACCAGATGAACGCGGCCGCGCCCACCGCTTCCTCTCCTATGCCCCGCAGCGGGTCGACCACCGTCATCGGCAGCTTGACCACCGCGTAGTCGGGGTGGAGGACGACCAGCTCCAGGGGCGGGACCTTGTGCAGGGGGACGCCTTCGATGCCCGTGAGGACCATCGCGGCCATCGTCTCCGGCTTGATCTTGGTGAACATGCCGTTCATGCCGAGTTCGTCGCCGCCGAGTTCTTCGGGGCGCATCGAGATCGGGACGCGGGCCGCGGTCGCACCGTCCGGCGCGCCGAAGTACTTGTACGTCACCCCCACCCGACCACCATTCCTGCTCGCCCTCAGCCGATCACTGTGACGGTCGGCCCGCTCTGATTCGTTCGGTACACCCGGCATATCCGGTACTACGTGTCCCTGGCGTGCTTCGTTCGAATCCTCCGCGTCGCGCCGGTGCCTTCCCCGCCGGGCCCGTCGAGGACCCAGGTCATCAGTCCCCTCGCCCAGTCCGCCACCGCGATGCATATCTCCACCCGACTGCTTTTCTAGGACGCGTGGCGCCCGCCGCGCAACCCGATCATCGTGTCAGTGACCTCCCCCACGGCCGCCCGCCGAAACGTGGGTTGAAACACCTGTCCGCAGGATCTTTTCAGTCCCCGACCATCACGCCCCGCATGAGCTGTGTGTATCACGCCCAGTCTCGCAGATCGCGGGGGGAGGGCCGCCGGGAAGTGGACAGCGGGGGAGACCGGACGGAGTCCCGGGGAGGCCGTTCGCCGGGCGGGCGGCCGTCCCGCTGCCGCGGCCCCCCGCTGGCCTACCCTGAGGAGGTCACTGCCCATCGGAGCCCGAGAACGTCGGAGAAGTCGCAGGCCATGAGCGAATCGCCCTATCCATACGAAGCACCGGCCTCGCAGGCCCTGTTCGACCGTGCGGCCGTCGTCACACCCGGCGGCGTGAACTCCCCGGTGCGCGCCTTCCGTGCCGTGGGCGGCACGCCCCGGTTCATGGTGTCCGGTACCGGTCCGTATCTGACCGACGCCGACGGACGTGAGTACGTCGACCTCGTCTGCTCCTGGGGCCCCATGATCCTCGGGCACTCCCACCCGGACGTGATCGCCGCCGTCCAGGACGCCGTCTCCCGCGGTACCTCCTTCGGTACGCCCGGTGAGGGCGAGGTCGCGCTCGCCGAGGAGATGGTCGACCGGATCGAGCCGCTGGAGCAGGTTCGGCTCGTCTCCAGCGGCACCGAGGCCACCATGTCGGCCATCCGGCTCGCCCGCGGGTTCACCCAGCGGACCAAGGTGATCAAGTTCGCCGGGTGTTATCACGGGCACGTCGACTCGCTGCTCGCGGCGGCCGGGTCCGGCGTCGCCACCTTCGCCCTGCCCGACACCCCCGGTGTCACCGGTGCCCAGGCCGGCGACACCATCGTGCTGCCCTACAACGACCTGGAGTCCGTCCACGAGGCCTTCCACCGCTACCCCGGCGAGATCGCCTGCGTGATCACCGAGGCCTCGCCGGGCAACATGGGCGTCGTCCCGCCGCTGCCCGGCTTCAACGAGGGACTGAAGGACGCCTGCCGGAAGAACGGCGCCCTGTTCATTTCCGACGAGGTCATGACCGGGTTCCGGACCAGCCGCGCCGGGTGGTACGGCGTCGACGGGGTCAAGCCCGACCTGATGACCTTCGGCAAGGTCATGGGGGGTGGCTTCCCGGCCGCCGCCTTCGGCGGGCGCGCCGACGTGATGGCCCACCTCGCCCCGGCCGGCCCCGTGTACCAGGCCGGCACCCTTTCCGGGAACCCGGTCGCCACCGCCGCCGGCCTCGCCCAGCTGCGGCTCCTCGACGAGGCCGCGTACGACACGGTCAACGCCGTATCCGCGCAGATCCAGTCCCTCGTCACCGAGGCCCTGGCCAAGGAAGGCGTCGCGCACCGGCTGCAGAACGCCTCCAACATGTTCTCCGTCTTCTTCACGGACCGGGAAGTGCGCAACTACGAGGACGCCAAGCGCCAGGAGTCCTTCCGCTTCACCGCCTTCTTCCACTCGATGCTGGCGCAGGGCGTCTACCTGCCGCCCTCGTCCTTCGAGTCCTGGTTCGTGTCCACGGCCCACGACGAGCGGGCCGTCCAGCGGATCGCCGACGCCCTCCCGGCGGCGGCCCGAGCAGCGGCGGAGGCCACGGCGGCATGAGCGACAACTCCACGACCGAGAACGGCGACGTCACCGTCGTACACGTCATGCGGCACGGCGAGGTCGCCAACCCGGACGGGATCCTCTACGGGCGGCTGTCCGGGTACCACCTCTCCGAGCTCGGGCGGCAGATGGCCGACCGGGTCGCCGAGCATCTCGCCTCCCGCGATGTGACGTACGTCTGCGCCTCCCCGCTGGAGCGGGCGCAGGAGACCGCGACGCCGATCGCCAAGGCGCACGGTCTCGACCTCGCCACCGACGCGCGGCTCATCGAGGCCGACAACGTCTTCCAGGGCAAGACCTTCGGCGTCGGGGACGGGGCGCTGAAGAAGCCGGAGAACTGGAAGCACCTGGTCAACCCCTTCAAACCGTCCTGGGGTGAGCCGTACGTCGACCAGGTCGTGCGGATGATGGGCGCGCTGGACTCCGCCAAGGACGCGGCGCGCGGGCACGAGGCGGTGCTGGTCAGCCATCAGCTGCCGATCTGGATCGTGCGGAGCTATGTCGAGAAGCGGCGGCTGTGGCACGACCCGCGCAAGCGGCAGTGCACGCTGGCGTCCCTGACGAGCTTCACGTACCAGGGTGACCGGATCGTGTCCGTCGGCTACAGCGAGCCGGCCATCGACCTCGTTCCCGCCCATCTGCGCGCCGGCGCCAAGCCGGTGAAGGGGAAGGACAAGGCCTTCGGCGCGTAGACGCTCCGCTGGGAGCGCCATCACGCGTCCGTGCGCCGCGGGGGCCGGCCGCGCCCACGCGGCGGAGCCGCACAGCGATACAGCGGGGCGCCCCTTCGGGGTGCTCAATACACGGTTGTGACATTTGTTTCGGTTCCTCCGCGATAGCGCAGGAACCTCCCTGTTCGTCGTGCCCTCTCACTGGGTGACCACCACCAAGCACGACGGACGGGGCAGCAATGCGCAACTTCAGCCGAAGGGGAGTTATCGGACTCGGTGCCGGAGCGGCCGCCGCCCTCGGACTCGCGGGATGCGGCACGCTCACGTCGTCAGACGGGGCGGACCACGCCGAAGGTTCCAACGGCGGTACGGGCAACCAGCCCGGCGCCCAGACCCACCGCGCCCGCCCCATAGGCGACGGCTCCACCTCCTACACCGGCAAGCAGCCGAACCAGCCGGGCAAGCCCGAGCCGCTGGAGCCGGGTCAGGAGCCGCCGCAGTTCGTCGTCTTCTCCTGGGACGGCGCCGGCGAGGTCGGCAACGGCCTCTTCCCGCGCTTCCTCGAACTCGCCAAGGAGCACGAGGCGCACATGACCTTCTTCCTCTCGGGGCTGTATCTGCTCCCCGAGTCGAAGAAGCGGCTCTACGAACCGCCGAACAACCCGCGCGGCGCCTCCGACATCGGCTACCTCACCGACGAGCACATCAAGGCGACCCTGAAGAACGTCCGTCAGGCCTGGCTCGACGGCCACGAGATAGGCACCCACTTCAACGGCCACTTCTGCGCCGGCAACGGCACCGTCGGCAACTGGACCCCGCAGCAGTGGCGCAGCGAGATCGATCAGGCCAAGGCCTTCGTCAAGGAGTGGCGGACCAACTCCGGGTGGACCGACCTGCCCTCGCTGCCCTTCGACTACGACAAGGAGCTCGTCGGCGGCCGTACGCCCTGTCTCCTCGGCCAGGACAACCTGTTGCCCACCGCCCGTGAGCTGGGCTGGCGTTACGACGCCTCCTCGCCCGGCGGCCGTCAGGTGTGGCCGCGGAAGAAGCAGGGGCTGTGGGATCTGCCGTTGCAGCAGATACCTTTCCCCGGCCGTTCGTTCGAGGTCCTCTCCATGGACTACAACATGCTCGCCAACCAGTCGATCAACTCGACGAACGCACCCAGCCACAACTACCCCGGCTGGCGTCAGCAGTCGGCGCAGGCTTACATCCAGGGATTCAAGCGGGCATACGAGACAAACCGCGCGCCCTTCTTTGTGGGCAACCACTTCGAGCAGTGGAACGGCGGCATATACATGGACGCCGTCGAGGAGGCCCTGAAGCACATCGCGCGGGAGAAGGAGAAGGGTGCCGACATCCGGCTCGTCTCCTTCCGGCAGTTCGTGGACTGGATGGACGTACAGAAGCCGGACATTCTCGACAAGTTGCGCACTCTGGAGGTCGGGCAGCAGCCCGTCGGTGGCTGGAAGACCCTCCTGAAGGGCAGCCAGGGCAGCCAGGGCAGCCAGGGCAGCCAGGGCAGCCACGGCAGCCAGGGCGGTCAGGGCGCTTCCGCGGGTACGCAGAACGCCGCCTGAAATGCGGGTCTACGTCCGGGAGGGGGGTGCCAAAGATCCCCGGAACGGGCATGCGAAACTTTTCACATGAGTGCCGCCAGCCGCGCCCGTAGCCGTACCGCCCTGCTCACCACCGCCGCCGCCGTGGCCGCGCTGACCCTGTCCGCGTGCAGCTCCGGCGGCCCGTCGGGCGGTGGCGGCGACACCGGCTTCATCTCCGGCGACAACGGCATCGACACGGTCGCCCAGGACAAGCGCGCGGTGGCGCCGGTCCTCTCCGGCGAGACGATCGACGGCAAGCAGCTCTCCACCGCCGACACCAAGGGCAAGGTCCTCGTCATCAACGTATGGGGATCGTGGTGCCCGCCCTGCCGCGCCGAGGCGAAGAACTTCCAGACCGTCTACGACGACGTCAAGGGCCAGGGCGTCGAGTTCGTCGGCATCAACACCCGGGACACCAACACCACGGTCGCCAAGGCCTTCGAGAAGGAGTTCGGGATCACCTACCCGAGCCTGTACGACCCCACGGGCAAGCAGATGCTCCGCTTCAAGAAGGGCACGCTCAACCCGCAGGCGATCCCCTCCACGCTCGTCATCGACCGCAAGGGCAGGCTCGCCGCGCGTGCGCTGACGCCGCTCAGCGAGGAAACGCTGCGCAGCATGCTCAAGCCCGTCCTCGCGGAGAAGTGACGTGAGCGCAGTCACCATGCTCGCCGAGGGGCCGAACCAGACGGTGATGAGCGGCGCCCTGCTGATCGCGCTGCCGATCGCCCTGCTCGCCGGTCTCGTCTCCTTCTTCTCCCCGTGCGTCCTGCCGCTGGTGCCCGGTTACCTGTCCTACGTCACCGGGGTGAGCGGCACCGATCTGGCGGAGGCCCGGCGCGGGCGGATGGCCGTCGGCGCCACCCTGTTCGTGCTCGGCTTCACCGCCGTCTTCGTCTCCGGCGGAGCGCTGTTCGGCTACTGGGGGCAGAACCTCCAGGAGAACAAGGACGTCCTGACGAAGGTCCTCGGCGTCCTCATGATCCTCATGGGACTGTTCTTCATGGGTCTGATGCCCTGGCTCACCCAGCGGGAGTTCCGCTTCCACACCAAGCCGGCCACCGGCCTCGCCGGCGCCCCTCTGCTGGGCGCCCTCTTCGGCATCGGCTGGACGCCCTGTCTCGGCCCCACTCTCTCCTCCGTGACGATCCTCGCGGCCAACGAGGGCAGCGCCGGCCGCGGCGCCATACTGACCGTCGCCTACTGCCTGGGCCTCGGCCTGCCCTTCGTGCTCGCTGCCGTAGCCTTCCGCAAGGCCCTCGGCGCCTTCGCCTGGGTCAAGCGCCACTACGTCTGGGTGATGCGCATCGGCGGCACCATGATGATCGCGACCGGTGTGCTGCTGCTGACCGGCGCATGGGACCGCATCGTGCAGGAGATGCAGGTCTGGTCCACCGGCTTCACTGTGGGGATCTGATCGATGAGCGAGACGAAGACCGGCACGCCGGACACCACGGCGGCCGCGGCCGCCGCTGACGAGGACCTGGGCGCCGCGGGCTCCCAGCTCTCCACCGCCCCCGCGGAGGACGCCCCCAACCTGCCGTCCCTCGGCGTCATCGGCTGGGCCCGCTGGTTCTGGCGGCAGCTGACCTCCATGCGGGTCGCGCTGCTGCTGCTCCTGCTGCTGTCCCTCGGCGCGATCCCCGGCTCGCTCATCCCGCAGACCGGGATCGACGAGACGAAGGTCGCCGAGTTCCGCAAGGCGCACGAGACGCTCGCGCCGATCTACGACAAGCTCGGCCTCTTCCACGTCTACAGCTCGGTGTGGTTCTCCGCGATCTACATCCTGCTGTTCGTCTCCCTCATCGGCTGCATCGTCCCGCGCACCTGGCAGTTCGTCGGCCAGCTGCGCGGCCGGCCGCCGGGCGCCCCCAAGCGGCTGACCCGGCTGCCCGCCTACACCACGTGGCGCACCGACGCCGAGCCCGAGCAGGTCCGTGAGGCCGCGCTCGCCCTGCTGAAGAAGCGCCGCTTCCGCGCCCACGTCGCCGGTGACGCCGTCGCCGCGGAGAAGGGCTATCTGCGCGAGGTCGGCAACCTCGCCTTCCACATCGCGCTGATCGTGATGCTGATCGCCTTCGCCTGGGGCCAGCTGTTCAAGTCCGAGGGCAACAAGCTGGTCGTCGAGGGCGACGGGTTCTCCAACACCCTCACCCAGTACGACGACTTCAAGTCCGGCAGCCTGTTCACCCAGGACGACCTGGACCCGTTCAGCTTCAACCTGAAGAACTTCGTCGGCAGCTACGAGCCCTCCGGACCCAACCGGGGCACCCCGCGCGTGTACAAGGCGGACATCACCTACAGCGTGGGCTCCTCCGACAAGGAGAAGAACACCACCATCGAGGTCAACGAGCCGCTGGAGATCGGCGGCTCGAAGGTCTACCTCGTCAGCCACGGCTACGCTCCCGTCATCACGGTCCGGGACGGCAGGGGCAAGATCGTGTACCAGGACGCGGTCCCCCTCCTTCCGCTCGACGGCAACGTCACCTCCACCGGCGCCATCAAGGTCATGGACGGCTACCGCGACGCCAAGGGCAACTGGGACCAGCTCGGCTTCCAGGCCTTCTTCCTGCCGTCGTACGGCGGCTCGGGCACCGCGGTGGTCTCGCAGTTCCCGGCGCTGCTCAACCCGGTGCTGAACCTGGAGGCCTACCACGGCGAACTCGGTGTCAACTCGGGCATCCCGCAGAGTGTGTACCAGCTGAACAAGAAGAACCTGAAGGGGTTCAAGGACTCCAAGGGCGCGCAGCTCAGGGAGAACCTGAAGCCCGGCGAGACCATGAAGCTCCCGAACGGCGCCGGCTCGATCACCTTCGAGAAGGAGATCAAGGAGTGGGCCGGCTTCCAGGTCGCCCGCCAGCCCGGCAGCGGCTGGGCCCTCGCCGGTTCCCTCGCCGCGATCTTCGGTCTGGCCGCCTCCCTCTTCATCCAGCGCCGCCGTGTGTGGGTGCGGGCCACCACCGGCGGTGACGGCGTCACGGTCGTCGAGATGGCCGGCCTCGGCCGCAGCGAGTCCGCCAAGGTGCCGGAGGAGCTCGGCGACCTCGCCGGGATCCTGTACGAACAGGCTCCGGGCGCCCCCGACCCAGACGACGACCCCGCAGATTCCGCAGCTTCCCCCGACCCCCAAGTCGCACCCGCCGAAGGGGCTGACAGCAAGTGACTCTCGCCGCCGCGACCGAGTTGGCCGCCGCCACCAACGAAAACCTCGCGAACATCAGCAACACGCTGATCTACTCGTCGATGGCCGTCTACACCCTGGCCTTCTTCGCGTACATCGCCGAATGGCTCCTCGGCAGCCGCAGCAAGGTCGGCCGCACGGCCGCCGCGCTGACCCCGGCGAAGGCCGGGAAGGCAGGCAAGGCCGAGGCGCCCGCCGTCACCGTGAAGAAGGGCGGCTCCACCGCCGTACTGGAGCGGCCGAAGGTCGTCGTGCGGGCCGCGGCCGGTCAGCGGGACGTGCCGGACGGGCCCGGGGCGCACGGCGGGGACGCGCAGGGCGACCTCTACGGGCGTATCGCCATCTCCCTCACCGTCCTGGCCTTCCTGGTCGAGTTCGGTGGTGTGCTCACGCGGGCTCTGTCGGTGGAGCGGGCGCCGTGGGGCAACATGTACGAGTTCAACATCACCTTCTCCACGGTCGCCGTCGGTGTGTACCTCTCCCTGCTCGCGCTGAAGAAGAACGTGCGCTGGCTCGGGCTGTTCCTGATCACCACGGTCCTCCTCGATCTCGGCCTCGCCGTCACTGTCTTGTACACCGCGAGCGACCAGTTGGTTCCCGCTCTTCACTCGTACTGGCTGTACATCCACGTCTCGACCGCGATCTTCTGCGGCGCCGTGTTCTACGTCGGCGCCGTCTCCACGCTGCTCTATCTCTTCAAGGACTCCTACGAGAACAAGCTGGCGAACGGCGGCACCCCGGGCCGTTTCGCGAACTCCGTCCTCGACCGGCTGCCCGCCTCGGCGTCCCTGGACAAGTTCTCCTACCGCGTCAACGCCGCCGTCTTCCCGCTGTGGACGTTCACGATCATCGCGGGCGCCATCTGGGCGGGCGACGCGTGGGGCCGCTACTGGGGCTGGGACCCCAAGGAGACCTGGTCCTTCATCACCTGGGTCGCCTACGCCTGCTACCTGCACGCCCGCGCCACGGCCGGCTGGAAGGGCCGCAAGGCCGCCTACCTGGCGCTGATCGCCTTCGGCTGCTGGCTCTTCAACTACTACGGCGTCAACATCTTCGTCTCCGGCAAGCACTCCTACGCCGGGGTGTAGGTCCGGGGGCGCCCGGAGCGGGGTGCGTTTCGCGCCCGTCGGGGTCAGGCTGGTGTCATGACCGGTTCGGTGGAACAGGGCATCAGCCAGACCCATGGAAACACGCACATCCTGCACTTCCTGGTGCGGCTTCCCCAGGCCATGGAGACCGTCTGGCCCACGCTGACCACCCCGGAGGGACTCGCGTCCTGGTTCACGGCAGCCGATGTCCTGGAACCCCGACTCGGCGGCGCGGTCACACTGCGTGACATCGGGGCGGGGTCGATCACCGCGTGGGACGTGGAGCGGGTCGCCGAGTACACGGTGGGGCCCGGCGGCCGGATCAGGTTCCATCTGGAGCGGGACGGGGACGAGGGCAGCGTGCTGCGCTTCACCCATGAGTTCCAGGGCGGGGAGGAGTCGGAGCCCCGGTGGCGGGCGCGCTTCGAGCGGCTGATCGACGTACTCGAAGAGCACCCGTGAACATCGGAGCCGGTGCGCGGCGGTCGGCCGACCATGCTCGGGCGACGGTGGCCGTCGTCGGTCAGCCGACGGTGATCGAGTCCAGTTTCTCCCGCAGATACACATGCGAGTCGACCGGCTCGTACGCCACCCGCCCCACCGGAGCCGGCACGGACTCCACGAGCGTGCCGGGCGTGCACTCGCCGAAGTAGACGAGGGACATCAGCTCCTCGGCCGGCGCGTCCGCGGGCGGGGGCAGCACCCGGTGCCGTCCCGACCGCCAGCGGTCACCGGTCCACCGGGCCATCAGGTCCCCGATGTTGATGGTGAACGCCTCCGGGTCGAAGGGCGCGTCCTCCCAGCCGCCGTCGTCCGTGTGGACCTGCAGGCCGCCCTTGCCCGCCTGCCGGTCGAGGATCGTCACGGTGCCGAAGTCGGTGTGCGGCCCGATGCGGAACTGGCCGGGCTCCGGGGCGCCGATCACCTCCGTCCCCGGATACCAGTTGATGTTGAAGCCGTACGTCGGATGGTCCATGTGCCGTGAGAAGAAGTCGGGTTCGAGGCCGAGAGCCTCGCCGAGCAGGGAGAGGAGCTGGTTCTCCAGCTCGCCCATCCGCGCCAGGTACTCCTCGCACAGCGACCGCAGTTCGGGAGTCTCCGCAGGCCAGACGTTCGGCGCGGACCACTCGGCGTTGATCACCGGGTCGTCGAATGGCTCGTGCGTGGCGAAGGTGAGCGACTCCTTCAGATCGGGCGGGGTCTCGGTGCCCTCGGCGTACCCGTTGGCCTCCGCGCCGGGGCCGAGCCAGCCGCGGCCGCCGACCTTCGCCTCGTACGCCTGCTTGACCTCGACGGGGAGCGTGAAGAAGGCGCGGGCCGCCGTGCGGATGCGGGCGCGCAGGGCCGGGTCCACGCGGTGCCCGGTGACCAGGAGGAATCCGGCGGTCTGGAGGGCCTCGTCGACGGTGCGGGCGATGGCCCGGCGGGCCTCGGGGGTGCCGTCGAGCCAGGGGCGCAGGTCGATCGTGGGGATGCGGGGGGCCTGAGCGGTGCTGGGGGTCTGACGGGTGCTGGGCCGGTCACTCACCGATGTCCTCGTTCCACAGGTCGGGGTGGTCCTTGATGAAGTCGCGCATCAGCTCGACGCAGTCGGCATCGTCGAGGAGCACGATCTCCACGCCGTGCTCGGCCAGCCAGTCGTGCCCGCCGGTGAAGGTGACCGCCTCGCCGATCACCACCCGGGAGATGCCGAACTGCCGGACCAGTCCCGAGCAGTACCAGCAGGGCGAGAGCGTGGTCACCATGGTCGTGCCGCGATACGACCGCCGCCGCCCCGCCGCCCGGAAGGCCGCCGTCTCCGCGTGCAGTGACGGGTCACCGTCCTGGACGCGCCGATTGCGGCCGCGTCCCAGCAGCGTCCCGTCGGCCCCGTACAGCGCGGCGCCGATCGGGACACCGCCCTCGGCGAGCCCGGCACGGGCCTCCGTGACGGCGGTGGCCAGCCAGGTCCGGGCCGTCGCCTGATCCAGGAGCTCCATACTCACGACTCTCCCGCGCTCGGAACACGAGGCCAACGTGCGGAATGTACCCACGCCGCACGCCAGAAGTGCTTCAGCGACGGAGTCTTACCGGGTTCTACTGACCGCCGAGCAGCCCGAGGACCCCTGAGCCGCAGCGGTTCCTGGACCGCCGCCGCTATCTCGGCGGAGGCCCCCGACGCGTCGGCGGACACCGCCCCGCCGGGACGGCCCCGTCAGGGTTCGTCGCGCTTCGGCCCGTCGTCCTTCCTCTTGTCGTCCCTCTTGTCGTCGTCGTCCTCGTCCAGGGACTTCAGGAACTCGGGGTTGTCGTCGGGCGCCACCCACTGCCGGCGCTCGCGCCGGCGGTCCCGTACGCCGGACCAGCCCTCGGCGGCCGGGCTGCGCTTCTTGCCCGCGATGAGCCAGGAGATCGAGCCGACCAGCGGGAACAGCAGGACGAGGATCGCCCAGAGCGGCTTGGGCAAGTGGCGGATGTCGTCCTCCTTCGTGCTGATGCAGTCGATGAACGCGTACACGCTCAGCGCCAGTGGCACGAGGAACATCAGCACCCGGAGCATGGGCCCTCTCCAGCGAAACGGTCGTCGGGGCCGGGGGCACGGCCCCCGGGTTCAGGGCCAGGGTAGCCGCTCGGGGATACTTGACCCCATGGCTTACGACGATCTTCGTTCCCTGCTCAGGGCACTGGAGCGCGAAGGTGACCTCAAGCGCGTCAAGGCTGAGGTCGATCCGTATCTGGAGGTCGGGGAGATCGTCGACCGGGTCCAGAAGTCCGGCGGTCCCGCGCTGCTCTTCGAGAACGTGAAGGGCTCCTCGATGCCCCTCGCGATGAACGTCTTCGGCACCGACCGGCGCCTGCTCAAGGCCCTCGGCCTGAAGTCGTACGGCGACATCTCCGACAAGATCGGCGGGCTGCTCAAGCCCGAGCTGCCGCACGGGTTCGTCGGCGTCCGCGAGGCCTTCGGCAAGCTCGGCGCGATGACTCACGTACCGCCGAAGAAGGTGAAGTCGTCGGACGCCCCGGTGCAGGAGGTCGTGCTGCACGGGGACGAGGTGGATCTGGACCGGCTGCCGGCCCTGTTCACCTGGCCCAAGGACGGCGGCTCCTTCTTCAACCTGGGGCTCACCCACACGAAGGACCCGGAGTCCGGCGTACGGAATCTGGGCCTGTACCGCCTCCAGCGCCACGACAAGCGCACCATCGGCATGCACTGGCAGATCCACAAGGACAGCCGCAACCACTACCAGGTGGCGGCGCGCAGGGGGGAGCGGCTGCCGGTCGCCATCGCCTTCGGGTGTCCGCCCGCCGTGACGTACGCCTCGACCGCCCCGCTGCCCGGGGACATCGACGAGTACCTGTTCGCGGGCTTCGTCGCCGGCAAGCGGATCGAGATGGTCGACTGCAAGACCGTCCCGCTGCAGGTCCCGGCGCAGGCGGAGGTCGTGTTGGAGGGGTGGCTGGAGCCGGGGGAGATGCTGCCGGAGGGGCCGTTCGGCGACCACACCGGCTTCTACACCCCGCAGGAGCCGTTCCCGGCGCTGAAGATCGACTGTGTGACGATGCGCCGTCGCCCGCTGCTCCAGTCCATCGTCGTGGGCCGGCCCCCGACGGAGGACGGACCGCTGGGCCGTGCGACGGAACGCTTCTTCCTCCCCCTCCTCAAGATCATCGTCCCGGACATCGTGGACTACCACCTGCCCGAGGCCGGCGGCTTCCACAACTGCGCGATCGTCTCGATCGACAAGAAGTACCCCAAGCACGCCCAGAAGACGATGCACGCGATCTGGGGCGCGCACATGATGTCCCTGACCAAGCTGATCGTGGTCGTGGACTCCGACTGCGACGTCCACGATCTGCACGAGGTCGCCTGGCGGGCGCTCGGCAACACGGACTACGCCCGCGACCTGACCGTGGTCGAGGGCCCGGTGGACCACCTCGACCACGCCTCCTACCAGCAGTTCTGGGGTGGCAAGGCGGGCATCGACGCCACGAAGAAGTGGCCCGAGGAGGGCTACACCCGTGACGGCGGCTGGCCCGACATGGTGGAGTCCGACCCGGAGACGGCGGCGAAGGTCGACCGCCGCTGGAAGGAGTACGGACTGTGAGCAGCGCCTCCGCCGCGATCCCGCAGCCAGGACGCACGAAGGCGTTCCTGCGCCTGGTGATGATCGAACACTCGGTGTTCGCGCTGCCCTTCGCGTACATCGCCGCGCTGACGGCCATGTTCCAGTGGGACAGGAACATCCACTGGGGCCGGCTGCTGCTGGTCACCGTCTGCATGGTCGGTCTGCGGACCTTCGCCATGGCGGTCAACCGGATCATCGACCGCGAGATCGACGCGCGCAACCCGCGCACCGCCCACCGCGAGCTGGTGACCGGCGCGATGTCGGTCCGGCACGCCTGGACGGGCGCCCTGATCGCCCTGGTGATCTTCCTGGGCTCGGCGGCCCTGCTGAACCCCCTCTGCCTCGCCCTCGCCCCCATCGCGGTGATCCCGATGGTGGTCTACCCCTACGGCAAACGGTTCACGAACTTCCCCCAGGCCATCCTCGGCCTCGCCCAGGCCATGGGCCCGGTCGGCGGCTGGCTGGCCATCACCGGCACCTGGTCCTGGGACGCGGTGATCCTCGGCCTCGCGGTGGGCATCTGGATCGGTGGCTTCGACCTGATCTACGCCTGCCAGGACATCGAAACCGACCGCGAGATCGGCGTCATGTCGGTCCCGGCCCGCTTCGGCATCCCGGCCGCGATCTGGGGCGCCCGGGTCTGCCACGCGATCACGACGGCCCTGTTCGTCTGGTACGCCCTCGCCACGGACGCGGGCGCGTTCTTCTGGCTGGGCCTGCTGATCGTGGCCGCCGCCTTCGGGTACGAGCACTCGATCGTGCGGCCGCATGACCTGTCCCGCGTGAACCGGGCGTTCTTCAGCGTCAACGGGTTCATCGGGATCGCCCTGTTCGTGTGTGCGTTGCTGGATCTCCTGGTTCGGGGTCTGACGGTCTGACCACACCGCCCGTCGACCCTGAAGCGCGCCCCCGGCCTAAGGCGTGCCCCCGGCCCTGAGCGCCGGCCCGGCCGCCCGGCGGCGCAGTACGAACGCCGCCGCGACGCCCACCGTCAGCCCCACCAGATGCCCCTGCCAGCTGATGCCGGACTGGGTCGGGGCGAGGCCTGCCAGGATCGAGCCGCCCCAGATGGCGGCGACGAGGACGCCGACCAGGACGCCGAGCGGGCGGCGTTCCACGAATCCGGTGACCAGGAGGAAGCCGAAGAGGCCGAAGATCAGGCCGGAGGCGCCCGCGGTGTTGGTGCCGGACGGCGATATCAGCCACACCCCGAGGCCGTCGGCGACGATGATCAGGGCGCAGACCGCGGCGAACCGGCGTATGCCCCCGAGGGCCGCGAGGAACCCGAGGACCAGCAGCGGCACGCTGTTCGCGGCGACATGGGCGAAGCCGAAGTGGATGAAGGACGCCGGGACGACGTCCACCAGCTCGGACGGGGTGCGCGGGACGATGCCGAAGCCGTCGAGGGCGTGTCCGCCGACCACGTCGGCCACTTCCAGCAGCCACAGCAGCGCGACCCAGCCCAGCATCAGCTTGGCCGCGGCCTTCGCACGGTCACTCCGCGACCACTCGCTCTCCGCACCCCGCGGCACCGGCGTACCTGCCATCGCGATCCCACCGCCCCGACTCGTCCCTTCCAGGGAACGCCCGGCCACCCTTGGTCGGTTCCCACCCGGCGACGCCGGATAGGCTCGGTGTCGTGAACCCAGTCAAGCCAGGAGAGACGCCGCGTACGCCTTGGATCGTAGGGGTGTCCGGCGCTTCCGGCACCCCATACGCCGCCGCGGTGCTGCGCGCGCTCCTCGCCGCCGGGGAGAGCGTCGACCTGGTCGTCAGCCGGGCGTCACGGCTCACGCTGCTCGACGAGACGGGGATCCCGTTCCGGGACGCCCACTGGCAGGCCGACCTGCGGGAATGGCTGTCCCGCGGAGCCGACGGCAAGCCCGGGACCTTCGAGGTCGACATCGCCGGCGTACGGCACTGGAGCGCGGGTGACCTCGCGGCCGGGCCGTCGTCCGGGTCGTATCCCGTCAAAGGCATGCTGATCGTGCCCGCCTCGACGGCCTGTGTCGCGGGCGTCGCGCTCGGGCTGTCCAAGGATCTTCTGCAGCGCGCGGCGAGCGTCACCCTCAAGGAACGCCGCAAGCTGGTCGTGGCCGTACGGGAAACCCCGCTGAACGGCCAGACCCTCCGGCATCTCGTCGCACTGGACGACGCCGGCGCCAGCGTCGTACCGGCGTCCCCGGGCTTCTACGCGGGCGCGACCCACATCCAGGACCTCGTGGACTTCGTCGCCGGACGCGTGCTGGACGCGGCGGGCGTCGAGCACGGGCTGTACCGGCGGTGGCAGGGCGAGCTGGGGAACGGCACATAAGGCACGACGGGCAGGTCGCAGTACCTCTCGTCACTTGACTCTCATCACTTCTGGAACTCTTCAGCGGAAGGCTTCGAATCGCATGGACGCGGTGGACAGGCAGCTCATCCAGGCCCTGAGGGAGAACGGCCGGGCCTCCTACGCGGAGCTGGGACGCCTCGTCGGCCTGTCGGGACCCAGCGTCACCGACCGCATCAACCGGCTGGAGGCGGCCGGAGTCATCACCGGCTACCGCGCCACCGTCGACGCCGCCTCGCTCGGCCTCGGCGTCACCGCGCTGATCGGCATCTCGCTCTCCGACGCCACCGACCACGAGGACGTCGCGAACCGGCTGCGGGACCTGGGCGAGATCGAGGACTGCTGGTTCATCGCGGGCGACGACTCGTACATGCTCAAGGTGCGCGCTGCCGACGTGGACGGCCTGGAGAAGATCATCCGACGGCTCAGCGGCACTGTCGGCGTCTCCCGGACCCGTACGACGATCGTGCTCTCCACGAAGTGGGAGAACCGGGTCGGGCAACTGCCTGAAGAGGCATAGGCGCGGAGCGCCGTTCGGGGGTCACCCCGCCCGGAGGGTGGGGGAGTACGGTTTACGAAGTCTGTCTAGGAGAGGTGCACGCATGGACGTCGGGCTCAAGCGCGAGCTGGAGGAGAAGGTCCGCTCCGGTGAGCGGCTGTCCCGTGAGGACGGCATCGCGCTGTACGAGTCGGACGACCTGGCGTGGCTCGGCGGGCTCGCGCACGAGGTGCGTACGCGCAAGAACGGTGACGTCGTCCACTTCAACGTCAACCGGCACCTCAACATGACGAACGTCTGCACGGCCTCCTGCGCGTACTGCTCCTTCCAGCGCAAGCCGGGGGAGAAGGACGCGTACACGATGCGCATCGAGGAGGCCGTCAAGCTCGCCAAGGCGATGGAGGCGGAGAACCTCACCGAGCTCCACATCGTCAACGGCCTGCACCCGAACCTCCCTTGGCGCTACTACCCGCGCTCGCTGCGCGAGCTCAAGGCCGCCCTCCCGGGCGTCTCGCTGAAGGCCTTCACGGCGACGGAGATCCACCACTTCGAGACGATCAGCGGCCTGTCGGCGTCCGAGATCCTCGACGAGCTGATCGACGCCGGTCTGGAGTCGCTGACCGGCGGTGGCGCCGAGATCTTCGACTGGGAGGTCCGTCAGCACATCGTGGACCACCGCACCCACTGGGAGGACTGGTCCCGCATCCACCGCCTGGCGCACGAGAAGGGTCTGAAGACCCCGTGCACCATGCTGTACGGCCACATCGAGGAGCCGCGGCACCGCGTCGACCACGTCCTGCGCCTGCGCGAACTCCAGGACGAGACGGGCGGCTTCCAGGTCTTCATCCCGCTGCGCTACCAGCACGACTTCGTCGACATGAAGGACGGCAAGGTACGCAACCGCCTCCAGGCGCGCACCCAGATGGCGACCGGCGCGGAGGCCCTGAAGACCTTCGCCGTCTCCCGTCTGCTCTTCGACAACGTCCCGCACGTCAAGGTCTTCTGGGTGATGCACGGCGTCCAGACCGCCCAGCTGGCCCTCCAGCACGGCGCCGACGACATGGACGGCTCGGTCGTCGAGTACAAGATCACGCACGACGCCGACAACTACGGCACGCCGAACAAGCTGACCCGTGAGGATCTGCTGGACCTGATCCGGGACGCGGGCTTCCGGCCGGTGGAGCGGAACACGCGGTACGAGATCATCCGGGAGTACGAGGGGCCGGACCCGGCGCGCAGGGAGGCCCCGCAGCCCATGCGCGTGTGAGTCCGCCGACCCGGGGGCGCGGGGCCGTATCGATTCGCGGCTCCGCCGCGTGGGCGCGACCAGTCCCCCGACGCACCCGCAGACGGCATGGGTCCGAAGCCCTACGGCGGGTACTCGGACGCCATGGTGACCACCCGAGCGCCCGAGGACGCCTACACCGCGGAACCGTTCGTCCCGGAGGGGGCCCGCGGCCTTCCCGCCCTGCGCCGCGCTGCCGCCGAATGCCGGGGCTGCCCGCTGCACCGGGACGCCACGCAGACGGTGTTCGGGGCCGGGACGACGCACGCACGCGTGATGCTCGTCGGCGAGCAGCCCGGCGACCAGGAGGACCGGCAGGGCAAGCCCTTCGTGGGCCCTGCCGGCAAGCTGCTCGACCGGGCCCTCGCGGAGGCCGGCATCGATCCCGGCGAGGCCTATGTGACCAACGCCGTGAAGCACTTCAAGTTCACGCGGGCCGAACCCCGCAAGCGCCGCATCCACAAGGCGCCCACCCTGCGCGAGATGACGGCGTGCGGGCCCTGGCTGGCCGCCGAACTGGCCGTCGTCGAGCCGGAGCTCATCGTGATCCTGGGCGCCACCGCCGGCAAGGCGCTGCTGGGGTCGTCGTTCCGGGTCGGGGAGGCGCGTGGGGCATTGCTGGAGCGTGAAGTCCACGGGCGGCCTGAGAAACTGGTCGCCACGGTGCATCCGTCGTCGGTGCTGCGGGCGCAGGACGACGCGGACCGCAAGGCGGCGTACGAGGGTCTGGTCTCCGATCTGAAAGTGGCGGCACGGGCCCTGTCGTAATGGTTACGATGGCGCGGTGTCCCTTACTTTCACACTCGACCCTGCCGTCACTCCCGCCCTGCGTGACGGCGTCCTCGACCTGTGGACGGACGTCTCCAACGCGGGCGGAGCCGTCGGCTTCGTGCCTCCCGTGGCACGGGAGGCGGTCCGGCCGTCGCTGCTGCAGCACCTCACGGCGATGGCCGACGGCCGCACCCGGCTGCTGGTCGGGCACGACGAGGCGGGCGAGGTGGCCGCGACGGCCTTCTTCACCTTCAACACCCACCGCCTGATGACCCACTGGGCCTGGCTGTACACGGTGATGGTGCACCCCCGGCACCAGGGCAAGGGCTACGGCCGCGACCTGCTGACGGCCGCCGAGCAGGCGGCCCGCACCTTCGACGGCATCGAGGCGGTACGGCTCACCTGCCGGGGCGGCCTCGGCCTGGAGCGGTTCTACGGCTCCTGCGGCTACAAGGAAGTCGGCCGGATCCCGGGCGCCATCAGGGTCGAGCCGGGCGACGACCGGGACGACGTGATCATGCTGCTGCCCCTCGGCTGACCCCCTGCTGCCGCCCGCCGACCCCCCTGCAAGATCGGGGGTCGCGCGTGCTTCACTGGGCAGTGGCCCTTTTTGGAATCGGAAGAGTGGATTGAGATGCTCCGCTACACACTGATGCGCCTCGGGATCTTCGCGGGCTGCCTCGTGGTCGTCTGGGGCCTCGTCTACTCCGGCGTCGCGCCGCGCGGCCTCGGCGACTCCAACGGCATGTGGGTCGTCCTGCTCGCCCTGTTGATCTCGGCCCCGATCAGCTTCGTCGTCCTGCGCAAGGAACGTGACCGCGCGTCCGTCCAGATCGTGCAGAAGGTCGACCGCGTGAAGGCCAACCTGGAGGCCAACCGCAGCCAGGAGGACGACGCGGTCGACGAGGCGACCCGGGCGCAGGGCCAGGCCTCTTCCTAGTTCCTCCGCGTCCCTGGGCGGGGCGCGCTTCCGGGTTCCGGCAGTGATACCGATCGGTAACTGTGTGGGACACCCCCCTTATCTTTGTCCGGATCATGATGTGGGATGACTGGAACCACATCGGGCCGACCGGTGTATCACCAGTAGGACCCGCATCCAACGGGGCATCGGAACAACAAGGGGGAACCGTGGCACGAGCGCGCGCCAAACAGGGCGCACGACGCGTCGCCGAGGCCGTCGCATCCGGTACCAATCCGCGGACGGCCGCGCAGGAGGAACTGCAGCGGCAGATCGGCGGACGCGGGACACGGGCGGACGGCGGCGAGGAATACGACGTGCAGGGCCAGGGCATCGACCCGGCCGACTTCCCGGCCGCCCGGGAGCAGGGCGGCTCCACCGCCACCGTCATGCGGCAGAAGACGGTGCCGCTGGACGAGGCCGGGGAGGCGCTCGGCCGCAGCGAGCAGGTGCGCGAGGGCGCCGAGACGGTGCACGCCATCTGCCCGATGGTGATCCCCAAGGGCCGCTCCATCTTCTCGATGCTGCCGGTGCTGATGCTGCTCGTGCTGGGTGTGGTGGGCGCGGGAATCGTGGGGGCGTCCGGTGCCGATGTACTGACCAACCCGCTGTTCGGCGTGCACTACTGGCTCATCTCGTTGCTCGCCGTCGCCTTCGTGTGGTGGCGCCAGGGCATGGTCATGGTGCCGGAGGGCTGCCAGGCGATGATCACGCGGTTCGGCAAGCTGGAGAAGGTCGTCGGCCCGGGCCGGATCGTGCTGCTGAGCCCGTGGAAGCGGGTGTCGTACATCGTCAACACCACGATCGAGTACCCGTTCAACGCGCCGGTGCGCGAGGCGCCGACCAGGGGCGGCGTGAAGGCGTCGATCGATCTGTTCATCCAGTTCCGGATCAGCGACCCGACCGAGTTCGTCTACACGCTGGGCGCGGTCCGCGGCTTCGAGGAGAAGCTGAGCAACGCGGTGAGCGAGACCATCCGCAGCCTCATCTACGAGCAGGAGGCCGCCGGCATCTACGACATGGTCGGCGAGGACACCGGACGCCTGCTGGAGCAGCTCAACCAGCAGTTCCGCCCGGCCGTCGAGCTGACCAACGCAAACATCACCCACGCCGAGCCCTCCGACCAGCGCTACCGCATGGACCTGGCGGCGCCCGAGATGGTGCGGGTGGCCAAGGAGGCGTACACCCACGAGTACGCGCTCCAGCTCCGCAAGGAGCAGGACGAGGGTGACCTCACCCGGGAACTCGCCTCCAGCCTGGAGACGCTCTCCGCGATCCAGGCCGACATCGCCCAGTACCAGGCGCAGATGGACACGGCCGTGGAGCGCGAGACCAACCGCGCCGAGGCCCTCGCCCGGCAGCGGTACGTCCAGGCCGAGTCGGAAGCCAAGGCCAACGCGGCCCTGCTGGAGGCCCAGGCCCTCGACATCCGCGCGGTGACCGCCGCTGAGGCGCCGGAGATCCTGGAGTACCGCTACCAGCAGCAGGTGCTGGACACCCTGGAGCAGGTCGCCGACCATCTGCCGCGCCTGGTGCGCATCGGCGGTACGGCGGACGCGGGGATCGACTTCCTGGAGCTGGCCCGCGAGTTGGTCGGCGAGCGCGGGACGGAACTGTTCACCGACGAGGACATGGCCGCCGTGCGGGCGCGTCTGACCGAGGTGTCCGAGCGGATCGCCGCGCGCGAGGCGGAGATCGGCGCACTGCTGGCCGCCGACCGGCCGACGGTGCCGCAGGTGCCCGACCAGCCCGCACCGGCCGGCGACGACGCCCGTGACGCCGGCTCCGACACCGCCGAGGAGGCCACCCGATGAGCACCGCCCGTTCCCAGCGCAGGTCGGTCATCTCCGAGAAGGTCGCCCCCTGGAGCGACATCGCGCGACTGCTGCGCGGCGGCGAGGCCGACACCCTGATCCCGGTGATCATCCCCCGCCACCGGCGCCGCCTGTGGTGGATGCTGCCGCTGTGGCTCGGCGTCTACGCCCTGTTCATGGGCCTGATGCTGACGCTGGGCGCGGCGGAGTCCGAGTCGGTCGCCGGGGACCTCGCCTACGGCACCCTCGCCACCCTGTCCTACGCCGGCGGCGCGCTGCTGCTGCTGATCGGCGTGCTGTGGTGGTGGCGTTCCTCGATCGTCGAGATCGAGCAGGGCACCAACGGCGTGCTGACCCGCTACGGCGCCGTCGTCCGCACCCTGGACGCCGGCCGCCACTACCTGTGGCACCCGTGGTCCCGGGTCGACTTCGTCGTCGACGTGGCCACCGAGATCCCGTACTCCGCGCCGGTGATGGCCTGCCCGACGCAGGAGAACGTGCCGCTGCGCTCCATCGAGTTCTTCCTGAAGTTCCGCATCACCGACGCCGTGCTGTTCGTCCGCACGATCGGCGCGGGCAACTTCGACCTGGTGCTCTCCAGCGCCGTACAGGACGCGATCCGCCAGCGTGCCCGCAAGATGCGCACCGAGCGCGCCTACGACCTGCGCGGCTCCGACGTGGCCGACATGCAGGAGCTGCTCAACCGCCAGCTGTCCGGCTACGGCGTGCGCATCACCGGCTGCAACATCCCGGACGTGCAGCTGCCGGCGCAGTACCAGCAGCACCTGGCCACCCGGGAGCGGGTCGCGAAGGAGCGCACGGCGTACGACCAGGAGTGGGGGCTCATCCGCAAGCGCCGCATCGACCAGCTGGGCATGGACATCGAGCGGGCCAAGAAGGTGCGGGACGCCCGGATCGTCGAGGTCAAGGCCGCGCTGAACCGGGCCCGCGAAGAGGTCGCCCAGCTTCTGGAGCAGCAGGAGACCAACGCCCAGCGGGTGCGGTTCGAGATCGAGACGCGGGGCCGCAGCGGTCTGATCGCCGCGGAGAACGAGGCCCGCGCCCAGCGCGCCCTCGCCAAGGCCTACCGGGACAACCGCGCGGTCCTTCAGTACGAACTGGCCCGGCGCCGCCTGGAAGTGGGCGCGAAGCTCGCCGGGAAGGCACCGCAGCCGGTGGTCGTGCGGACCGACGGCTCCGGGGCGGACACCTCGGCCCTGTCCACCCTGCTCACCGCACAGCTGCTGCCCCGGCTGACGGCGCTGCCGTCGGGCGACGGACGGCCGCTGATCGACCAGGTGGCGCGGTTCGCGGACGAGGCGAGAGGCGAGGAGTAGCCGTTCGCGTGGGAGGCGATGTGTGGCGGGCCGGGTGGGATCACCTCTCCCGGCCCGTACGCTAATCGGCATGGGTGCCGTGAAGACCAAGCGGATGCCGCGCGCCGTCCGTGAGCAGCAGATGCTGGACGCCGCCGTGCGGACCTTCGGCCGACGGGGGTACATGGCCGCGTCGATGGACGAGATCGCCGAACTCGCGGGTGTCTCCAAGCCGTTGGTGTACCTGTATCTGAACTCGAAGGAAGACCTCTTCACGGCCTGCATCCGGCGGGAGGCGGCCGCGCTCACCGAGGCCGTCCGGGCCGGAGTCCGGCGTGACGTGCCGGCCGACCGCCAACTCTGGGAAGGGCTCGGCGCGTTCTTCACGCACACCGCGCGGAACCCGGACGGCTGGGCCGTCCTGCACCTCCAGGCCCGCACCCATGGGGAGCCGTTCGCCTCCGAGGTCGCCGTGATGCGGGCGGAGATCGTCGCGTTCGTGACGCAGCTGATCCTCGCGGCCGCGCGGGAGGCCCATCGCGATCCCGACCTGCCCGAGAGCGAGGTCGCGGGGCTGGCCGAGGCTCTGGTCGGGGCCGCCGAGTCCCTGGCGGACTGGGCCAACGCCACGCCCGGGGTGACCGCGCGAGAGGCCGCGGCGACCCTCATGAACTTCTCCTGGTCAGGTCTCGGCAACCTCATGGCCGGGCGGCCATGGTCACCTCCGGCCGGGGCGGCATCGGCGGAGGCACCGTCGGTCGCCGCTCACGAGGCGAGCGGGTAGACCTCCCCGGCCACGTGGATGCGCTCCTTGGCGCCCCGCAGCTCGAACCGCCCGCCCTCAGCCGCGTAGGTCACGGTCCCCGGAAGCAGCACCGGAGCCCTGAAGTCGGCCTCCACGAGCGCCCGTTCCGGAGTGCCGTGCGCGGCGAGACAGCGGGCCACCGTCCACATGCCGTGTGCGATGGCCCGGGGGAAGCCGAACAGCCGGGCGGTGAGGGGGTGCAGGTGGATGGGGTTGCGGTCACCGGAGGCGGCGCCGTAGCGGCGGCCGACGTCCCCGGCGAGCCGCCACTGGGCGACCGAGGGAAGCGGCTTGGGCGGCTCGGGTACCTCGGCCGACCCGGACGGCTCGCCGCGCTGTCCGTCCGTGCGGTGCCGGGCGAGATACCTGCTTCGCGACTCCCATACGACGGCCTTCCCGTCCCGCACCGCGGTGACCACGACGGCCTCCGTGCCCCTGCGGTGCGGCACCAGAGCGTCGATGTGCACGGACAGCTCGTACACGCCCGTCGCCGTCAGCCGCTGGTGCCGGGTGATGTTGATGTGGGTGTGGACGAGGCCGAGCAGCGGCAGCGGGAACTCCCGGTCGCTCATCAGCCGCATGGCCAGCGGGAAGCCGAGGACATGGGGATAGGTGATCGGCAGTGCGTCGTCGCCGGTCGCGAAGCCGCAGACCCGCTCGTAGGCCGCGAGCCGCGCCAGGTCGACGCCCAGGCCGGGCAGGACGAGGCGGGTCCGCGGGAACTCCGCGTCGGGGCGGGGGCGTTTGAAGGGGGAGAGCACAGCGCCCCGGGCGAGCAGCCCCGGCAGGGAAGGAGGCCCGGTCAGGACGGTCGCGGTCGTCATCACGCCCCCAGCAGGCTCTGGCCGCACACCCGGACGACCTGCCCGTTGACCGCACCCGACTCCGGGTGCGCCAGCCATGCCGTCGTCTCGGCGACGTCCACGGGCAGTCCGCCCTGCGCGAGGGAGTTCATGCGGCGGCCCGCCTCACGGATGAACAGGGGGATCGAGGCGGTCATCCTGGTCTCGATGAAGCCGGGTGCGACCGCGTTGACGGTCACCCCGTGCTCGGCGAGCGCACGCGGCGCGAGCGAGCGGACCAGACCGACGACGCCCGCCTTGCTCGCGCCGTAGTTGGTCTGCCCGGCGTTCCCGGCCAGCCCCGCGATCGACGCCGTCGCCACGATCCGCCCGCCCCGCCGCAGCGTCCCGCTCTCCAGCAGGGCGTCCGTCGTACGCAGCACGCTCGCCAGATTGACGTCGAGCACCGAGCTCCAGCGCTCGGCGGGCATGTTGACCAGGCGCCGGTCCCGGGTGATGCCGGCGTTGTGGACCAGGACGTCCAGCCCGTCCGGCAGCGCGGCCGCGACGCGCTCGCCCGCGTCGGGCGCGGTGATGTCGAGCGCGAGGGCGGTGCCGCCGAGCCGTTCGGCCAGGCGCCGGGCGTCCTGTTCGGCCTGCGGCACATCGAGTACGACGACCCGGGCGCCGTCCCTGGCCAGCGTCTCGGCGACCGCCTCACCGATGCCGCGCGCGGCGCCGGTGACCAGGGCGGTGCGGCCGGTGAGAGGGCGGTCCGGGTCGGCAGGCGCCCCGCTCTCGCCGTAGGCACCGACCTCGATCACCTGGCCGCTGACGTAAGCCGACCTGGGGGACAGGAGGAACCGCAGGGTCGACCCGGCGGCGCGGGCGTCCGTCAGCCGTACCAGGTTCACGGTCCTGCCGCGCCCGATCTCCTTGCCGAGCGAGCGCGTGAAGCCCTCCAGGGCCTGCTGGACGGCCGCCTGGTGGTGGTCGGAGGCGTCCAGGGGTGCGCCGAGGACGACGATCCGACCGCTCTCGGCGACGGACCGTACGACGGGATGGAGCGCCGCGTGCACCTCGGCGAGGGTCTCCACGTCCCGCACCCCGGTGGCGTCCAGGAGCACGGCGGCCGGTTTCTCGGCGGAGGCCGTCAGATCGAGGCCCGCGTCCCTCCACTCCAGGTCCGACTTCCCGGCCGTGATCAGCAACCGGTCGCCCTCCAACGCGGGCCGCTGCGGTGACCAGCGTTTCAGCTCGGCCGGCTGCGGCAACCCCAGACGGCGGGTCAGGAAGCGGCCGGCCGTTGTGCCGGTGAAGGTCAGATAGCGGTCGGCCATGTACCACTCCCAGTGCTGCTCCGGTGCTGACTCCGGAGTAAGGTTACCCGAGGTAAGCCCATGGTGACGTGAGGAGTGGGTGGAGATGAGCCCCGTGAAACCACCGTCGGTACGGCGCGTCGCGATCATCGGCGGCACCCGGATCCCGTTCGCCCGCTCCGACGGGCCGTATGCCACCGCCTCCAACCAGGACATGCTCACGGCCGTGGTCGACGGCCTGGTCGAGCGGTACGGGCTCGGCGATCCGGGCGCGGTCGGCGAGTTCGTCGCCGGGGCCGTCCTCAAGCACAGCCGTGACTTCAACCTCGCCCGCGAGACGGTACTCGGCTCGAAGCTGGACGCGCGTACTCCCGCTTACGACATCCAGCAGGCCTGCGGCACCGGTCTCCAGGCCGTCATCGCCGCCGCCAACAAGATCGCGCTCGGCCAGATGGAGTCGGTGGTCGCGGGAGGTGCGGACACGACGAGCGACGCGCCCCTCGGCGTCAACGACGAGCTGCGCCGCATCCTGCTCCAGGCGCGGCGGGCCAAGTCGCTGGGCGGGCGGCTCAAGGCGCTCGCGCGCGTACGGCCCACCCACCTCGTCCCCGACATCCCGCGCAACGCCGAGCCCCGCACCAAGCTCTCGATGGGCGAGCACGCGGCCGTCACCGCCCGCGCCTGGGGCATCGCCCGCGAGGCCCAGGACGAGCTCGCGGCGACCAGTCACCAGCGGCTGGCGGCGGCGTACGAACGCGGCTTCTTCGAGGATCTGGTCGTCCCCTTCCGGGGGCTGGCGCGCGATCAGAACCTGCGCCCCGGGTCGACGCCGGAGAAACTGGCCGCGCTGAAGCCGGTGTTCGGGCTGGACCGGCCCGGCCCCACCATGACGGCGGGCAACTCGACGCCGCTGACGGACGGGGCGGCGGTCGTGCTGCTGGCGAGCGAGGAGTGGGCCGAGCGGCGGGGGCTGGAACCGCTGGCGTACCTCACCGCGTACGAGACGGCCGCGGTGGACTTCGTACGGGGCGATGTCGCGGGCGGCGAGGACGGGTTGCTGATGGCGCCCGCGTACGCGGTGCCGCGCATGCTGGAGCGGACCGAACTCGGCCTCGCCGACTTCGACTTCGTCGAGATCCACGAGGCCTTCGCGTCCCAGGTGCTGGCCACGCTTGCGGCATGGGAGAAGCGCGGGCTCGGCCCCGTGGACCGCGCCCGCCTGAACGTGAACGGATCCTCCCTGGCCACCGGCCACCCCTTCGCCGCGACCGGGGCGCGGATCGTGGCGACGCTGGCGAAGTCGCTGGCGGAGAAGGGCGGCTCGGGACGCGGGCTGATCTCCGTCTGCGCGGCCGGCGGACAGGGCGTGACCGCGGTTGTGGAGCGCGGGTGACGGCTGTGAGCGAGTGAAGGTAAGGACAGGGTGAGGCGAAGCTGAGGGGGCCTCACATAACCCCCGACGTTGCACATACCCGGCCCCGTACCGCCGCCGAACCCGCACAACCCCCACACGCGAGAGCCGTACGATCTCCTGCCTAACCAGCGGTAACCCTTTCCGCAGGCCTCCGCAGGTGAACGCCACGGTGCGCGAGGCACGTACGTCATGCAGCAAGCAGTTTCGTCGCTGCACGCCCGCCGCAGGAGCCGCCCGTGTCCACCCCGCTTCCCTCGTTCGCCCCGTCGGCCGCCTTCGACGACGCTCCGGGACCGCACCTGGTGCAACCCGAGACCCGGCGACTGGACGGTGCCGTACGGGAGGCGTACGTACCGCCGTTCGCGCCGCCGGTGACCCATGGGTCGCTCGCGGACCTGCCGTTCGACAACGCGGCGGCGGCCCCGGACGCGGTGGTTCTCAGCCGCCGTGGCGCGGACGGGCGGTGGTCGGACGTGACGGCGGCGCAGTTCGCCGAGCAGGTGCAGGCGGTGGCCAAGGGGCTGGTCGCCGAGGGGCTGACGCCGGGCGACCGGATCGCGATCATGGCGCGTACGACGTACGAGTGGACGCTGCTGGACTTCGGCGCGTGGGCGGCCGGTCTCGTCACGGTCCCCGTCTACCCCACCTCGTCCGCCTTCCAGACCCGCTGGATCCTCCAGGACTCGGGCGCCGTGGCCCTGGTCACGGAGACCGCGGCCCAGGCGGCCGCCCTCGGCCCCGAAATGGACCGCGTGCCCGACCTGCGCCACATGTGGGTGATGGAGAAGGGCCATGTGGAGCGGCTGGCGGAGCACGGCAGGCAGCAGCCGGACGGGGAGGTGAGCATACGGCGCGGCATGCTGGTGCCGGACACGCTGGCGACGCTCATCTACACCTCGGGCACCACCGGCCGGCCCAAGGGCTGCGCGCTGACGCACGGCAATTTCTTCGCCGAGGTCGACAACGCGATCGAGCTCCTCTACCCGATCTTCAAGGCGAGGACGAGCGAAGAGGCCTCGGTGCTGCTCTTCCTCCCCATGTCGCACGTCTTCGGCCGCATGGTGGCGGTGGCCTGCATCCGGGCCAGGGTCCGCCTCGGCCACGCGCCCAGCCTCAAGGCGGAGGACCTGCTGCCGGACCTCGCGGCGTTCCGGCCCACCTGCCTCCTCACCATCCCCTACATGCTGGAGAAGGTCTTCAACTCCGCCCGTGCCAAGGCCGAGGCGGGCGGCCGGGTGTCGTCCTTCGACCGTGCGGCGTCCGTGGCCGAGCGCTACGGCGAGGCGCTGGAGGCCCGAGCGGCCGGCACGGGAGGCGGCCCCAACGCGGCGCTCAGGACCGCCCGCGCCTTCTACGACCCGCTGGTCTACCGCCGTATCCGCAACGCCATGGGCGGCCGGGTGCGGTACGCGATCTGCGGCGGCTCACCGCTCGGCCGCCGCCTCGCCGCCTTCTACACCGGCGCGGGCATCGAGATCTACGAGGGCTACGGCCTGACCGAGACGACCGGCGCCGCGACCGTCACCCCGCCCCTGAAGCCCCGCCTGGGCACGGTGGGCTGGCCCCTGCCCGGCACCCGCGTCCGTATCGCCGCGGACGGCGAGATCCTCATCGCCGGAGACCAGGTGCTGCGCGGCTACTGGGACCCGTCGGCGGGCGGCGTGGTCCCGGCGGCGGCGGACGGCTGGCTGTCGACGGGCGACATCGGCGCCCTCGACGACGAGGGCTACCTCACGATCACCGGCCGCAAGAAGGAACTCCTGATCACCGCGGGCGGCAAGAGCGTCGCCCCGGCACCCCTGGAGAACTGGCTGCGCTCGCACCCCCTGATCTCCCAGTGCATGGTCCTGGGCGACCGCCGCCCCTACGTCTCTGCCCTGATCACTCTGGACATGGATGGCGTGGGCCACTGGCGCCGGATGAACGGCAAACACCCCGTCCCCGCCGAACTCCTCGTGCACGACGACGAGTTGAGGGCCATCCTCCAGCGCGCGATCGACGAGGCCAACAAACTCGTCTCCCGCCCCGAGTCCATCCGCCGCTTCGCGATCCTCCCGGCGGACTTCACCGAGGCGGCCGGCCATCTGACGCCGTCCATGAAGCTGCGCAGGGAAGCGGTCATGCGGGACTTCGCGGCGGTGGTCGAGGGGCTGTACGAGAAGTAGACGCGCCCTGAGGTCCGAGGGGCGGCCTCGGCGAGACCGCCCCTGGCCGGCCGTCAGCCTGAGTGTCCGCGAGCCTGGGGGCGCTGCCTCAAGCGGTCGACGATCGTCCAGTCCACCACGTGCGACAGCTGGATGTAGGTCTTCTTCCCGGAACGCGAGGTCCGCTCGGCGCGGAAGCCCAGGAATTCATGGGACTCCGGGTCGAAGATGAGGT
>CBFGZZ010000070.1:0-28649 GCA_965653385.1 uncultured Streptomyces sp. | reverse complement strand
TCATCGCTTCCGGGTGTGCGGCGTCGTCTGGGGTGTCCGACGGAGTCGGGGCGGTCTTGGCCTAGGGGATGATTGGGGCCGCCGCCACGGGCGCTCGCGCAGGCGATGCCCGACCGAACAGCGCGAGCGCCGACGCGGGTAGGAGACGGCGGCAACCGCTGTTCGTTGAGGAGCCCGCCGGGGCAGCCGACATGTGCACGACGGATGGGGTGAGGTGCGCATGAGCGGACCGGCTGCTTTCGGCGGGCGGATGGTGCGTGTGAAGTATTTATATATGCCGTCTGCTTTTCAAGGCGCATGAAAACATTCATGCGTGATTTGAATGGAAAGGCACCGTCCTGTGGCGGTTCGGCGGCCGGTTCCGGCGGGGTCAGTCCCGGAGGAAGAACTGGTGCTGGTCGGAGATGTGCTCGTAGTCCTCGAGCCGCGCCTGGGTGCGCTCCGGGTCGGCGTCGGTCATGGCCTGGAGCAGCGCGGCGGCCATCACGCCGGGCGCGGCGTAGGAGTCGAAGACCAGCCGGGATCCGGTGCCGGTGGCGAAGACGACGTCGGCGGTGTCGGCCACCGGCCCGAGCGCCAGGTCGGTGACCAGGGCGACCTTCAGACCGGCGCTGCGCGCGACCCGTACGGCGGTCAGGGTCTCCTGCGCGTGCCGCGGCATGGAGAACGCCAGCACCCAGGTGCCGCCGGCCTCGCGCGACTGGAGCAGTGCGTCGTAGGCGACGCTGCCGCCGCGGGTCACCAGCCGCACATCGGGGTGGATCCGGCGCGCAGCGTAGGCGAAGTACTCGGCGAGGGAGGCCGAGATACGCAGCCCGAGGATGGTCAGCGGGGTCGACCGCGACAGTTTGCGGCCGATGTCGATCACCTGGTCGGGGTCGGCGAAGTCGCGCCGCAGGTTCTCCAGGTTCTCGATCTCGGCGTCCACGGCGGACTGGAGCTCGTTGGCGCCGTTCTCCTCCGCAGCCGCGGGGCCCCCGGCGAGGCTGCCCAGGGCGATCGCCTGGAGCTTCTCCCGTAGCGCCGGGTAACCGCTGAAGCCCACCGCCCCGGCGAAACGCGTCACCGAGGGCTGGCTGACACCGACCCGCTCCGCGAGATCAGTGATCGAAAGGAACGCCGCTTCGGTGATGTGCTCGATCAGGTACTGCGCGATACGCCGCTGTCCGGGGGACAGACGGGGCTGGTCGAAGAGCGTCCTGAGCTGGGAAGTCGGGGATGCCTCCACTTCCGGAGCGGTTTTGCCCGAAGTGATCGCGGATGCCTGCGCGCGCGCCTGCTGCGGCGATGGCAGGGCGCCTCCTTTGTCTTCCACAGTGCTTCAACATAGCTCACACACCGTGGTGACCAGGGTTGGTGCGAGAGTTGCGAACGGTGCGCTCACCGCCGATAGATGGTGATCGAATATCCGACCGTATCGATCGGACGACTGCTGTCGATCAATTCGGCCAGGCGGCCGGTCGCTTTGGCCGCCGCGGAGTCCGACACGACGAGCAGTCCGCGCACTTCACGCGCGGGCGCCCTGCGCGGATCGGCCGCGCGGAGTCCGTAGAAGGACGGCACACCGCTGCCCTTGTAGACGAGCCACACCCGCTCGCCCGGATACCGCTCGCGCAGCCGGTCCGCGAGCCGGCCCAGGTCCTGGCCCCAGTCCACGTTCGAGTCGTGCAGCCGCAGCCGCGTCTTCGCCGGACCGCCGAACGCCTCGTTGGAGTACGGCAGGTAGTACGGATACGTCCGCAGCGAACTGACCGCGACGAACAGCACCAGTGCCCCCACCGCGACCGGAGCCCACCGCCACCGAACCGCGACCACACACCCCGCGGCCACCGCCAGGAACATCGGCACGAAGACGGCGTACCGCGTGCCGAAGTCCCGCGAGCCGAGCATGGCCGAGACGAGCAGCACCGCGGTCGGCACCAGCAGATAGGGCGCCGCCGGCCGCAGCCGCCGCACGGCCACCAGCGTCACCGCACCCGCCGCCCACAGGACGAGCATGCCGAGCGGTGTCTTCACCAGCAGCGCGGCCGGCAGGTAGTACCAGACAGAGCCCGTGTAGAGCCGGCCGAACAGGAAGCCCTGCCACGGGTGGTTCTCGAAGCCGAACTGGATCCGCATCCCGTCCCGGTACGCCTCCGGCAACGGCAGCAGGTCCACCCCGAGTCCCCGCAGCCCGTGCACGACCGGCACATGCTGCTGCGGCGCCCACCGCAGCCGTGGATCGACCACCAGATACGTGGCCCATACGACGCCGACGGCGACCAGCACGACGACGCAGGCGCCCGCGACCGCCCGTGCGAGAGTCCTGCGGCGGGGCTCGGAGGGCTCGGAGGACTCCGAGGGCCCGGGGGGCCCGGCGGACGCCCTCGCACACCACACCGACCAGCCCGCCAGGGCCGCCACCACGGGGACCACCGCCAACGCGCTCATCTTCGTCGCCAGGGCCGCGCCGAGCGCCACCCCGGCGAGCGGTACGTGCCACCGCGGCCGGTGACGGGCCCGCCACAGCAGCCAGACCGACGCCAGCACGAACCCGGCCGCCGGAACGTCCAAAGTGGCCAGCGAGCCATGGGCGATGACGTCGGGGGAGAAGGCGTACAGGCCGAGCGCCGCCAACCCGCCCACGGGACCGGTTAGTTCACGAGCGAAGGCGAACACGATCAACCCGAACAACAGGGTCAGGACGATCACCGGGACCCGCGCGAACAGCATCAGCCGCCACGGGTCGTTCCCGGACTCGTACAGCAGATGCCGGCCCAAGCGGCCCTGATCGCCGGTGAAGGCGCGATCGACCTGCGGATCGGACAGCACCACGCCGGCCCCGATGACCAGCTTGCCCAGCGGCGGATGCTCGGGGTTGTGGACCAGACGGTGCTCGTACAGATACTCGGCAGCCGCCCCGACGTACACGGGTTCGTCGATCGTCGGAGTCTGCTGCACGGCGGTCGTCACCATCGCGACGGCCATCTGGCCCAGCAGCACGACCACGAGGAGCGGGACCAGCCAGCGCCTCCGGGGCGATGCCGAGGGCGGTGCAAAGCGCCTGCGTTGCGCCGGCGGCGCGTCGGATGCGTCCGCAAGCGCAGGTGGTGCCGGGGCTGACAACCGTTCAGGTGTCGTGGCCGAGTGCCGTTCGAGCGCCATCATCCGCTCCGCGGCGCCGTCGGCCCCGCGGCGGCGGGAGCTGATCCGGAGCCGGCCCATGGGCCTACTCTGCACCAGCCCCCCGCCGGGGACGGCGTTACCGCCTCAGGAGTCGTACCGACAGACCGTCTGCCGTGTAGACGGGTACGGCTCGCAGCTTGTCCGAGTTCAGCTCGATCCGGTCGAACTGACCCCGCAGCCGCTGCGCCTCGATGACGGGAAGGATCGTCCCCGCGACCGGCGGCCGCTCGGTGTCGAGGCGCAGCGACAGCACACTGCCCCGGCCCAGCACCACCCGGCTCGACACCTCCAGCGCCGGACCGTGGTTCTTGCGCAGCGGCAACTCCAGGATCGCCCCGCCCTCCTGGACGTAGGAGCCGCGCACCCGCAGCACCTTGTCCGCGCGGAGCACGCCGCCCTTGACCCGCACGTCACCCTGCCCGAGAGCGTTGGCGGACCCGGCGACCAGCGTGCCCGCCTCGACGACCGTGCCACCGTGGTACCGGTTGTGCCCGGTCAGCGTGAGCGCGCCGGTACCGCGCTTGGTCAGGCCGCCCTCGCCGCGGATGTCGTTGCGCCAGATGTCTGCCGCGCCGAAGCCGCCGGCCGCCGCGTCGAGCGTGACGGTCACGTCGGAGTCGAAGGCGCCGTAGCCGTCCGCCGCCGTGAACAGGTCGAGCCGCCCCCACTGCTCGAAGCCGTCCAGCAGGACGTACCCGGCGGGCAGCGCGGTCGTGCGCAGCACCTCACGGCGCTGGGCCGCGCTCAGGTACGGCTGGCGCGTCTCCAGCAGCACCTCGGCGCCCTTCGGCACGGTCAGGGACTCGTCACGGCCGCGCCGGGTCAGCACATAGGTCAGCTTGGGCTTGACGGTGCGGGCGTTGGAGTCGCGGTCGGCGTACGGGTCGCTGTCGGCGTCGGCCGAGTGGGCGTAGGCGTACAGCGTGTCGGGCGTCGTGCCGGTCCGCTCCGTGAAGTACGCGAGCGCCTGCGCCCGTGCGGCGGCCTTGAGGTCCGCGTTGGCCGGGTCGGCGAGCGCGGCGGCGGCCAGGGCGGTGGCCATGATGCGGCCGCCGAGGACGTCGACCGTGGAGTGCATGCCCGAAACGATGCGGGTGTGGCTGAGCTCGAAGGCGCGGGTCACCATCTCCTGGAAGCGCTCCGGTACGGCGTAGGCGTACGCCAGGGCCGCCAGGTGCAGGGCGTTGGTGTGGCCGCTGGGGAAGCCGCCGTCCTCGGCAGCGTTCTCGCTGCGCTGGCGCAGCAGCTGCGGGGCGACGGCCACCTTGGAGTCGTAGACGGGAAAGCCGAACTCGTCCTTCTCGCCGGTGTCGACGACCTCGCTGTCCTCGTTCATCCGCCATGGACGCGGGTACTGGAAGGCGAACTTGGCCGGGTTGCCGGAGGCGAACGGGCCACGCACGGTGTCGACCAGCCTGGCCACCTGGCCGAGGTCGGAGTCGTACGACCCGGCGCCGATCGCGGAACCCGCGGGCGCGTTGGCCGGCAGGGCGTCGCTGATCTTCCCGGCAGGGGTCCCGTCCGGCGCGCTGGTGATCGAGGTGACCGCCTTGGCGCCCGACTTGTACAGGTCGGTCAGCGGACCCAGCCCGGCGATCACCGAGTAGCTCTGGTGCTGACGGTCGACGATGAACGATTCCTTCGCCTGAGCGTCCGTGCGCACGGCGGTGATCCGGGCGCAGTAGCGCATGTTGGCGCGCAGCACCTCGGGGGCGAGCGGCGTGCCGGTGTTCCAGGCGCCACCCGTCTTCCACACCTTCGCGAAGCCGCCGAGGATCCGGACGACCGCGTTGGTCTCGGGTGTCTGGTTCGCCACGACGTTCGTCTTGTAGTCATCGACGAACGCGGCGGGGTGCACGGCCGCCTTGGCGTCCGCGGCGGGCAGCCAACCGGCGAGGGCGGGAACGGCCACCAGTGCCGCCCCGCCGCCGACGGAGGCCGTCAGAAAGCGCCTTCGGTCAAGGGACGGGGTGGCGTGGCCGGCGGATGACGGCATATGGGCCTCTCTCGAGTTCTTCGGCCGTACGGCCGGAAAGGAGATCGAAATGATCGACTCGACCGTCTGGCGCACGAGACGCCCAGGAGACGCACCCGCGGTGCAGGAGGTGCGGGGGATCGAGTCTTACGAGCGAAGATCTACGGGCGAGTTGTGTCGGACTCGGGATCGTCCGGAGTCGGGCAGGTGTCACACAAGTGAACGAGCGAGCGCCAAGGCGCCGTCGACCGGCGGCACCCGGAGGTGCTGCGGCCGGGCCCCCGGCACCCTGTCGGCGAGCGCGGAGACGAACGCCTCGTACAGGACGGGCTGGGCGAGAATGGTGCTGCCGGCGACGACGACGTCGTCCACCGCGACCCCGCGCGAGGCGAGTTGTCCGACCAGCGCGGCCAGCGACCGGCCGCCCTCGTCGATCACGGCACGGGCGAGCGGCGAACCGGCCGTGGCGGCCGCGAACACCACCGGCGCGTGCCGGCCCCACTCCGCCGAGGCGCTCTGGGCTCCCTCCAACGCCGCACCCAGCCCGGGCACTTCGGTGACACCGAACGCGTCGAGGAGCCCGCGCGCCAGTGCGTCGGGCTCCTCGCCGAGGTCGTGCGCCGCCCAGACGGCCCGCGCCGCCTCGCGGACGAGACCGGCCGAGCCGCCCTCGTCGCCGAGGACCGCGCCCCATCCGCCGACCTGGACGGGCGTGCCGTCGGCCAGCCGGCCGACCGCCACGGACCCCGTACCGGCGACCAGGCCGACCCCCTTGTCCAACCCGGCGGCGGGGACGAGCAGCTCGGCGTCACCGACCACCAATGCGGGGGCGTCGAAGTGGAGTTGGAGCGCGGTGCGGATCTGTGTGCACTGGCGAGGCGTCTCGCACGCGTGCCCGCCCACGGCAAGGGCGGACGGCCGCACACCCGCGGGCAGGGCGCCGGCGACCAGTGTGGCCAGCCAGCCTGCGGCGGCCACCGGATCGTGCGGCCGCCAGCCGCTGCTCGGGCGGACGTGATCGGCGACCAGGACGTCCCCCGCACGGGCGCGGAGATGTGTCTTGGTGCCGCCGACGTCGATGCCGACCATCAGCGGGCCGGACAAAGGGGTGACCTGCACGGATTCTCTTTCGTCGGTGCGCTGTGTGTGCTGCGACGGCGGGCGAACCGTGCCGGAGGGCAAGACAGTTCAAAAGCTAGGGAAGCCCCGGGACGGGCCTCTGGACGGACCACGGCAGGCGAGTACCGTGACGTTCGTTAGGAAGTTAACTAACGAAGTACAGTGCCTGTCAATAGGCGTCGCGCAGTCGGCTTCCGGGACCCTCGCCCCGGGGTGAGAACGCGCGCCGCCAGGGCAACCCATCGCCGCCTCCCGCCGAGCCGATCGGCCCGGGAGAGCAGCCTGTCACCTGGGGGAACTGTGGAGAACGACGTGGTAAGAGCCCCCCGTCTGACCGAGAGCGCGAGGCACGTATTCGTGGTGCTGGCCCAGGCCGGCACCGCGACCCGGCCGCAGCTCGCCAGCCTTGCGCGGCTGTCCAAACCGACGGTCTCCGCCGCCGTCGCCGAACTGGAGGGCGTCCGACTGGCCGCCCACTCCGGCACCGCCTCCAGCGGCACGGGCCGCAACGCGGCCGTCTACCGGCTCGGCCCGGCCGCCGGTGCCGTACTCGCCGTCGACCTCGGCCCAGCGCTCACCCGGGTCCGCGGCTGCGGCCTGGACGGCACCCTGCTCGCCGAGGCCACCGGACCCCGGGCCGAGGCGGCCGACGTGGTGCGCGACGCGCTCCGTGCGCTGCCCGCCGACGCTCCGCTCCGCAGCATCGTCGTGGCCGTCGGTGATGTCACCGCCCGGGCCGAGGAGGGTATGCGCCCGGCGACCGCCAAGGCCGGACCCGTCTTCGACGCGGTGACCGTGGCGCTGCCGCCCGGGGTGCCGGTCCACCTCGAGAACAACGTCAACTGCGCCGCGCTCGCCGAACTGCACGAGGGCGCGGCACGTGGCCGGCACACCTTCGGCTACCTGCGGATCGGCGTCGGTATCGGTCTCGGCATCGTCGTGGGGGGCCAGGTGCTGGCCGGGGCCAACGGGGCGGCCGGAGAGCTCGCCCGGCTGCCCTACCCCTGGGACGACGACCTGGAGCCCCGCCACGAGGCCCTGGAGGAGTACATCGGCGCCCGCTCCCTGCTGCGCCGGGCCGCCGAGGCCTGGCCGGCATCCGACGGTTCCTGCCCCCGTACCGCCGAACGGTTGTTCTCTCTGGCCGGCGAGGGCAGCGCCGCGGCCCGTGCGATCGTCGACCGGCACGCCGTGGACGTGGGCCGGCTGGCCGCCGCCGTGACCGCCGTACTGGACCCCGGGCTGCTCGTCCTGGGCGGCAGCACCGGCGCGTTTCCGCAGCTCCTGCCCGGTGTGCGGGCCGAGCTGGAGCGGCTGAGCTGGCCCACCGAGGTGGTCAGCAGCCAGGTCGGTGATCTCGGCACCGTCGTGGGCGCGGCACGGCTCGCGGTCGCCAGAGGAGTCCAAAACGTGACCGAGGCGGCGCGGATGAAGGATTGACGGTTTCGGACCCGGTCTGCCAATGTCCGGACAAGCGCTTTCTAAGTCGGCCGGGACGCCGGCTTGGGGCGAGCGTCCCGCCCGTACTCGACGTACGGCAACCGCACGAGGGCGTGCCCGTGCGGTGACGGCCTGGACGGCCGGGGATCTCGCCCCGCGTGGATGACGCGGCCGGGCGAGGCCGCGCCCCCGGAAAGCGAACTTTCCTGCAAAATGCACCAGTGCCGCCTCGGTCGGCGCCGTGCTCCGTCCCCTACGACGAAAAGGGATCGAAGATGACCACTGTGGGTGTGCGGCGCTCCCGCCGACTCGGCCGCGGCGGCATAGGCCGCCTGGTCCCCCTCGCTGCCGTGGCCACGGCAGGTGCCCTGCTGCTCTCGGCCTGCGGGTCGGGATCCGACTCCGGCGGGACCTCCAAGTCGCTGACGTTCTGGATCTCCACGGTTCCGGGGCAGGACGCGGGCTGGAAGAAGATGGTGGCGCAGTACAAGAAGGAAACCGGCGTCAACCTCAAGCTCGTCAACATCCCCTATGACGGCTACACGACGAAGCTGCACAACGCCGCGCAGGCGAACTCCCTGCCCGACGTGGCCGCCGTGCCGGCGCTGGACCCGATCTGGTCGAACAAGCTGATCGACCTCAGCGACATCGCCAACAACAAGAGCAACAAGATCAACGCCAACTTCGTCGCCAAGGACTCGTCCGGGAAGGTGCTGGCCATCCCCTCGGACGTCACCGCGTCCGGCCTGTTCATCAACAAGTCGCTCTTCGAGAAGGCCGGCGTCTCCTTCCCGACCTCGCCCCAGAAGACCTGGACCTGGACCGACTTCATCAAGGCCGCGAACGAGGTCCGGGAGAAGACCGACGCCAAGTACTCCCTGACCTTCGACCAGTCGCCGTCCCGGCTGCGCGCCATGGTGTACGAGATGGGCGGCAAGTACGTCCACGCCGACGACTCCGGCAAGTTCTCGGTGGACGCGGCGACCAAGAAGGCCGTGAACACCTTCGTCGGATGGAACGACGACAAGACCATGCCGAAGTCGGTGTGGACCAGCGGCGCCGACCCGTCGGCCATGTTCCAGAGCGGCGACGTGGTCGCCTACTGGTCCGGCGTGTGGCAGGTTCCCGCCTTCGCGGAGAGCATCAAGAAGTTCGAGTGGGCGAGCGTCCCGACTCCCGCCCAGCCCGTGCAGGCCAGCGACGTCAACAGCGGCGGCATGACGGTCGGCTTCAACAACAACGCCGACGCGGCCACCGCCGCGACGAAGTTCCTGACCTGGCTGTACGAGCCGGCCCACTACCAGGAGCTGTGTGAGACGTCCGGGTTCCTGCCGGTCGAGAGCGGGCTGAACCCGAAGTACCCCTTCACCTCCGAGGCGGCGCAGGCGGCGTTCAAGCTGTACAACGAGTCGATCCCGCTCTACGCCCCGATCTCCGGCTACTTCAACACCGCGCAGACGAACTGGGTGCTGAAGGGCAAGAGCCTCACCGAGGACCCGACCAAGACGGAGCTCGGCAAGGCGATCAACGGCCAGCAGTCGGCCGACAAGGCCCTGGAGAACATCGTGGCCGGCTACAACCAGCAGGTCGGCGGCTGAGCGTAGGCCCACAGGCCCGGGCGGCGGTGTCCCGGCCCCGCCGCCCGGCCGCGGGCCCACGGCATGCCGGGCTCACGGCCTGAGCCCACAGGAACCCATTCCACCAGCACGGAGTCAGGAAGATGACCAAACGCGCCTCGGACGTGTCCGTGAGCCCGCCCAGGAGACGCAGTAAGTACACCCTTGCGCCGCTCGTCCTCATCGCGGCCAACGTCGTGCTCTTCGCGCTGTTCTTCGTCTGGCCGGCGGTGATCGGGCTCGTCTACTCCTTCACGAACTACACGGGTGTGGGGGCGTTCCAGTTCGTCGGACTGGACAACTACAGCAACCTGTTCGGGGACTCCACCTTCTTCGACGCGCTGACCCGCACGCTGCTGTACACCGTGCTCTTCGTTCCGCTGAACTTCGTGTTCTCGCTGCTCATCGCCAATGTGCTGGTGAGCAAGCACGCCAAGGGCGTGTCGGTCGCCCGCGTCTTCTTCTTCATCCCGTGGCTTCTGTCGCCCATCGTCGTGGGCGTCCTGTGGCGGTGGCTGTTCGGTGAGAACTTCGGCCTGGTCAACTACCTCATCGAGAAGGTCGGCGGCAGTGCCGTTCCGTGGCAGTCGAACGCGGACCTGTCGCTGCTGGTGGTCGTGGTGGCGGCATCCTGGGCCTGGACGGGCTTCTCGATGCTGCTGTTCATCGCGGCGATCAAGAACGTACCGCAGTCGTACTACGAGGCGGCCGCGCTCGACGGCGCCGGTCCGTGGCGCCAGTTCATCAGCATCACACTGCCGAGCATCGCGCCGACTTCCTTCATCGTCATCCTGCTCAACACGATCCACGCGATGAAGGAGTATCCGCTGTTCGCCTCCCTCAACAACGGCGGACCCGGAACCTCGAACAACCTGCTTGTCCAGTACATCTACCAGACCGGCTTCAAAACGGGCCAGATCGGCTACGCGAGCGCCGCGTCGTTCGTGCTCATGCTCATCCTGATGGCCGTCGCGATCGTCCAGATGATGGTCAACCGGCGGGTGGAGAACCGATGACAACCACAGACATGCCACGCAAGGTCGACGCCGGGCCGGGACGGGCTGCCCGCAAGAAGCGGCCCAGCGGCGCGGCCAGTGGAGGGCTCCGGCGCGCGGTGCCCGCGACGACACTGCTGTGGGTCCTGGCGGCCCTCTACGGAGTGCCGGTGCTGTGGTTCGTCCTCAGCTCCTTCAAACCGGCGGGAGACCTGTTCTCCCTTCCGCTGACGCTGTTCCCGCACAACCCCACCGTGTCGGGTTACAAGGCGGCGTGGGAGAGCGCCAACTTCTCCCAGTACTTCATCAACACCACCATCGTGTGCGTGATCGCGACGATCCTCACGGTGGGAGTCAGCTGCTGCACGGGGTACGCGCTGGCCAAGTACGACAACAAATGGCTCAAGGTCTTCTTCGTCGGCATCCTGGCCACCACGATGCTGCCGTCCGAGGTCATGCTCGCCCCGCAGTTCCTGGTGGTCCGCGACCTCGGCCTCTACAACTCGCTCGCCGGCATCATCCTCCCGGCCGTGCTCACCGCGACCGGCTGCTTCATGTTCCGCCAGTTCTTCCTGACGGTTCCGGACGAGCTCATCGAGGCCGCCCGCATCGACGGGGCGCGTGAGCTGTCCATCTTCCTGCGGATCATGGTGCCGATCTCCCGGCCCATCATGCTGACGCTCGCCATCCTGTCGTTCCAGTGGCGGTGGAACGACTACATCTGGCCGCTGCTGATGCTGAACGACCCCGAGAAGTTCACCGTGCAGATCGGCATCCAGAGCCTCGTCGGGGCGCAGAACATCAACTGGTCGGTGCTGCTCGGCGGATCGGTCATCTCCATGATCCCGCTGATCGTCGTCTTCCTGGTGTTCCAGCGTTACGTCATGAACGCCGACATCAACGCCGGACTGAAGGACTGATCTTGCCCACCCCGCTCGACCACGAGTTCGTCCGCGCGGCGGCGCTCGCCGCCGACCGGTCGGCCGCCCCGCTCGCGGCCGACCCGGACGCGGAACCCACCGGCCTGCCACACCGTGTGCTGGCCCGCCGGGTGAAAACCCTGATCGCGGCGTACCGTTCCCCGGACTCGGCATTGCACGGCAGCGCACAGGCGGTCGCCGCCGCGATGACCCACCTGCGCGCCCTGCGGGCCGTGCAGACGCCCTCGGGCCTCTTCGCGGGCGGCGACAACGTCCAGTCACCGCCGGACTCCGCGTTCACCGTCAACGACGTGTGCGACGCGTACGTCCTCGCCGCCGCCGCGGGAGCGGAACTGGCCGAGGTGACGGCCGGGCTCGCCGAGATCGCCGGCGCCGCCACCGCCAGTCTCCTGACCGGCGGCGTGCACACCCCGAACCACCGCTGGGAGCTGAGCGCGGCCCTCGCCCGGCTGCACCGGTCCTTCCCCGACGACCGACTCCTCGACCGCGTCGAGGAGTGGCTCGCCGAGGGCGTCGACATCGACACGGACGGCCTGTACTCGGAACGCAGCGCCGTCTACGCGTCCATCGTGACCAACCCGGCGCTGCTCCTGCTGGCGGAGGCGCTCGGCCGGCCCGACCTGTCGGCCGCCGTCGAACGCAACCTCGCCACCACCCTGGACCTGATCAGACCGGACGGCACGGTGGAGACCCTCCACTCGCGACGGCAGGACCAGAAGCTCGCGTTCGCCCTGTGGCCCTACCTGCCGCACTACCGGCTCCTCGCGATCCGCACCGGCCGGGGCGACTTCGCCCGGGCGGCACGGCTGGCGGCCGTCGGCGGCATCGACGACCCCGACCTGCTCGCCCAGATCCTCCTCACCCCGGACCTGAGCCGCGAACTGCCGTCCCCGAACGCGGAGAAGCTCCCGCGCGAGCGGTACCTCAGCACCGCACGCCTCGCGCACCACGCCTCGGCCACCGCGCACACCGTGGTGTACGGCGGCTCCGACGTGCCCGAGCACCGGCGCATCCGCTCGGGTCTCGCCTGCAACCCCACCTTCCTGCGCCTGTTCGCCGGCGCCGCCGTCCTCGACGCGGTCCGCCTCTCGCGCGGCTTCTTCGACCTGGGCCCGTTCCGCGCCGCCGACATGGAACGGCTCGCCGACCACCGGTACCGGCTCACCCAGAGCCTCACAACCGCCTACTACCAGCCGCTCCCGAAGGACCACAGGCGCGACGACGGCGCCTACCGCCTGGTGGACGAGGGCCGCTTCTCCGCGGCGATGGCCTTCCCGGACCGCCCTCAGGACGAGGTCCTTCACACGACCCGAGTCGAGGTCGACCTGCGGGAGGACGGAGCCGACCTGCGGATCGACATCAGCGGCCCGCCGGTGCCGTGGGCCCTCGAACTGACCTTCCGGCCGGGCGGCGAGCCGCAGGGCGCCGTACCGCTCGGCGACGGACGCTGGTGCCTGACGACCGGGCCGATGACCTACCGCGTCGGCGACGACGAGATCCGGATCGAGACCGACGTGCAGGCGGGCGAACCGCTCGCCGGGCCCGACCGGAGCGAGGTACTGCGGTACGACCCGGGGCAGGACTACACCGTGGTGGGCGGCACCGACGCGACGACCGGGAACCGCGTCTACATCGGTGGACTCGGCCCGCACACACTGACCGTCGCCATCTCAGGCACGAAGGGCTGAACCCGTGCATCTCCCTCGCCAGCTCGGCGCCCTGCACGACCTCCCCGACACCCCGGAGGCGTACGACGCCGTCCTCGCCGACGTCGTCGAGCAGGCCCTGGCCCGGCTCACGCCGGAGGGCAACCTGGAGCATCCGGACTGCGTCGACGACATCGGCGACACGTCCCTCGGCATCACCTCACTCCTCGCCCTCGCCTGGCAGCGCGGCCGGGACCCGCGCCTGCCGGAGGCGGTGCGCCGCAGCCTCGCCTTCCATCTGCGCGAGCGGGTCTACACCGAGGACAACCCCGGCTACCCGAACCTGAAGGCCCGCCACTCGGCCCTGCCGTACGCCCGCTACACCCTCGCCTCCGGCGCCCACCCCATCGGCGACTGGCCGAGCACGGTGTGGGCGCTCCTGCAGGCCGTCAACGTCCTGGACCTGGCGGACGGGCTCGTCGAGGGCGAGCAGCGCGCCGAACTGCTCGACGTGGCGCACGGCTACTGGCGCTGGCTGACCGAGGCGACCTTCTTCAATCCGCAGGAGGCCGGGAACCAGGCCATCGGCTGCGTCGTCGGCGGGCTGATGCTGGCCCGCCACCTCCCGCCGGGCAAGGGCGAGCAGGTGCGGGCGCGGGCCCTCGCCCTGTACGCCGACAAGATCCGCGCCCACCGCGTCGCGGACCGGGGCGCGCTGCTGCCGCCCGAGCACGGCGGCGCCTACGACAACAACTACGGCCCCATCTCCCTGTCCTTCCTCGCCCAGGCGCACCGGGTCAGCGGCGAGCGGATCTTCGCCGAGGACGGCGACGCGCTCGCCCGCTACATCGACGCCCGCCTCACCGGCGGCGGCTTCGACAACGGCGGCTCGCGCTACAGCGAACAGCACAGCGGCTTCGAGTCGGTCCTGGGCCTGCGCTACTTCAGCCGGCGCGTCCGCTGCGACCTCGGCCGCTACCGGGGCGACACCCGATGGGGCCGGCACGCGGTCAAGGCGGACGGCGCAGTCGACGGTCACTTCGCGTGGATGCTGGTCTGGCAGATCCAGGACACGACGCGCTGGCACCGGAGCCCGTCGCCGCTCCCGGCCCGCCACCAACTGCGCGCGGGCACGGTCTCGGTGGCCTTCGACGACCGTATGACCCCGTCGCTGGTCGAGGCGGCCGGCACGTACTACCTCGCGGCGGCGGTGAACCGGCAGCACGGCTTCGGCCCGGTGGCGGACGGCTTCCTGTTCTGCCGCCCGATGGGCGAGGTCCGCGTCCGGGACGTCCGCGCCGACGGCCTCACGGCCAAGCTCGTCACCAAGCCGGTCGTCGGCCGCGACCACGTCCTGCGCCATGTGCGGTCCCTGTACGTCACCGATGGCACGCGTCTGTGGCTGACCGTCGCCGTGGAACGGCTCCCCGGCACGCCGTACCTGCTCGCCGGGCTGCCGTACGCCGCCGACGACGGCGACCGCGTGCGCAGGACGGCGGACGGTGAGGTCACCTCGGCCGGCGCGCTGCGGCTGACGCACCCCGAGTCGGACGCCGTGGACCACTTCGACGCCCGCGCGCATCGGACCCAGGAGGAGGCGGCCTTCGCCCTGGCGGCCGACCCGCGCGGCTACGGCAACCCCGACGAGGGCTGGCGGCACCTGGTCGGCTCGACTGCCCTGGAAGCCGAACCGGCCCCCGGCGGCCCGGAGGACCTGCACGTCTTCGCCGTACGCTACGGAGATTCCGGGCCGTTCGGCGCACTGACCGTCGAACACGACGGTCCGCGGCTGAAGGTCCGCACCGAGGCCTTCACCGCCGTGCTCGGCGAGGCGGCGGGCGACGCACACGGGGAGCCGGAGCTCACGCTCAAGGCGTCATAGGCGCTCACGGCTCACCACGGCGCGGCCGAGCGGCTCCCACCTCCGCTGCTCGGCCTCGCCGCTCTTCACCAGCCCTGTCCGGCCATGTTCCCGCGCGAGCGGCCGGCGGCTTCTGCGGGACGGGCAGGGCCGAGGCCGGCACCACCAGGTCGGCCCGGTCCCGGGTCGCGGCGACCAGTTCCGCGTTGCGCTGGTCGGAGCCCAGCACCCAGGCCACCGCCTGGTCGTGCGGCTTGCCGAACTCCTCGTGACGGGCGATCAGCCGCCGGACCCGCTCCTGCTCGTCGGCCTCGCAGAACCACACCTCGTCCAGTTGCGGCCGCACCCGGGCCCACGGCCCCGTGTCCAGCAGCAGATAGTTCCCCTCGGTCACCACCAGCCGGGCGGCCGGCTCCACCGGGACGGCACCGGCGATCGGCTGCTCCAGCACCCGCTCGAAGCCGGGCGCGTACACGATGTCGCCGTCGGCCTTCTCACGCAGACGCCGCAGCAGTGCCGCGTACCCCGCCGCGTCGAAGGTGTCCGGCGCGCCCTTGCGGTCCCGGCGTCCGAGCCGGTCCAACTCGACGTCGGCGAGATGGAAGCCGTCCATCGGCACATGCGCGACCCACGGGTCCCCGGAACCGTTCAGTTCCCGCACGAGACGCTCCGCGAGCGTCGTCTTTCCCGCGCCGGGGCTGCCGGCGACACCGAGGACGGCACGACGGCCGTCGCGGGGGAGGGACCGGGCGCGGGCGAGGAGATCGTCGAAGGTCAGGGCCACCCGCAGAGTGTGTCACCCCTCGGTCAGGCACCTGGCCGAACATCGCACTGCACGCCTGTCCCATGCGGGTTAGCTTGTCCGTGTTTTCAATCTTTTCATCGCTTTCTTGGGTTCCCAGAGGGGCGGACGATGGCGCACGGCACGAAGCCCATGATCGTGAGCATGGGCCGGCGCGACGAGACGTTCCTGTCCGGCCGGTCGTGGCAGGCGCGCGGCCACGGCCTGCTCGCGGCGGTGGCCGGCGCCTTCACGCTCGCCCAACTCCTGCTCGTGAGGCCTTCCATCGGCCTCGGCTGGGACGAGGTGGTGTACGTCAGCCAGGTCGGCGGCGACGCTCCGGCCGCGTTCTTCAGCGCACCACGCGCGCGTGGCGTCCCGCTGCTGGTGTGGCCCGTCGCCTCCTGGTCGTCCTCCACGCCGCTGCTGCGCGTCTATCTCGCCGTCCTGTCCGGACTCGGCCTGTACCTGGCCCTGCGCGCCTGGCGCGGACTGTTCCCGCCCCGCGTCCTGGCCGGCGCGGCAGCCCTCTTCGCCACCCTGTGGGTGACCCTCTTCTACGGCCCGCAGGCCATGCCCAACCTCTGGGTCGCCTTCGGCGCCCTGATCTGCGTCGCCTGCTCCCTGCGGGCTCGCAGGGACCGCTTCGACCGACGGGCCCTGTGGGGTGTCCTGGCGGGGGCCGCGCTGATGGCCTGGATGCGGCCCACCGACGCCGTCTGGGTGGCGCTGCCGCTGCTCGTGCTCGCGGTGGCGGGACGGCACCGGCGGCTCGGGGGCGCCCTCGCGGCGGGCCTGGTGGCCGGTGGCGTCCAGTGGGTGATCGAGGCGTTCGTCAGCTACGGCGGACTGCGTGAGCGGCTGAACCAGGCTTCCCGTATCCAGGGCGACCTGGGCTGGAACTTCGCCGTCGACGACCAACTGCGCAGCCTGGTCGGCAGCACCCTGTGCCGGCCCTGCGACGGGGAGATGCCGCCCCCGGTCGTCTACGCCTGGTGGTTCGTGCTCCCGCTGCTCGCCGTCTACGGACTGGCGGTCGCGGTCCTGGCCGGCCGCACCACCCGCACCCTGGTCACCCTGGCCTGCGCCGCCACGGCCGCCTTCCCGTACCTGTTCATGATCGGATACGCGGCGCCCCGCTTCCTCCTGCCCGCCTACGCACTCCTCGCCATCCCCGTCGCGGACGCGCTGCTCCACCTGGCCACCAGGCCGAACGGCCGCTGGCGCCCGGTGCCGGCCGCCGTGATCGCGCTCGGCCTGGCCGGACACCTCGCCGTGCAGTACGTCGTCCTGGACCGCACAGTGGACCGCACCACCGCCAACCGCGAGGCCTGGTCCCGCTCCGCCGCCGCACTCCACCGCCTCGGCGTGCGCCCGCCCTGCCTGCTCACCGGGCACGAGGCCATCCCCGTCGGCTACTACACCGGCTGCGACTCCGGCGCGGTCAGCGGCCACAACGCCAACACCACCAAGGCTGACATCCTGCGCACCGCCCGCACGATCCCGGTCGGCGCCCTCACCGACCCCGGCGGCACACCGCCCCGGTACGCCCGCGACTGGCAACTCCACCGCCTCGACGGCCTAGAGGTCCGCATCGCCCCGGCGCCGGGCGCGGGCGGACCGGAATGACGTCGGAGCACCTCCTCGACGGACCCCAGCGCCGACGGGCGTACTGGCATGGCGCGCTCACCCTCGTCGTCCTGACAGCCGTGGTCTGCCTGGCCCGGCGGCACTGGCCGGTGCTGGAGACCGGCGCGGTGCGGCTCGCCGTCGCCGACCGGGGCTGGCTGCTCGCGGCCGCGCTGGCCACGCTCGCCACCTGGCCCTGCTCGGCGCTCGCCCAACAGGGCGCGGTGCCCCGCCGGCTGCCGCCCGTCCGGCTCGTGGCCGGGCAGTTCGCCGGCTCCGCCGCCAACCACGTGCTGCCCGCCGGTTTCGGCGCCGGCGCGGTCAGCCTGCGCTTCCTCATACGCTGCGGCATACCGGTCGCCGACGCGGCCACCGCGGTCGTGGTCAAGGGCACGGTCGGCGCGCTCGTGCGCGGCGCCCTGATCGTCGTACTCTTCGCCGCCTGCCCCGGCATCCTGCACGTCCCGCGCATCGGCGGGGGATTCCTGCTCGCCTCGTGCGCGCTGACCGTCGGCGCGCTCGTGCTGGTGGCCGGCCCGCCGCGGGTCTGGTGCCGACGGGCCCTGGTGGCCGTTCGGGCGTATGTCGGAGCCCTCCACGCGCGACCGGCGCGGGCCGCCGCCCTGTGGGGCGGATCGCTGGCCTACGTGACGCTGCACTGCGCCGTGCTGATCGCGGTGACCCGGGCGGTCGTCCTGCCCCTCCCGCCGGCCCGGGTCGCTCTGCTCTACATCGCCGCGAGCACCGTGGCCGCCCTGCTGCCCACCCCGGGAGGCCTCGGATCCCTCGACGCCGTCCTCGCCTTCGCGCTCACCACGGCCGGCGCACCGGCCACGGCGGCCGCCTCCGCCGTGCTCGGCTACCGGCTGCTCACGGTGTGGCTGCCGCTGGTTCCCGGACTGGTCGTGCTCGGGATCCTCGTACGGCGCCGGGCGCTGTGAGCGTGAAAGGCGTTTCCCCGCCGCCCGGTTCAGGTAGGAGTCCGGTTGTCGGCCGCACGCAGGAGGGGGAGCGCCATGACGAGCAGTGAGCACGACGGGCGGTTGGGTGAGGAGTTCTTCACTCCGGGATCCTCGTCCTTCACCGAGTTCCTGACGGCACACCGGCCGGCCCTGCTGCCCATGCGCCGCCCCTTTCCCGACGGCGTCCGCGCGGCCCCCCATCGCTTCCCGCACGGCACGACGGTCCTGGCCCTCACCTACCGCGACGGCGTACTGATCGCCGGCGACCGCAGGGCCACCATGGGCAACCTCATCGCCCAGCGCGACCTGGAGAAGGTCCACCCCGCGGACGAGTACACCGCGGTCGCCTTCGCGGGCACCGTCGGCCTCGCCCTGGACATGGTGAAGCTGTACCAGGTCGAGCTGAAGCACTTCGAGAAGATCGAGGGCGTCCCCATGACCCTCAAGGCGAAGGCGAGCCGTTTGGCCGGCATGATCCGCCAGAACCTCGGCCAGGCCATGCAGGGCCTCGCCGTCGTACCGCTCCTCGTCGGCTACGACGCCAAGGCACCCGAGGGCGCACGCGGACGCATCTTCGACTTCGAGGTCACCGGCGGACCGTACGAGAAGTACGACTTCCACGCCGAGGGTTCCGGCTCGCCCTACGCCCGCGGCGCCCTCAAGAAGCTGTTCCGCGCGGGAATGCCCCGGCACGAGGCGGTGCTGGCCGCGCTGCACGCGCTGTACGACGCGGCCGACGACGACTCGGCGACCGGCGGACCGGACATCAACCGCCGTATCTTCCCGACCGTCTCGGTCATCACCGAGGACGGCTTCGAGCGGCTGCCAGAGTCGGAGACCGAGGAACTGAGCCGCGAGATGGTCGCACAGCGCCGCAGCCGGCCGGACGGACCGAACGCCGTGCCGTGATCAGCCGTGCACCCCCACCTCCTTGCGCCACCTGACGAACTGCTTGTCCGGATCGCCGGTGTAGGCCCACGGAGCCCGTGTGGCCCGGCGTCCCATCATCCGGAAGAGTGCCGCGGCGATGTCGTGGGCCCCCGCGTAACAGGCCGCGTGCGCCAGGTGGTTGACGTCGCGCAGCTCGCCCGGGGCGATGCCGTCGTCCGTGCGGCCGGCGATCCAGCGCTCCCAGGTGCGGCGGACGTCGCTGACGGCGCCGTCGTTGCTCCAGTGCTGGCCCAGCCCCATCGAGGCGTGCCGGCCCCTGGCCGCGTCCAGGGCGTAGCGGAACTCCTCGACCCGGGCGTACTGCACGAGCACCGGCAGCGGGCAGCCCGACGGTGCCACGCCGGCCGTGTCGCGGGCGAAGTCGTACATCAGACCGTGCGTGCCGTGCCAGCGCGCCGAATAGTAGTGCAGCACCTGCAGATGGCCCTCGACGCTGTACGGGTCACGCTGGTGCAACTCGTCCCACCAGCGGGCCAGTTCCTGCCGCCGTACGCCCGACGGGTACAGCCGGGCGACGGAGATCAACGAGATCCACGGGGTCGGGTCGTCCGGGTAGGAGTCGGCGGCCCTGAGACACGACAGCACCGCGCTGTCGATGCGCTGCCGGTCGATCGGCACGCCCCGGCCCGCGGTGATCGCCAGGTTGAACGCCCGGGCCGTCTCCGTGGCCGCCCGCAGCACCAGCGCGTCGGCGCTGTGCGGCTCGGCGGCCAGCCACGACTCCGACGTCGAACTGCTCGCACAGGCCTGGGCGAGCAGCCGGGTCCGGTGCCCGCGGACCAGCCAGTTGGGACCGGTGACCCGCAGCAGATCCCGCACCCCCTGCCAGCGGCCGATGACGATGTCCTGCCGGGCGCAGGTCAGCGCGGCGTCACCGCAGTCCGGGTCGAAGTCGGGAGCGAAGCGCTCTTTCGCCATCGAGGGCTCCCTCAGAAGTCGGTGGGAAGACCCTCGTGGACAAGGGAGTTGCTGCCGCCCGAGCCGGCCGGCACGTAGTCGGCCTCGACGGTCCGGGCCGCGTCCAGCTTCGCCGGCCGGTAGTAGTCGCTGCCCTGCCGCCAGTACCAGAACATCGGGATCAGCCCGGCCGCGAGACCACCGACCCCGATCGCGATGGCGGAAGCGCTCAGCTCGCCCAGTGACTCGACGAAGATCCAGAACATGAACAAGGCCCCGAACAACGGCCACAGACCGCCGAAGACGAAGTTCGCCACCGACTTCAGCAGCATCCTGCGGTAGGCGACGACCACCGCGAGCCCCGTCAGCCCGTAGTAGACGGCGATCTGGAGCCCCATCGCGGAGATGGCGTCGGAGAGGATGTCGCCCACCGTGCCCAGGAAGTTGGAGGCGAGGAGCATCGCCAGCGCCACCACGCCGACCACCGCGACGGCCACCCACGGCGTGTTCCACCGGCGGTGCACCCGGCCCAGCGCGGACGGCATCGTACGGTCCCGGCCCATCGCGAACAGCGAACGCGTGACCTGGATGAGCGTGGTCTCCAGGGTGGCGATCGTGGACAGCATCACCGCCACGATCAGCAACTTGCCGCCCCAGCCCGGCCAGATCTCCGCACCGAGCACGGCCAGCACGTTGGCGTCGTTGTCCTGGATCTGCTTCGTGGACAGGATGACGTTCACCGCGATCGTGAACACCTCGAAGAGAAGGAACACGATGCCCACCCCGATGAGCCCCGCGAGGCCGGTCGTACGACGGCTGTTGCGGGTCTCCTCACTCAGGTTGCTCGTGACGTCCCAGCCCCAGTAGTAGAACGCCGCGATCAGCGCTCCGGACGCGAACCCCGACACCCCGTCGAAGTGCCCGAAGCCGAGCCAGGACCAGTCGAACGCCCGGGCGTTGTCGGAGTGGAGAAGGGCGAGGACGGCGAACAGGGCCAGTATCGCCAGCTCCACACCGGACATCACCAGCTGCGCCCGCACGGTGAGCCGTGCGCCGCCCAGCACCACCGCCAGCATGATCAGGAACCAGCCGGCGCCGACCAGCGTCGACAGCGCCGTGTCGTCGGCGAGTTCCTCGTCGAACAGGGAGAGCGTCATCGCCCCGGCCGGCAGCGAACCCGCCACCATGAAGATGGTCGCCGAGATCACCAGCGCCCAGCCGCTGATGAACCCCAGAAAGGGATGCAGCGTACGCCCCACCCAGGAGTAACTGGCGCCCGCGTTCACGTCGATACGGCTGAGATAGCTGAAGGCCAGTGCGATGCCCAGCATCGGAATCGCGCAGTACAGCAGCGTGGCCGGACTGGCCAGTCCGACCGCCGAGACGAGCACCGCCGTGGTCGCGGTGATCGAGTACGCGGGGGCGCTGCCCGCGACCGCCATCACCACCGTGTCGAACGTACCGAGGGCGTTGGCCTGCAGCCCTCTGCCCCTGTTCTTGCTCATGGATGCGCTGCTTTCCGTCTTGCACGACGCGGGACCGGCCCCGACGACGTAAGGAGGGGTGGGGGGTGAAACAACGCCACGAACCGGGGAGGGATGACCTCGGGTCAGGGGCGGCGGAGCGGAACGGGTGGCGGACACTGTACGCCGTTGTGTTGTCGTGCAGTCACACCGTGTGTGCGAGTGATGATAGCCACACTCCTTGATGCTTCAAGAGCCGCACGATCTTCCGGGGTTGGACCACGCGCAACGGGAAACGCGGTTCAGGACACGCAGCAGCGCAACCAGCCGACCGCGCGAGCGAGGGAGGCAGTCATGGGCACCGAACACACGCCCGCAGAGCCGATGGCCGACGACGCGTACCAGCCCACCGGAAGCAACGAGGAACAGCAGGACGCGGCGCCGCTCGACCTTCAGGACGCCGTGGACGAGCGGACCTACGACGACACCCTCGACGAGGGCTACTCCCCGCCGGAGAAGCCGCTCGGCGTGACCAAGCACGGCACCACGGCCGCCGAACAGCACGACGGCGAGACCCTCGACCAACGGCTCACCCAGGAGGTCCCCGACGTGACCGGGCCCGTCGGCGACGGCGTCGGCGACCTGCCGGGCGGCGAGGGCGAACCCCTCGACCCCGAGGCGGGCACCGAGCGCGCGGGCCGCCTGGTCGCCCCGGACCAGGGGACCGGCCCGGACACCACGAAGGAGGAGATCGCCTTCGACCAGGGCATCGACGGCGGAGCGGCCGGCGCGGAGGAGGCCGCGATGCACGTCGTCGAGGACGACTCCCGGCTGCCGGAGGGCGGCCAGGAGACCCCCTGACACGCGAGATCGGGTCCCGCCGCCTCAGTCCCCGATGCGGTCGATCTGCCGCAGCCGGTTCGTGGCGTCCAGGGCCGCGACCTTGTACGACTCTGCGAGCGTCGGGTAGTTGAACACCGCGTCGACCAGATAGTCGACCGTGCCGCCGCACCCCATCACCGACTGCCCGATGTGGATGAGTTCCGTCGCCCCCGTACCGAAGCAGTGCACCCCGAGCAGCGTGCGGTCCTGCGGCGAGACCAGCAGCTTCAGCATGCCGTGGGAGTCACCGATGATCTGTCCCCGGGCCAGCTCGCGATAGCGCGAGACGCCCACCTCGAACGGCACCCGGTCCTCGGTCAGCTGGTCCTCGGTCCGGCCCACGAAGCTGATCTCCGGGATGGTGTAGATGCCGATCGGCTGGAGGCTGTGCATCCGGCCGACGGGCTCCCCGAAGGCGTGGTACGCCGCCGCCCGGCCCTGTTCCATCGACGTCGCGGCCAGCGCCGGGAAGCCGATGACGTCGCCGACGGCGTAGATGTGCGGCACCTCGGTGCGGTAGTGCTCGTCGACCGTGATCCGCCCGCGCGCGTCCGCCGTGAGCCCGGCCTTGTCCAGGTCCAGCTCGTCGGTGAGCCCCTGCCGGCCCGCGGAGTACATCACCGCCTCGGCCGGGATCTTCTTGCCGCTCTCCAGAACGGTCAGCGTGCCCCGGGGGTGCTGTTCGACCGCGGCGACCGTCTCCCCGAAGCGGAACGTCACGGCCAGGTCCCGCAGGTGGTACTTGAGCGACTCGATCACCTCGACGTCGCACATGTCCAGCATCCCGGCGCGCTTCTCCACCACGGTGATCTTGCTGCCGAGCGCGGCGAACATCGAGGCGTACTCCATGCCGATGACCCCGGCACCGACGATGACCATGGAGCGCGGCACCCGCTCCAGCGCCAGGACGTTGTCCGAGTCCATGATCGTCCGCCCGTCGAACTCCACACTGGCGGGCCGCGCGGGCCGGGTGCCGGTGGCGATGACGACGTGCTCGGCGGTCAGCAGCCGTTCATGGCCGGTGACCTCGCGCAACGCGACCGTGTGCGGATCGGCGAAGCGGCCGGTCCCGGCGTACAGGTTGACGTGGTTGCGGGAGAGCTGGCTGCGGATGACGTCCACCTCACGCCCGACCACGTGCTGGGTGCGGGCGGTCAGGTCGGCGACGGTGATGTCCTCCTTGAGCCGGTAGCTCTGGCCGTACAGATCGCGCTGGGTGAGGCCGGTCAGGTACAGCACCGCCTCACGCAGGGTCTTGGAGGGGATGGTCCCGGTGTGGATGGAGACGCCGCCCACCATGTCGGGGCGGTCGACGACGGCGACCCGGCGGCCCAGCTTGGCCGCGGCGATGGCGGCCTTCTGGCCACCCGGACCGGATCCGATGACGAGCATGTCGAAGTCGGGCACCTTCAGGAGTCTGACAGCCGTGCGCCCCCTTTCGAAAGGGTGAGCCGGGAACCATTGCCCGGGTGAAGTGACCGAGCGGGAGCGGAAGTTGTGCCGTCCGCAGAGGAGGTCGAGACCGCCCGGCGCGGAGCGGTGCATATGGGTCGATAATGCCGGTATGGGGCATCGGTATCGACTCGTCGACGCGAGTGCACCGGCCCGGCTGGCCGCCCCCGACGAGGGCATCGGCCGGGACGAACTGGCGCTCGCCACCCGCAACCACGGCCTGCCGCTCGAGGCCCTGCGCTACGACCTCACCCCGCCAGGACTGCACTACGTCCTGACCCACTACGACATCCCGTACGTCCCCGACGACACCCCCTGGCATCTGACCCTCGGCGGCCACGTCCACCGCCCGCTGCGTCTCGGCCTGGCCGACCTGAGAGCGTTCCCGCAGGTCACCACCAGGGTCACGCTGGAATGCGCGGGCAACGGCCGGGCCCTGCTGACACCCCGGCCGGTCAGCCAGCCCTGGCTCGTCGAGGCGGTCGGCACCGCGGAGTGGACGGGCGTACCGCTACGGCTGCTGCTCGCCGAGGCAGGAGTCGGGGCGGACGCGGTCGACGTCGTCTTCGCCGGCGCCGACCACGGGGTCGAACGCGGCGTCGAGCAGGACTACCGGCGCGCGCTCCCCGTGGACGTGGCCACGGACGACGACCCCGAGGTGCTGGTGGCCTACGCGATGAACGGCGCCCCGCTGCCCCCGCAGCACGGCCGGCCGCTGCGGCTGATCGTGCCCGGCTGGTACGGCATGGCGCACGTGAAGTGGCTGCGCGAGATCACCGTCGCCGACGAGCCGTTCCGGGGGTTCCAGCAGGTCGTGGCGTACCGGCTGCGCCAGGATCCCGAGGACGAGGGCGAGCCGGTCACCCGCATCGCCCCCCGCGCCCTGCTCGTCCCGCCGGGCTTCCCCGACTTCATGTCCCGGGCCCGCGTCGTGCGGCCCGGCCCGGTGGCCCTGGAGGGACGTGCCTGGTCCGGGCGGGCTGCGGTGGCACGCGTCGAGGTCAGCACCGACGCGGGGCGCGCCTGGCAGGAGGCCGCGCTGGAGCCGGACGGCGGGCACCGGTGGGCGTGGCGCCGGTGGCGGCACAGCTGGACGGCGGTGCCCGGCGAGTACCTCCTGAGCGCCCGGGCCACCGACGCCGAGGGCCGGACGCAGCCCCTGGAGCCGCCCTGGAACCGCGGTGGCTTCGCCAACAACCTGGTACAGCGGGTTCCGGTGCTGTGCGTGGAGGCGCGCACGGCCGCCCCGGGTGCCGACACGCACCCCGGGGCGACTCGTGCGGATTCCGGACGGTGAGGCCGGGCTAGGGCAGCAGCTTGTCGAGGGCGGACGGACCCTCGTCCGCCAGCTTGCGCTTGGCCCATTCCAAATTGCGGGGGGTGAGATCCTTGCCTGAGGCAAGCACTATGTCCTCGGGCGACACATCGGTGCCGGTGCGGGCATGGAGCAGGTCGTCCGGGGTCACGCGCTCCCCGGACGGCCCGGACGCTTCGGGCTGGGACGTCGGCATCATCTCTGCTCCTCGGATCCGGGTGACTTCCTTCGGGCCCGGTGCGGTCATCGGGTCTGTTAACACCATTCAACGCCGGAGCGGACCCTGCATCCGGAGGCGCCGAAAGCCCGCTGAACACCTGCCGGTCCCTGGACACCCGGAGTACCTCTCCGGCCTCGCGGCGAAACCGCCAGCCCCTGTCCTCGACGCGGCCCGAGGCCAGGGGTCAGCTCTCGAACGGCGTGAGCGTCAACCGGATCCCCGTCGGTGCCGTGTCCTGGATGTACGAGGCGAAGTCGGCCACGTCGTCGAAGGCGAAGCCGTACGCCTTGCCGTCCTCGGTGGCCGAGTGCATCGCCTTGGCGTAGTGGTTGGTCAGGCCGGTCCGGTAGAAGGTGGCGGCGTCGGTCGTCGGCTGGGCGGGATGGCTGAGCAGCGTCGAGCGGTTGAAGCCGGCGCCGAGGACGGCGGCGACCGGGCCGGTCGTGCCGTCGTTGGGGGCGGCGAGATTCCCGTCGCAGAACAGCACGTCCCGGGTCGACGGCTTGGCGAAGGACACCTGCGCGGGCCCGTCGAAGGTGAACCGTTCACCGCGCACCCGCCCGGTGAACGTCCCCGCGTTGGTGGTGACGGTGAGGTCCCGTCCGGTGTACGTGCTCCACACCTCGTCGATGTACGGCGCGAAATAGTCCTTGGCGAACAGTCCCGCGTCCAGGCCGTGTCCCGGGGCGATCACGCGCGTGTCGTCCACGACGAGTCGCGCGAACTCCGCGACCTGCCGCACCGCCGCGAACGCGGCCGCGCGCCCGCCGGCCCGCAGCCGGCCCGCCGTCTGGTCCTTGGCGCCGGTCAGCCGGATGCTCAGCGGCACGCTGAACATGTCGACCATGGTGGTGTTGCAGAACATGCCGGCGGCGTTGTACGTGAACTCGGCACAGTCGTGCAGCACCGGGTAGTTGGGGTCCGAGGTCACCCAGCCGGCCGGGTACTGGAGCGCGGCGTTGCCGTTGCCGTCCGTGACGGCCTTGAACTTGAGCTTCTCGCCGAGCGACACATAGATCCGGCCGGACATCTGCGGCAGCGACAGCCGGGTCTCGCCGCTGCCGGCCAGGCTGATCGCGTAGTCGGTGAAGCCGTCGGGTCCATTGTCCGACAGTGCGATCGGCGCTAGGGCGCCGTCGGGCGTGACGCGCACCTGGCGGCCGTCCTGGTTGCCGACGATGTAGACATGGACGTTCGCGTTGCCGAAGGAACCACTCTCGTTGACGATCGTCAGCGGCAGCGCGACCGCCGCCGCGGCACGGACGTCGCCGTCCTCGGGAGTGCCCGCGAGGGCGTACGGAGCAACGGCGGCCGCGGCGGGGACGGCCACCGCCGTGCCGCCGAGGGCGAGAAGAAGCCTGCGTCGACCGAGTTGGCGCTGATGGCGGGAAGTCATGTGGGGGTCTCCCGAGTACGTGGTGTGTGGGGGACTGGGCTGCACCAGCGGCGGTAACGTCGACCATCGCTCTGAGAGCGCTCTCGAACTGTGCGTCACAGCCGCCGATGGGCCCTGATGGTACGCACCAGCCCGGCAGGGGCCAATGGGTCTGCACCAAGTCCAAACTCCCTGAAACCGCGGGAACTTGAAGGACCACACAATGCGCGCGACGGCTTAACCCTCTTCTAAGACTCGCTTAAGCCACGTCGGGACATGAGAGCGCTCTCCGACATCCGCAGGAACTCGCCCAGGACCTGCGAGAAACCCGTGGACGGCGCTGACGAAGATCGCGTACGGTGTGGCTCCACGCCCTGAGACGGACGGAAGGAGGCGAGTGCCGTGCGGTTCACCCCGATCCAGCGCTCCTTTTCCCGTTGCCCCGGCGTGTCGCGTCAGATCTGACCGGGAGCGCTCCAAGCAGCCCTCATCCCGGAGGAATCCGTGACCGATCCGGTCATCCGCGCGCTCTCCGCGAGCGACACCCATCTCTTCGACGCCCACCCCGACCCGCTCGGCGCCCGTGAGGGCCACCGACGGACCCGGTTCCGCCCCGACTGGAAGCGCGTCGCCCTGCGCGACGGCACGGTCGTCGCTCGCGGCGCCTGGTGGGGCGGCCCCGACGACTCGGAGCCCGTCAACATCAACTGGTTCGACGTGGCCGAGGGTGAGGAGGAGGCCGGTGCCGAACTCCTGCGCTCCGCCCCCTGGCAGGTCGAACTCGAGATCAACCTGCCCGGCGGTTGGCGGGACGAGCCCGCCCTGAAGGCGGCCGCGGACGCCCGCTTCAACGCAGCCCGCGCGGCGGGCTACGAACCCCTGGTGGAACGCTTCCTCTACCGCTGGACCCCCGAACTCGGCCTGCCCGAGCGCCCCGGACGCCTGGGCTTCGGCCCCGAACCCGACGACGCGGTCTTCTTCGACGCGCTGCGCCGCATCCACTCCGCCACCCTCGACGCCCACGCGCTGCGGGCCGTCGAGGAGGGCGGCCTCGACCAAGCCGCCCAGGAGGAGCTGGACTTCTTCCACTGGTGCCCCTCGCCACGCGAGTGGTGGCAGGTCGCGCACACACCCGAGGGCGACCTGGCCGGCATCCACATCCCGGCCCACAATCCCTCCGGCCCGACCATCGGCTTCATCGGAGTCGTCCCGGAACAGCGCGGCCACGGCTACGCGTACGACCTGCTCGCCGAGTGCGCCCACTTCCTCGCCGAGCAGGGCGCGGAGTTCATCAGCGGCGCGACGGACCAGGGCAACTTCCCCATGGCCGCGAACTTCGCCAAGGCGGGCTTCCCCGTTGTGAGCGAGCGCATCAACTTCCGTGCGCCGAAGCCGGCGTAGCGAGGTTCGGGCGTGCGGCGGGCAGAACCTGCCTATAAGGTTGCAGGTTCCCCGTGGTTCACCGCACTGCTTGGGTGGTTGCGTCACAACGTGACGGATTGTTCGCACGGGGAAGGTTTCCGCACATGTCCTTGATCAAGAAGACCGGTGTCGTGGGGACGGCACTGTTCGTCGCCATGCTGTCCTCCGTAGCCACCGCCCCCGCCGCGCAGGCGGCGACCACGGCACCCGCCTGTATCGACCGGTACTACAACTACGACGGGGGCAGCCTGTACGTGAACCTGACGAACGAGTGCAGCACGACCAAGAAGGTCAAGGTCGACATCAAGTTCGGCAACGACAGCCCGTGTTGGACCATCAAGCCGGGGAAGAGCAAGTACTGGTTCTACGACGGCATCGGCAGCTACCGCAAGACCGTGCTGTGCTGACCTGAAGCCGCCATGCAGGAACCACCGGGCGAGGGGCGCGCCGGAATCCCCGGCGGGCGCCCGACCCCCCGGGCCCCGCGGGGCCCGGCCCCCCCCCCCCCCGGGGGGGGGGAGGCGGGGCCCCCCCACCGGGCC
>CBFGZZ010000069.1:0-28741 GCA_965653385.1 uncultured Streptomyces sp. | reverse complement strand
AGGTGGGGTGGCGGCGGGGGGTGCCCAGGCGCCACCACAGGGCGCCGAGGACCGCCACGATGACCAGGATGACGACGACCAGGCCGAGCGGTCCTCCGGGCGCCACGGTCGAGGCGCTGCTGAACAGGTCCTCGACCCAGCCCCAGAAGGCGTCCAGGGCGCGCTGGAACCAGCTGGGGTCGTTCTCGTGGTACATGCCCTTGGACAGCTCACGCCGGGCCGCCTCCCGCGCGGGGTCGCGTGGAATGGTCAGCGGCGGCTCGTCGTCCGAGCCGGCCAGCAGCGCCGCCACGGACGTGTCGCCGAGGCGCGGCAGCGAACGTACGGATGTGTTGCCGACGCCGAGCAGCGCGCGTCCGACCGTGTCCGGCAGTGCTGACGCCGTAGTGAGAACTCCCCCCGCCAGGCTCACGTGTTCAGCTCCCCGGGGTGCCGGTGCCGTAGTGCTGGACGCCGGCTGCTCGAGCCAGTTCGAGGTCGAGGGCCTCGCGGCGGATGCGCTGGTCGATGTAGAGCAGGACGGTGACGCCGGCGGTGATGGGGAACGTGATCATGGAGCCGATCACCGAGCCGACGCCGCTGATGAGGAGGAACGTCCAGCCGAATTCGGTGGTGCCGTTGAGGAAGCTGGTGGCACCGTCGCCGCTGACGGCGCCGGCGAGGAAGGTGAAGGGGATGACGACGATCGCCGCGATGACGTTCGCGATGATCGTGGCCAGCAACTGGATGCCGAAGACGCGCCACCACGAGCCGCGGACCAGCTTCGCGGAGCGGCTCAGGGACTTCATGATGCCCTGCTTCTCCAGCATCAGCGCGGGCGAGGCGAGGGAGAAGCGGAACCACAGCCACAGCGCGACGACGCCGGCGCCGAGGATGCCGAAGACGGTGAGTGCTCCGCCCGCCGCGCCGGCGCCCGTTGCGGCTACCAGGATGCCGGGCACGGCACCTGCGAGGACCACGCCGAAGACCATGAGCAGCAGCATGAAGAGCAGGCCGAAGAGTTGCAGTACCTGTGGGCGGGCGTCGCGCCAGGCCTCGCCGGTGGTCACCGACTTGCCGAGTACCGCGCGGCTGGTGACCGTCGTCAGCAGGGCGGTCGCGATGATCGCGCCGATCACCGAGATCAGGAGGAGCACGCTGGAGCTGATCAGGGCGTCGCCGGTGGCGCGGGTCAGTTCGCTGAGGGTGGCGTTCGGGTCGTCGAGGGCCTCGGTGTCGAGGCGGTCGTTCAGGACGAGGCCCTGGACGAGGATGACGAGGATCTCCGTCACGACCGCGACGGTCAGGGAGATTCCGAGGACCGTGCGCCAGTAGGTGCGCATGGTGGAGACCGCGCCGTCGAGGATCTCGCCGACGCCGAGCGGGCGCAGCGGGATCACGCCGGGCTTTGCAGCGGGCGGCGGGCCGCCCCAGCCGCTGCCCCAGGGGCCTGCGCCCGGGGTGCCGTAGCCCGGGTGGCCGCCGCCGTATCCGCCGGGGCCCGCGGGCGGGTGGGCTCCCCAGCCCGGGCCGGGCGGCGGTGGGGGTGGCGAGGTCCGGCCGGGCGCCTGAGGCGCTGCCGGGGCGGACCACTGGCCGGGGGGCGGCTGATCCTTGGACCACTTCGGGCCGGAGTCCTGTGGGTCCGTTCCCGGCTGCTGCGCCGGGTCGGGACGGTCTGCGGGCTCGGCAGGGCCGGACGCGCCGGGTTCCTGTCCGTCGGACGCGGCGGATCCGGGCGAGGCCCAGCCCGGCGTGTCTTTCATCGTCGCTCCTTCACGGTGCCCGTCCGCGGTCGCGGCGGCAGGTTGGCAGCCATCGTGCCATGGGGCGGCCGGGGACGTACCGGCCGCGGTATGGGCTGGACACCTTCAATTGTCCGCCGGACAACGGGCAGACTGACCATATGGCTGATCAGTACGCGCAATCCGGCGAGGACGGCAGGCCCAAGGAGATTCCGGCGATTCGGTGGGACGAACCACCCGAAGGTCCCGTACTGGTTCTTCTCGATCAGACGAGACTGCCGGCCGAGGAGGTCGAGCTGGTCTGTACGGACGCGCCCGTGCTGGTCGAGGCGATCCGTTCGCTCGCCGTGCGCGGGGCGCCGCTGCTCGGGATCGCCGGGGCGTACGGTGTCGCGCTCGCCGCCGCCCGTGGGTTCGACGTGGATGACGCCGCGGAAGCGCTCGCGGGTGCTCGGCCCACGGCGGTGAACCTCGCCGTCGGCGTACGCAGGGCTCAAGCCGCTCACCGGGCCGAGCTCGCCAGGAGCGGGGACGCGGAGCGGGCGGCCGCTGCGGCGTTGGGTGCGGCGCGGGCGCTGCACGAGGAGGACGCCGCGGCCAGCGCACGGATGGCCGAGCGAGGGCTGGCGCTGCTGGACGAACTGCTGCCCGGCGGTGGGCACCGCATCCTCACGCACTGCAACACCGGGGCGCTGGTGTCGGGCGGTGAGGGTACGGCGTTCGCGGTGGCGCTCGCGGCGCACCGGGCCGGGCAGTTGCGGCGGTTGTGGGTGGACGAGACGCGGCCGTTGCTGCAGGGGGCCCGTCTGACGGCGTACGAGGCGGCGCGCAACGGGATGGCGTACACGTTGCTCACGGACAACGCGGCGGGCTCGCTGTTCGCGGCCGGTGAGGTGGACGCGGTGCTGATCGGGGCGGACCGTATCGCGGCCGACGGCTCGGTGGCGAACAAGGTGGGGAGTTATCCGCTCGCGGTGCTCGCGCGCTACCACCATGTGCCGTTCATCGTGGTGGCGCCGCTGACGACGGTCGATCTGGACACGGCCGACGGGGCGTCCATCGAGGTGGAGCAGCGTCCGGGGTTCGAGGTGACCGAGATCGCCGCGCCTCAGGCGCCGGTGGCGGGAGCGGAGCCGGGGGGTGGGATACCGGTGGCTCCGCTGGGGACCCAGGCGTACAACCCTGCGTTCGATGTGACGCCGCCCGAGCTGGTGACGGCGATCGTCACCGAGCAGGGGGCGGTGTCGCCTGTGACGGGTGAGGCGCTGGCCGAGCTGTGTGCCCGGGCGAGGCACGTCACGCCGACGTTCTGAGGCGGATACCGGGTTCACAGGTCGGGCAGAGTGGGGTGAACCCGGCCAATCATCACACCCTGTGATCCGGCCCAGGGCAGACAGTGGTGACGACGTACGACTAAGGTCACTGGCCGGTGACCTATCTCACCTGAGCCTTCGCCACTGTTATGAGAATGGGATGATGTCGTTTATGAAGGGACGAGTCCTTGTCGTCGACGACGACACTGCACTGGCCGAGATGCTCGGCATCGTGCTGCGTGGTGAAGGTTTTGAGCCGTCTTTCGTAGCCGACGGCGACAAGGCGCTGGCCGCGTTCCGGGAGGCCAAGCCTGATCTGGTGCTGCTCGACCTGATGCTGCCCGGACGGGACGGCATCGAGGTGTGCCGCCTGATCAGGGCGGAGTCCGGGGTGCCGATCGTGATGCTGACGGCCAAGAGCGACACTGTCGACGTCGTCGTGGGCCTGGAGTCCGGCGCCGATGACTACATCGTGAAGCCGTTCAAGCCGAAGGAGCTCGTGGCCCGGATCCGGGCGCGGCTGCGGAGGTCGGAGGAGCCGGCGCCCGAGCAGCTCGCCATTGGTGATCTCGTCATCGATGTGGCCGGGCACTCCGTGAAGCGGGACGGGCAGTCGATCGCACTGACGCCGCTGGAGTTCGACCTGCTCGTCGCGCTGGCCCGCAAGCCGTGGCAGGTGTTCACGCGCGAGGTGCTCCTGGAGCAGGTGTGGGGCTACCGGCACGCGGCCGACACCCGTCTGGTGAACGTGCATGTGCAGCGGCTGCGTTCCAAGGTCGAGAAGGACCCTGAGCGGCCGGAGATCGTGGTGACCGTCCGGGGCGTCGGTTACAAGGCAGGGCCGAGCTGACATGTCCGGGGACAGTGCCGCTGCGGCCCCCGGTCGGACCGGGGCCCGTCCGGAGCGGCCTGTCGGCCGGAAGAAGGCGGGCTCCCGCTGGGGGCGGTTTCTCGAGGGCGGGCTGCTGCAAGGAGGCGTCCAGGGCAGCCCGGTCCTTCGGCTCGTGCTGCGCTGGGTGCGCCGGCCCCTGCTGCCCGTCATGCGGCTGTGGCGACGCAACATCCAGCTCAAGGTCGTCGCCACGACGCTGCTGATGTCGCTCGGCGTGGTCCTGCTGCTGGGCTTCGTCGTCATCGGGCAGGTGCGCAACGGCCTGCTCGACGCCAAGGTGAAGGCCTCGCAGAGCCAGGCGGCGGGCGGGTTCGCGGTGGCCAAGCAGCGGGCGGAAGAGGTGGCGGCCGGGACAGCTGACGACGGTTCGACGGCGGACGAGCGTTTCGACCAAAACGTCAGCTCGTGGATGACCGAGCTCGTCTCCTCGCTCTCCAGTGGCGGGCAGGGCGCCTTCGAGGTGGTGACGCTCCCCGCCTCCGCGGGAAGTGACAGCGGCGGACGAGGGCGGCGTGGCTCCGGCCTTGTCGACCCGACGGCGAGCGTGCCCCAGGCACTGCGTGAGCGGATCGACAGCGCTACAGGCGCGTTCCAGAGCTACACCCGCATCGTCTACCTGAGCGCGGCGCACAAAGATTCACAGCCGGCTCTGGTCATCGGCAAGCAGGTCAACGACCCCAACGACGACCCGTACCAGCTGTACTACCTCTTCCCACTCACCCAGGAGGAGAAATCGCTCAGCCTGGTCAAGGGGACGCTCGCCACCGCCGGACTCTTCGTGGTCGTACTGCTCGGGGCCATCGCCTGGCTCGTGGTGCGCCAGGTCGTCACGCCTGTGCGGATGGCGGCTGGCATCGCCGAGAGGTTGTCGGCCGGACAGCTTCAGGAACGGATGAAGGTCACCGGCGAGGACGACATCGCGCGGCTCGGCGAGGCCTTCAACAAGATGGCGCAGAACCTGCAACTGAAGATCCAGCAGCTTGAGAACCTGTCGCGGATGCAGCGGCGGTTCGTGTCCGATGTGTCGCACGAGCTGCGCACGCCGCTGACGACCGTGCGCATGGCCGCCGACGTCATTCATGAGGCGCGCGAAGACTTCGACCCGGTGACCGCGCGGTCGGCGGAGCTGCTGGCCGACCAGTTGGACCGGTTCGAGTCGCTGCTCGCCGATCTGCTGGAGATCAGCCGCTTCGACGCGGGTGCGGCGGCGCTGGAGGCCGAGCCGATCGACCTCAGGGAAGTCGTACGACGCGTCGTCAGCGGGGCCGAGCCGCTCGCCGAGCGCAAGGGCACGCAGATACGCATCGTCGGTGGACAGCAGCCCATCGTCGCCGAGGCCGACGCCCGCCGCGTCGAGCGCGTGCTGCGTAACCTCGTCGTCAATGCCGTCGAGCACGGGGAAGGGAAGGACGTCGTCGTAAAGCTCGCGGCGGCGGGTGGGGCGGTCGCGGTCTCGGTGCGTGACTACGGCGTCGGACTCAAGCCCGGTGAGGCGACCCGGGTCTTCAGCCGCTTCTGGCGGGCCGACCCGGCACGCGCGCGTACCACGGGCGGTACGGGGCTGGGGCTGTCCATCGCCCTGGAGGACGCGCGGCTGCACGGCGGCTGGCTGCAGGCGTGGGGCGAACCGGGTGGCGGTTCACAGTTCCGGCTGACGCTGCCGCGGACCGCCGACGAGCCGCTGCGGGGCTCGCCGATACCCCTGGAGCCCAAGGACTCGCGACGCAATCGTGGACTTAATGACGCCGGTCTGCCGCGCGGCGGCACCGAGAAGACCGCGACGGAGCCGGCTCAGCCCAAGGGCGACCAGGTAGCCGGGATGCCGTCGAGGGACCCGATCGCGTCCCGCCTGGGAACGGCGACGGTCCCCAAGGCCGATCCGACGGCATTGCCCGGAACCGGTGCGCGCGTGGTCCCCCGGCCCGCTTCGGGAGCGCGGCGCCTGGACGAGGCGCCTGGCGCGGGGGAGCCGCCTGGCGAGGAAGCCGGGGACAACGAGGAGTCGAGCAAGCACGGGGAGGCATCGCGTGGGCGCTGAGCGCGAAGGGGGAGCCCGGCGCAGGTCGAGGCGCGCGGTGGTGTACGCCGCCTGTGGCGCCGTACTGCTGGCGGGATGCGCCTCGATGCCCGACAGCGGCAATCTGCAGGGCGTCGATTCCACGCCGCGCCAGGACACCCAGGTACGGGTGTTCGCCGTGCCGCCGCGTGAGGACGCCTCGCCCTCGGAGGTCGTGTCCGGCTTTCTGGAGGCACTGACCAGCGACGATCCGGGCTACGAGATAACGCGCAAGTACCTGACCGAGGAGGCGTCGGACAACTGGCAGCCCCAGAGGTCCACGATGGTGCTCGCCAACGGACCGAGCGCCGACGTCGAGCGCCTGGGAGGCCGGAAGGAGACCGACAACCTGTCTTACACGCTGACCGGTACCAAGGTCGCCACGGTCGACGCAGAGCAGTCGTACTCGCCCGCCAGCGGTGATTACAGCGAGTCGATACACCTTACCCGGGACAAGAAGACCAAGCGGTGGCGCATCGATGTGCCGCCGCGCGGTGTCGTCATGGGCAGGTCGGACTTCCAGCGCAACTACATGTCCGTCGACAGGTACTACTTCGCCGCGAACACCGCGCTCGGGGTCTTCCCACACATGGCGACCGTAGCCGATCCCGTCTATGTGCGCCGGAACGGCGATCCCGTGACACAGACGGTGCGCTCCCTACTCAAGGGGCCCACTGTGTGGCTCGACCCGGTGGTCAGGTCGAGCTTTCCCACCGGTACGACGCTGAAGGACGACTCCACGACGCTGACGCCGGACGACCAGAACCGGCTGACCGTGCCGCTGAACGACAAGGCCGCGCGGGTCGGGCCGGCCAAGTGCAACGAGATGGCCGCCCAGGTGCTGTTCACCCTTCGGAACCTCACCCCCACCGTGGATGAGGTCGCGCTGAGGGCGGGCGGCAGGCAGTTGTGCGCGCTGGACGAGAGCAGGGCGGAGGACGTCGCCACGCGTGGGTCTGGGGAAAGCGCCAACTACCTGTACTTCCTCGACGCCAGGCACCGGCTGGTACGGCTGCCCGCTGCCAACAACGACACCGGGCCCGAACCCGTGCCGGGCGTCCTCGGCGAGGGCGACGCGCAGTTGGGGTCCGTGGCAGTGTCGCGTGACGAGGACATGGCGGCCGGCGTCGGGCTCGACGGCAAGCGCCTGTACGTCGGGGCGCTGGTCTCGGGCGGCTCGCTCGGTGGGCCCGAGCTGACGAGTGCGGGCAAGACGGAGAGTGAGCGGCTCTCGGCGCCCAGTTGGGACGCCCAGGGTGATCTGTGGGTGGCCGACCGAGATCCCGGCAACCCCCGGCTGCTTCTGCTCAAGGAGGGCGTGGGCGATCCGCTTGTCGTGAAGATGCCGCCGGGGCTGGAGGGACGGATCGAGTCCGTGCGGGTGGCCGCCGACGGCGTGCGCATCGCGCTCGTGGTGAAGCAGGGCGAGAAGTCCTCGCTGCTGATCGGGTGGATCGAGCGGAACGAGGACGGGAAGTCGAGTGAGCGTTCGACTGTCTCGGTGCACGAACTGCGGTCCGCCACGCCCGAGATGGAGGAGGTCACGACCATGTCGTGGTCCGGTGACAGCCGACTCGTCGTGGTCGGGCGCGAGAAGGACGGCGTGCAGACACTGCGGTACGCGCAGGTGGACGGCTCCACGCCGGAGGGGCCCGCGCCTGCGGCCCTCAGCGGGGTGAAGCAGATCACCGCCTCCGAGGACCCGCGGCTTCCGCTCGTCGGGTACTCGGAGGACGGGGTCGTGCGGCTGCCGTCCGGGGCCCAGTGGCAGAAAGTGATGGCGGACGGGACCGCGCCGGTCTATCCGGGGTGAGGCAAACATTCAGCGGGTAATCGCAGATTGAACTGTGCTCGTCCACATGTGACGGCCCATTAGGGCCCTCGCGACCGTCGCTCTGCCGGGTTTGGTTGGATCACGGTGTGCCGGAGCCGGAGCCGGAGCCGGAGCCGATGTCTCGCGAGGAGCTGATCGCGCTCACGCGGCACCAGGCTGAGGCAATTGCTCGTCAGGATACTCAGATCACTGTCCTGGCCACCCAACTCGCCGAGGTCGTGAGCGGTTGGAGCAGGCGCTGGAGAAGCTGGCGAAGGTGGAGCACCTGCTGTTGCGTAATAGCGGCAACTCCTCGATGCCGCCTTCGAAGGACGACGATTCTGGCCGGACGCCGCCGCGCAAGGAGCGCCGGGCGAAACCGCCCGGGCGGGCGAAGGGCAAGCAGAGGGGTGCGCCGGGGACCGCGCTGCGCTGGCGCGAGGAGGACGGGCTCGACGACCGCCTCGACCGTTACCCGATGGGGGCCCGTGACTGTGGCGCCGACCTGGCCGAAGCCACCGATCCCGGCGTGGTGGACCACTACCAGCAGCACGAGATCCCGCTGGTCAGCGTGACCGTCACCCAGTACGACCAGCACGCGGTGGCCTGCGGTTGCGGGCAGGTGCACACCGCGAATTTCTCCGGCCGCCCGAAGGTGTCGCTGGACGGCGGCATCGAGGAGTTCCCCGAGTTCCGGCCAAGACGCCGCTCCAGCTCCGCCCCCCCGGGGGGCAACCGCTCGTCGGCCACCGCGAGTTCTTCCGCCCGCGCCTGTGCGGCCGCCACCTGCCGCTGGAGCAGCCCGATCAGCGCGAGGAGATCCTCACGCGACGCAGACCCCAGAGCGGACGCCATGACCACGGATCCTGCCGCACCCACCCCGCACCTGTTACGTCGTCAGGAGGCAGGCGTACGACCGACCTTCTGAATGCTTACACGCGATCGGGCTGAATGTTTGCACCGCACCGCCTGACGGCGATCGGCTTTTGACAGGCGGATGCTCTCGTTCCGGTGCTGGAATCCTACGCTCTCGTTGAATCAACGATCTTGCTTCGGGATTCCGAATGGATGAGAAGGCGCAAGTTCCTGAACTGCCTTGGCAAATCGGGTTCGTCGAGGCATGATCACTCCGTGAAGGCCGGACAGAGTCGCCGCTGTCAGAGCCTGTGTGTCAAGAGAGTAGAAGAGGGTGAGGGGCGCGTATGTTCCGTATGAAGCGTGTTCTGCCTGTCGTGGTTGGTGCCGCCGCCTGTGTCGCTCTGGCGCAGGCCCCGGCGAACGCGATCGGGTCCTATCAGTTCGCGTATGCGGAGAACGGTCGGGGATACGGGGCGTTCAACAGTGTCGACAACAACAAGTTCAAGGTCGCGGACACCAGGGCCGACAGCTACAGCATGGTACTCCGCATCAAGTTCCCCGGCCGTAGTGAGATAACGTCGTGCGACGACCGGAACGGCGCGAACAACGGCGCGGAGTTCTGTCGCATCTCGAACATTCCCCACAGGACCACGTTCCAGTTCAAGGCCTGTGCGAAGGACTTCAGCGGCAACCTCCCCGGATGGATCGACTGCTCCACTTGGATCAAGGACGTGACCAAGTAGCCAGTGAGCCCTTGTGACAAGGCTCCTGTGCCGTCGAGGGAGGTGTTCGATATGCAAACGTTCACCGGATCGTCGGGCTGGGCTGGCTTGCTGACGCCCCGTGAGTGCCACTGCGGCGTTGTGGTTGGATCATGGTGCGTCTGGCCTGGAGTCGCTGTCGCATGGTGAGCTGGTTGAGTTCGCCTGCGAGCAGGCGTCCCGGATCGCTGAGCAGGATGCGGTGATTGAGCGGCAGAACAGCCAGGTCCAGGCGATGGCCGCGCAGCTGTCCATGCTGATGGAGCAGTTCGAGCAGCAGCAGGCCGAGCTGGAGCGGCTGCGGCACTTGGTCTCGCGCAACAGCTCGAACTCGTCGATGCCGCCCTCGGGGAGATGACGGGCCGGGCCGCATCCCACCGCGTAAGCAGCGGGCGACGCCGTCCGGGCGAGGTAAGGGCAAGCATGCCGGCGCGCCCGGCACCGCACTGCGTCGGCGCGAGGAGGACGAGCTCGACCACCACGAGCAGCGTTTCCCTGACGGCCCCTGCGCCTGCGGAGCCGACCTGGCGGCCGCTGTTGACCTGGGCGTGGTCGACCGCTACTGGCAGCACGAGATCCCGCTGGTCACCGTGACCGTCACCCAGTACGACCAGCACGCGGTGGCCTGTTCCTGAGGCAAGGTGCACACTGCCGCCCGGCCTGCCGGCGAGGGCGGCGGCCGCGTCGAGTACGGGCCGAACCTGAGTGGCTCCATGAAGACATTCCGCCAGACCTCGAACCCGGCGCGGTCGCCGTCCACGACCGCTACCACACCTACGACAGCGCACAGCTGGGCAAGCTGGAGCACCAGCTGTGCCTGGCCCACGTGCTGCGCGACCAGGCCGGCGCGGCCGAGCTCTACCCCGGCAACACCTGGCCCGTCCAGCTCGCCGACGAACTGCGCGAGCTGATCCACCGCGCCAACCAGGCCCGCACACGCGGCGGGACCCGCCTGTCCGAGCGGATCAAGGACCTACGTGTGCGCGGCCTGCGCGCCGCCGTCCGTATCGGCCTCGCCGCGACCGAGTACCTGGACGACACCCAGCCCGGCGCCCGGAGGACCCGCCTGTTGCTGAAGCCCTCTGCGACCGTGAGGGCGACTTCCTGCGCTTCACCACCGACCTGCGCATCCCCCCACCTCCAACCAGGCCGAACGCGACCTGAGACCCGCCAAGATCCAGGAGAACATCTCCGGCCGGCTCACCGACCTCGACCGCGCCAAGGACTGCTACCTGATCCGCGGCGGGCTCTCCACCGCCGCCAAGCACACTGTCAACCACCTCACCGGGCTCCACGACGCCTTCACCGGAACCACCTGGCTCCCACCCGCAACCCGCACCTGACCCCCCCGCCAGCCGACGACCACCACGGTCACCGGCCGTCACCACACGCCCAAAACCATCACTCAGCGCGCGCCGGAGGGTCTATCGGGCAATTCATGACACTCCCCGCACCGGATGTTTACGGGGTGAGGTTGCGTAGGAACCGGGCGGTTGAGGCTTGACGACGGTGAATGCGGCGGCCGTTTCTGGCCGGGGTGGGACTCCGGCCGAGGGCGGCTGCTGCATTTTTACGTGGAGTGGGAATCCGGCGCGGGTGGGGGATGAGGCGGGCGTCTGCCCGGGGGCCGGAGTTTTCCACAGGGAGTTATCCACAGGGGTGGTCGGTCGGCGCGGGTGTTGGCACAGTGGTGGGCATGCGGGGGTGGTGGCAGGACCTCACCGACCTGGTGCTGCCGGCTGAGTGCGGAGGCTGCGGGAGGCCTCGCACGGTGCTCTGCCCGGAGTGCCGTGCCGTCCTGAACGGGACCGGACCGAGCCGGGTGCGGCCGGTTCCGGAGCCGCCGGGACTGCCGGTCGTGCACGCGGCGGCACGGTACGTGGACGAGGCGCGGGCAGTGCTGCTGGCCCACAAGGAGCGCGGCGCGCTGGCGCTCGCGGCGCCGCTCGGTACGGCCCTGGCGGGGGCTGTTCGGGCTGGGCTTCGAGAGGCCTGTGCGCACGGCAGCGGGGCGTCGGCGCGAGGTGGTGTGCGGTCCTGGGAGGCTCGGGTACGGGCCGACGGGGATCGACGGATCGAGGGTGCTCGTGCGCCTGTGCTGTTGGTGCCGGTCCCGTCGGGGCGTGGCGCGGTGCGGGCGCGGGGGCATGATCCGGCGCGGCGGATCGCGCTCGCGGCCGCGGGTGAGTTGCGGCGGGCCGGGACGTCGGCGCGGGTGCTCGCCGTGCTGCGACAGGGGCGTGAGATGGCCGATCAGTCAGGGCTCAACTCCCGGCAGCGGCTGGACAATCTGGCGGGCGCGCTGGCGGTCGCTCCCGGGGGAGCACGGTTGCTCGCGGGTGGGCCGGTGGTGCTCGTCGACGACCTGATGACGACGGGTGCGTCCCTGGCTGAGGCGGCGCGTGCCGTGCGGGTGGCCATGGCGGAGGAGGGACAGGAAAGGAGCGGATACGACAGAACGGCGGAGGGGGTTGACGCGTATGGATGGGTGACCGCGGAGCGCGACGCGTGTGACAAGAGGGCGCCGCGTGACCGGACAACGGCTGTGTACCTGGCGGGAAGTCGGGAAAGCACAGAGGAACGGACGGCCGGATCGACGGAGGGCGCTGTGCGGCGGGTGCGGGAGATGCCGGGAATCATGGGCGCGGGACATGGTCGTGCCCTGATCTGCGCGGCCGTGGTCGCTGCTTCGCCGGATTCTTTCGAAATAAACCGGAACTGACTGAGAACTTGCATCGTTGCAGGTAACGAGAGGCTCAATTCACCTGAACGGAGGTACGCCGCAGTAGAGGGTGACGACATCCGTCCGGGCGAGATATGTTCGGTTGTGAGGGAAAGGCGCAGGCCATCCCCGTCATATCCGAATGCCGTGCCACGGGTTTTGCGCAATCACCCGCGGCCATGGGGTGGAGATCTTGCCCATGGGGGAGGAGGAGGTGGAAGTCACCGAGTCCGAGGTTCCGGGGCTCACCGGAGCCTGGTGCAAAAGGGAGATGCTCCGCCGATGGAGCGGGGCGATCCGGGAACGGAGTTCTGCGTGGACATCGTCGTCAAGGGCCGCAAGACCGAGGTGCCCGAGCGGTTCCGCAAGCACGTGGCCGAGAAGCTGAAGCTGGAGAAGATCCAGAGGCTCGATGCCAAGGTGATCAGCCTCGACGTCGAGGTGTCCAAGGAGCCCAACCCGCGACAGGCCGACCGCAGCGATCGAGTGGAGATCACCCTCCGCTCCCGCGGTCCGGTGATCCGGGCGGAGGCAGCGGCCAGCGATCCGTACGCGGCACTCGACCTCGCGGCGGAGAAGCTGGATGCCCGGCTGCGCAAGCAGCACGACAAGCGTTTCTCGCGCCGAGGCGCACGCCGACTCACGGCGGCCGAGGTCCCCGACCACGTTCCGGGCGCGGCGACGCTCAACGGCAATGGCCACACCTTCCAGGAAGAAGAGCCGGACGGCGTCCCCACCAAGAAGATCGGCTCGCTGGAAGTCAAGGGTGAAGGCCCCCTCATCGTGCGCGAGAAGACGCACGTCGCCTCCCCGATGACCCTCGACCAGGCCCTCTACGAGATGGAGCTGGTCGGGCACGACTTCTACCTCTTCGTCGACTCCGAGACGAAGGAACCGAGTGTCGTCTACCGGCGGCACGCGTATGACTACGGGGTCATCCACCTCAACACGGATCCGATGGTCACCCGGGCGCAGTCCCCTGCGGCTGGTGGCACGCTGGGCGGCTGACCCGCCCTGCTGACAGCTGAGCCGGTGCCCCTGGAGCGCGGTGTGCGCCCCCAGGGGCACCGGTGTGCGACCACTACGCGCCCCGCACGTCACCGTAGTGTCGGCCGGGCATGAAATCATGGCCGCACCGGCCCAACCGGTGGGCCGGTGCCTTGGGTTGGCGATGGCAAACGACCAGCCACAGCCTCAGGGGGAGGAACGATGGCGGACAGCTTCGGACCGATGCGGGACGAGGATGCCGACGGCGATGTCGTCGGCATGGGCCCTGACATGGGCTCTCCACGCAAGGAGCCGATCAGAGTCCTCGTCGTGGACGACCACGCCCTGTTCCGCCGTGGACTGGAGATCGTGCTCGCGGCCGAGGAGGACATCCAGGTCGTGGGGGAGGCGGGCGATGGCGCCGAAGCCGTCGACAAGGCCGCTGACCTGCTGCCGGATATCGTCCTGATGGACGTACGGATGCCCAAGCGGGGCGGCATCGAGGCCTGCACCTCCATCAAGGAGGTGGCCCCCAGCGCGAAGATCATCATGCTGACGATCAGCGACGAGGAGGCCGACCTCTACGACGCGATCAAGGCGGGCGCGACCGGTTATCTCCTCAAGGAGATCTCCACGGACGAGGTGGCCACCGCCATTCGTGCGGTGGCCGACGGGCAGTCGCAGATCAGTCCGTCCATGGCGTCGAAGCTGCTCACCGAGTTCAAGTCGATGATCCAGCGCACGGACGAGCGTCGGCTCGTGCCCGCGCCGCGGCTGACGGACCGCGAGCTGGAGGTTCTCAAGCTGGTCGCCACGGGGATGAACAACCGGGATATCGCCAAGGAGTTGTTCATCTCCGAGAACACCGTGAAGAACCATGTGCGGAACATCCTGGAGAAGCTGCAGCTGCACTCCAGGATGGAGGCCGTGGTGTATGCGATGCGGGAGAAGATCCTCGAGATCCGGTGACGCGGGCCGTCAACGCTCACCCGAGGATGCGGCTGAGCTCCTTGGCGAGTGGCTCGCGTAGGTCGGGGGCGTCGACCCGTTCCACTCGGACGTCCGTGCAGTCCACCCAGCTCGCTGCTTCCACCAGTGCCTGGGCCACTGCCGGGACCGCCTTCGGGCCGTCCAGGGTGACCTGCTTGGCGACCAGGGTGCGGCCCTCGCGGGCCGGGTCCACCCGACCGACGAGACGGCCGCCGGCCAGGACCGGCATCGCGAAGTAGCCGTAGACGCGCTTCTGCTTGGGGACGTAGGCCTCCAGGCGGTGGGTGAAGCCGAAGATCCGCTCCGTGCGGGCACGCTCCCAGATCAGGGAGTCGAACGGGGACAGCAGCGTCGTACGGTGCCGGCCGCGCGCCGGCGTCTTCAGGGCCGCGGGGTCGGCCCAGGCCGGCTTGCCCCAGCCCTCGACCGTGACCGGGACCAGGCCCGAGTCGGCGATCACCGCGTCGACCTGTTCGCCCTTGAGACGGTGGTAGTCGGCGATGTCCGCGCGTGTGCCCACTCCGAGCGACTGGCCGGCCAGGCGGACCAGGCGGCGTACGCACTCGGTGTCGTCCAGTTCGTCGTGGAGGAGAGCGTCCGGGACGGCACGTTCGGCGAGGTCGTAGACGCGCTTCCAGCCGCGGCGCTCTACGCAGACCACCTCGCCGTACATCAGGGCGCGTTCGACGGCGACCTTTGTGCCGGACCAGTCCCACCAGTCGCTGGTCTTCTTCGCGCCGCCCAGGTCGGTCGCGGTGAGCGGGCCTTCGGTGCGGAGCTGTTTGATCACCTGGGCGTAGGTGCCGTCGGGGAGGTCGTGGTTCCAGTGAGGGCGGTTGCGGTAGGCGCGGCGGCGGAAGGCGAAGTGGGGCCACTCCTCGATGGGGAGGATGCAGGCGGCGTGGGACCAGTACTCGAACGTGTGGGGGTCGGCCGGGGGCGCGGTTGCTGTGGGTGCCGTGGCTGTGGTGGGCCTGGATGCCGTCGTCCAGTAGGCGGTCTCGATCGTCTTGCGGCCCACCGCGCCCAGGCGGGCGTACGGGATGAGTTCGTGGGAGCGGGCGAGGACCGAGATGGTGTCGAGTTGGACCGCGCCGAGGTGACGGAGGATGCCGCGGACGCCGGATCTGCGGTCGGGGGCGCCGAGGAAGCCCTGCGCGCGGAGGGCGATGCGGCGGGCTTCGTCTGCCGTCAGTTCGGTGGTGGGGCGCGGGGTCGTCATGGGTTCGGACGATAGAGGGTGGCACTGACAGTGGCGGGTGAGCTGGGGGTTTGGATTCGCCCCCGCCGCCCCTACCCGTCCCGTCCCCAGGGGCGCTGCCCCTTCGACCCCGCTGGGGGCTGCGCCCCCAGACCCCGCCATCGGCCCTCCGGGCCTCGTCCTCAAACGCCGGACGGGCTGAGAGCGCGGCTCGTCCTCAAGCGTCGGACGGGCTGAGAGTGCGGCTCGTTCTCAAGCGTCGGACGGGCTGGCCGGGGCGGGCAGATACGGTGCTGCCGAGGGGAGGCCCAGGTCTGAGGGGAGCAGGGAGCCGATCCAGCAGTCTCGGCGGACGCCCTGGTGGATCAGGGCGGAGCGGAGGGTGCCCTCGAGGGTGAAGCCGGTTCGGACCGCAACGGCGCGGGACGGGGTGTTGCCGACCTCCGCACGCCATTCCACGCGGTCGATCGACAGGTCGACGAAGGCGAAGCGGGCGGCGGTGAGGACGGCTTCGGTGACGTAGCCGTTGCCGCGGTGTTCCTTTGTGCCCCAGAAGCCGATCTCGGCGCTGCTCATGGAACGCATCGTGAGGCCGAGCATGCCCACCAGTTCCTCCCCTTCGGGGAGGAAGAGGCCCCAGGTGAGCGTCGAACCGTCGGCCCACCCCTCGGGAGCCAGTTGCTCCGTGAAACTCCGGGCGTGTTCGTACAGGTAGGGCGAGGGGATCGTCGTCCAGCGCTGGATGTCGGGGTCCTGGGCGGCCTCGTACACGGTTTGGGTGTCCTTCGGACCGACCGTGCGCATGAGGAGGCGGCCGGTGGAGAGCGTGACGGGTTCCATCGGCCGATTCTGCTCGGGGGGCCGTAGCAAGCGCCATCCCTTATGCGGTGTGTGAGCGCGCGAACGCATTTCGCACAATTCGTTGGCGGAACGCGGCACCATCCGCGGCCCCCGGCCGTTGTCCCTTTGACGGAGATTTGAAGCAGCTGACGTTCGACGTCCACGGCAGGCTCCCGGCGTGGCGGGGTCCTCGCATACGATGGCCGTTGCTCAGTCAAGTCAAATGGAAACCGACCGTCCCAGGCCCGACCGGCAAGGAGACCAACCCCCGTGTCCGTCCTCTCGAAGATCATGCGTGCAGGCGAAGGCAAGATCCTGCGCAAGCTGCACCGCATCGCGGACCAGGTCAACTCCATCGAAGAGGACTTCGTCGACCTCTCCGACGCCGAGCTGAGGGCACTCACCGATGAGTACAAGCAGCGCTACGCAGACGGTGAGAGCCTGGACGACCTGCTGCCCGAGGCCTTCGCCACCGTCCGTGAGGCCGCCAAGCGCGTTCTCGGACAGCGTCACTACGACGTCCAGATCATGGGTGGTGCGGCCCTGCACCTCGGCTATGTGGCCGAGATGAAGACCGGTGAGGGCAAGACCCTCGTCGGCACGCTGCCCGCTTATCTGAACGCGCTGTCCGGCAAGGGCGTGCACCTGATCACGGTCAACGACTACCTGGCCGAGCGCGACTCCGAGATGATGGGTCGCGTCCACAAGTTCCTGGGCCTGAACGTCGGCTGCATCCTCGCCAACATGACGCCGGCCCAGCGTCGCGAGCAGTACGCGTGCGACATCACGTACGGCACGAACAACGAGTTCGGCTTCGACTACCTGCGCGACAACATGGCGTGGTCCAAGGACGAACTCGTCCAGCGCGGCCACAACTTCGCCATCGTCGACGAGGTCGACTCCATCCTCGTCGACGAGGCCCGTACGCCGCTGATCATCTCCGGCCCCGCCGACCAGGCCACCAAGTGGTACGGCGACTTCGCCAAGCTGGTCACCCGGCTGAAGAAGGGCGAGGCCGGCAACCAGCTCAAGGGCCTCGAGGAGACCGGCGACTACGACGTCGACGAGAAGAAGCGCACGGTCGCCATCCACGAGGCCGGTGTCGCCAAGGTCGAGGACTGGCTGGGCATCGACAACCTCTACGAGTCGGTGAACACGCCTCTGGTGGGCTACCTGAACAACGCCATCAAGGCGAAGGAGCTCTTCAAGAAGGACAAGGACTACGTCGTCATCGACGGCGAGGTCATGATCGTCGACGAGCACACCGGCCGTATCCTCGCCGGCCGCCGCTACAACGAGGGCATGCACCAGGCGATCGAGGCGAAGGAAGGGGTGGACATCAAGGACGAGAACCAGACCCTCGCCACGATCACCCTGCAGAACTTCTTCCGCCTCTACAAGCGCCACGACCACGCCGACAAGGAACAGCCCGGCCTCTGCGGCATGACCGGTACGGCGATGACCGAGGCCGCCGAGTTCCACCAGATCTACAAGCTCGGTGTGGTGCCGATCCCGACGAACCGGCCGATGATCCGCAAGGACCAGTCGGACCTGATCTACCGCACCGAGGTCGCGAAGTTCGAGGCGGTCGTCGACGACATCGTCGAGAAGCACGAGAAGGGCCAGCCGATCCTCGTCGGTACGACGTCGGTCGAGAAGTCCGAGTACCTGTCGCAGCAGCTGTCCAAGCGCGGCATCCAGCACGAGGTGCTGAACGCCAAGCAGCACGACCGTGAGGCGATCATCGTCGCCCAGGCCGGCCGCAAGGGCGCCGTCACCGTCGCCACCAACATGGCCGGCCGCGGTACGGACATCAAGCTCGGCGGCAACCCCGAGGACCTCGCCGAGGCGGAGCTGCGTCAGCGCGGCCTCGACCCCGAGGAGCACATCGAGGAGTGGGCCGCGGCGCTGCCCGCCGCCCTGGAGAAGGCCGAGCAGGCGGTCAAGGCGGAGTTCGAGGAGGTCAAGGACCTCGGCGGCCTCTACGTCCTCGGCACCGAGCGGCACGAGTCGCGCCGTATCGACAACCAGCTGCGCGGTCGTTCCGGCCGTCAGGGCGACCCGGGCGAGTCCCGCTTCTACCTGTCACTGGGTGACGACCTGATGCGGCTCTTCAAGGCCCAGATGGTCGAGCGCGTGATGTCCATGGCGAACGTCCCGGACGACGTGCCCATCGAGAACAAGATGGTCACCCGCGCGATCGCGTCCGCCCAGTCGCAGGTCGAGCAGCAGAACTTCGAGACCCGTAAGAACGTCCTGAAGTACGACGAGGTCCTCAACCGTCAGCGCGAGGTCATCTACGGCGAGCGGCGCCGCGTCCTGGAGGGCGAGGACCTGCACGAGCAGGTGCAGCACTTCATGGACGACACCATCGACGCCTACGTCGGCGCGGAGACCGCCGAGGGCTTCCCGGAGGACTGGGACCTGGAGCGGCTGTGGGGCGCGTTCAAGCAGCTCTACCCGGTGAAGGTGACCGTCGACGAGCTGGAGGAGGCGGCCGGCGACCGGGCCGGACTGACCGCCGAGTTCATCTCCGAGTCCATCAAGGACGACATCCACGAGCAGTACGCGGCGCGTGAGGCGCAGCTCGGCTCCGAGATCATGCGTGAGCTGGAGCGCCGGGTCGTGCTGTCGGTCCTGGACCGCAAGTGGCGCGAGCACCTCTACGAGATGGACTACCTCCAGGAGGGCATCGGCCTGCGCGCGATGGCGCAGAAGGACCCGCTGGTCGAGTACCAGCGCGAGGGCTTCGACATGTTCACCGCGATGATGGAGGGCATCAAGGAGGAGTCCGTCGGCTACCTGTTCAACCTGGAGGTCCAGGTCGAGCAGCAGGTCGAGGAGGTCCCGGTCGAGGACGCCAAGCCGGTCGCCGACCTGGAGAAGAAGGACGCCGTGCCGGCCCAGGCGGGTGCCCGTCCCGAGATCCGCGCCAAGGGCCTCGAAGCCCCGCGCCGACCGGACCGGCTGCACTACACCGCCCCGAAGGTCGACGGCGAGGGCGACATCGTCGAGGGCGACTTCGACAACGGCGACGAGCCGGTGCGCTCCGAGGCCGACGGCCTCACGCGCGCGGAGCGGCGCAAGCAGGCCCGCGGTGGGCGCCGCCGTAAGAAGTAGCGCCGGGCGTGAATGCGGTGCCGTAGTGGCTGGAAGGGCCGGGTCTCCTCTGGGGGCCCGGCCCTTCGGCTTGTGCGGTCCCTGCCGGGGTTCTGGAGGCTTCTGGGGCCCGCTGACGACTGCTGGGCCGGTCGGTGCCGCTGTCGTGGTCAGCCGGGGTCAGTCGTCGTCCGTACGCGGCCTGCGCGGGCCGCCCAGTTCCACGGCCGTGCAGCGCCAGCGCAGGTCTCCGCCCTGTTCCAGGCGGAACGCCATGGCGCGCAGCTGGTCGCCGGCGCCGATCCGGGCGAAGGCCTCGATGGCACCCGCGCGGGGCTCGAAGTAGCCGATGTCGCGGACGACGGGGCGGGCGCCCCGGGTGCGCAGGGGGCCGCGTTCCGCCAGCCAGGCGAGTTCGTCGTAGGCGCGGCCGGCGGTGTGGCGGAGCATCGAGTGGACGGGGCGTTGGCCGCTCAGGACGAGGACCAGGCGGTCGGCGAAGACATCCGTGGGGCGGGGGTGAGGGAGGACGCGCCCGCACAGGGGGGTCTCGCTCGCGGGCGGCACGGTCGTTCGCGGCTGGGTGGGCGCGGTCGGCGGGCGGGTGTCCGCGGGGCTCGTGCGGGCGCGGGCGCCCGGGGTGCCGGGTGAGCCGGGCGGGCGGCCGCCGGGAGCTGCCGTACGGGATGCGCCGCCGGCCGGGGTGCGGGGCGGGGCGCCGCCGGGGCGGCGGGTGTCGCGGCGGCTCGGCGGGCGGGTGCCGGGGCGGTGCTGGGTCCTGGTCATGACCTTGTTCATGGGGTCCCCGTTCGGTGAGTCCGATGGATACCGGTCAGTAACTTCGAGGTTGGTGATCTTGTACGGGGTTCCGGGCGCCGGAAGCAAGGAAGGGGCGCCCTCGATCCGGCGGGCGAAATCTTCACTTATCTGGGTGATGCGAGCGCGCTGAAGGCCGTGATGACGGGCCGGTACCGGGTGAATCCGTGGATCGGGGTGGACGCCGGGCGAGGGGGTGAGGGGGACTCGAAAGGGGACGCCCGCACGTATCCTGAAGGCCCTCCGGGAGGTACGGGGCCCGCCCCTCCTTCCGGGTCCTTGCCGAGCCTCACGAGTACGAAAGCGGTCAGTCATGCGCGTCTACGTCCCCCTGACCCTCCCCGGGCTCGCCGAGGCGTACAAGACGGGCGGACTGGGGGCCGAGCCGCTCGTCGCGTACGCCGTCACGCCCGCGTTGCGCGAGTGGTATCTCTCCGACGACATCGAGGAGTTGGAGTACGCGGCGCTGAACCGCGCCGCGCTCGCCTCGCTGCGGCTGCTGGCGGCGGACGGCGGTGCGGTACGGCGCCGGGTCGTGGTCGCCGTCGACGTGCCCGACGGGGCTGCCGTCGCCGATCCGGGCCGAGGGCTGGATCCGGCGGCGCTGGGCGAGGTGCGGATCGCCAAGGGCGTGGCGCTGGCCAAGGCCGCCGCCGTGCACGTCGACTCGGGCGACGCGGAGACGGACGTGGCGGCGGCCGCGGAGGCGCTGGCCGCGGCGGACGGCGGGGACGACGACGCGCAGTTCGTCGTGGACGGGGCCGAGGACCACGAGCTGCTCTGGTACGCCACTCAGGAGATCCCGAACCTGGTGGGGCAGGCGGACTGAGGAGCCCCCGCCCCCGTCCCCCTGCTCTTGCCGCTGTCCCTGCCCCGCGGCCGCTCCCTGCTGCCTCGTTGACCTGCCGTTCTCTTGATTGTCAGTGGCGGCGGGTACGGTTCTCGGCATGGGGAAGCAGGTAGGGGCACACATCGTCTGGGACTGGAACGGGACCCTGTTCCACGACAACGACGCGATCATCGGCGCGACGAACGCGGCGTTCGGCGAGCTGGGGCTCGACCCGATCACGATGGAGCAGTACCGGTCGCTGTACTGCGTGCCGGTGCCGAAGTTCTACGAGCGGTTGCTGGGGCGGCTGCCGACCGACGCGGAGTGGGAGGTCATGGACGAGACCTTCCACCGGTACTACACCGAGCACCGGGTGAGGTGCGGGCTCACCGAGGGCGCCTCGGAGCTGCTCGTGGAATGGCGGTCGGCGGGGCGCAGCCAGTCGATCCTCAGCATGTACGGGCATGACGAGCTCGTGCCGCTGGTGCGGGGGTTCGGGATCGAGGAGCACTTCATACGTGTCGACGGGCGGACCGGGCCGTCCGGGGGCAGCAAGGCCGAGCACATGGTGCGGCACATCGAGGCGCTCATGAGTGTGGACCCCACTCGCACGGTGGTGATCGGGGACGCGGCCGACGACGCGGTGGCGGCGTTGCATGTGGGGGCGCGGGCCGTGCTCTACACCGGGGGGTCGCACAGCCGGGCGAGCCTTGAGGAGGTGGGCGTGCCGGTGGTGGACACGTTGGGGGAGGCGGTCGCGGAGGCGGAGCGGTTGGCGGCTTAGGCGAGCGGCCCAGTGCCGGTGCCGGGCACGGTCCTATGTGCCCGGCAGTGAAGTCGGCCCGGGTTGGCGGCTGCGTCGGCTGACCGGTTACGTCACCGGTGCCTTCGCCCGGAGCACCGTCAGGAACTCGCGCATCCAGCTGGAGTGGTCCGGCCAGGCGCGGGAGGAGACGAGGGTTCCGTCGACCACCGCCTCGGCGTCCTGGAAGGTGGCGCCGGCTGCCTGCATGTCGAGTTCCAGGGCGGGGTACGCCGTGACGCGGCGGCCGTGGAGGCTGTCGATCGCCGCGGTGAGCAGGGGGCCGTGGCAGATCTGGGCGACCGGCTTGTCGGAGTCGAAGAACGACTTGAGGATCTTGCGGAGTTCGGGATCGTTGCGGAGGTACTCGGGGGCTCGGCCGCCGGGGATGACCACGGCGGCGTAGTCGCCGGGGTCCACCTCGGAGAAGGCGAGGTCGGCGGGCCAGGTGTAGCCGGGTTTCTCGGTGTAGGTGTCGAAGCCGGGTACGAAGTCGTGGACGACGAACTGGAGCTGTTTGCGGGTGGGGGCGGCGATGTGGACGTCGTAGCCCTCTTCGCGGAGGCGCTGGTAGGGGTAGAGGACCTCCAGTGACTCTGCGGCGTCGCCGGTGACGATGAGGATTTTCGCTGTCATCTCGGGTGCGCTCCTCTTTTGGCCGTGGTTCCGTTGCGTCTCCGTCGGGCCTTAGGGGCAACGTGCCTCGGGGGCGGGGGCTTGCCAAGGGGTGCGGGCGGCTTGGGGGCGCCGGTAGGTGGGTTTCCGTTGCCGGTGGGTGGGCGGTGGGTGCCCGGCGTTGGGGCTGAGGCGGGGTGGGCCGCGCGACCCGGCGCTCACGAGGTGCCGGGTGCCTCTCGGAGGCCGCACAGCGACAGCGTCCGAAGGTTGGGGCACCGTTGTTTTCGGACACCACACGGCCCCCGAGGGCGTGGTTTTGCCTCGGTTTCCTGTTCGTGCCCTGAGGTCGGCCCACATCCCAGCCTCCCCCTCCGTGTCCCGCCCCGCCAGTTACGCCCTGCGCGCCCCCTTTGCCCCTGTGCAGAACGTCAAAGTTCTACCCCCGGTTTTGTACACATACGGCTCATGACGGGCCCCCTGTAAGGAGCGATAGCCTTGGTGGCGTGATCAGCGCGATAGCTCGCGGGGGCAGTGTTGCCCCTGCCCTGCGCCCGGGCAGCACGGACGACATCCGTGGCCGGGCGGCGGTCGCTGGTCTTCGCGGGCGGGAGGGGGGTGTAAGGGCCCCCAGGACGTCATTCGCACCCCGGGCCCGGACGTCGCAGAGAGCAGCGTCACACCCCGTGGGCAGCTCAAGATTGGCTCATATATCCCCGCTCATCTCACCTCGCGGCATAGCGTCGAAGCAGACCGGACACCCCGCGTCACGGCGTTACACCGGAGGGGAAGAGACCGTACTTCCTTCTACGTCACGCAACGGCGCGCGACAGGAGCCAGAGGACAATGCAGACCAAGCTGGACGAAGCCAAGGCCGAGCTGCTCGAGAGGGCCGCCCGGGTAGCTGAGAACAGCCCGGTCGGGGGGTACCTACCGACTGGGACGACGGACGAGAGCAGCCCCGGCACCCCGGACCACGACACCGTGCTCTCGTTCCTCCAGCGCTACTACCTGCACACCGCCCCGGAGGACCTCAGCGACCGCGACCCGGTCGACATCTTCGGAGCCGCCTTCTCGCACTACCGGCTGGCCGAGAACCGTCCCCAGGGCACGGCCAACGTGCGGGTGCACACGCCCACCGTGGAGGAGAACGGCTGGACGTGCAGCCACTCCGTCGTCGAGGTCGTCACCGACGACATGCCCTTCCTGGTCGACTCCGTCACCAACGAGCTGACGCGGCAGGGACGCGGCATCCATGTGGTGATCCACCCACAGGTCTTCGTCCGCCGCGACGTCACCGGCAAGCTCATCGAGGTGCTCACCGCGCCGCCCGCCGGTGAGCAGCCGCACGACACGCACACCGAGTCCTGGATTCACGTCGAGTTCGACCGGGAGACCGACCGCGGCGACCTGAAGCAGATCACCGCAGACCTGCTGCGCGTCCTGTCCGACGTCCGTGAGGCCGTCGAGGACTGGAGCAAGATGCGGGACCTGGCCGTGCGCATGGCCGACGAGCTGGTCCAGGAGCCCCATTCCGACCTGCGGATGCAGGAGTTCGAGGAAGCCCGCGAGCTGCTGCGCTGGCTGGCCGACGACCACTTCACCTTCCTCGGCTACCGCGAGTACGAGCTACGCGAGGACGATTCGCTGGCCGCAGTGCCGGGCACCGGGCTGGGCATCCTGCGCGCCGACCCGCACCACGCCGAGGGTGACAGCCACCCCGTCAGCCCCTCCTTCGAGCGGTTGCCCGCAGACGCCCGCGCCAAGGCCCGCGAGCACAAGCTCCTCATCCTCACCAAGGCCAACAGCCGGGCGACCGTGCACCGGCCGTCGTATCTGGACTACGTCGGCGTGAAGAAGTTCGACGAGAACGGCGAGGTCGTCGGCGAGCGCCGCTACCTGGGTCTGTTCTCCTCGGCCGCCTACACCGAGTCCGTCCGCCGGGTGCCCGTCATCCGGCGCAAGGTGGACGAGGTGCTGGAGGCCGCCGGGTTCTCGCCCAACAGTCACGACGGCCGCGACCTGCTCCAGATCCTGGAGACCTACCCGCGCGACGAGCTCTTCCAGACCCCGGTCCCCGAGCTCCAGCGCATCGCCACCTCCGTGCTCTACCTTCAGGAACGCCGCCGCCTGCGGCTCTACCTGCGGCAGGACGAGTACGGCCGCTACTACTCGGCTCTCGTCTACCTCCCGCGCGACCGCTACACCACCGGCGTCCGGCTGCGGATCATCGACATCCTGAAGGAGGAGCTCGGCGGCATCAGCGTCGACTTCACCGCCTGGAACACCGAGTCGATCCTCTCCCGGCTGCACTTCGTCGTCCGGGTCCCGCAGGGCACCGAGCTGCCGCAGCTCAGCGACAGCGACAAGGAGCGCATCGAGGCGCGGCTCGTCGAGGCCGCCCGCTCCTGGGCCGACGGCTTCGCCGACGCGCTGAACGCCGAACTCGGCGAGGAGCGCGCCGCCGAGCTGCTGCGCCGCTACTCGAGCGCCTTCCCCGAGGGCTACAAGGCCGACCACACTCCGCGTTCCGCGGTCTCCGACCTCGTCCACATCGAGCAGCTCACCGAGGAGAACAACTTCTCGCTGAGCTTGTACGAGCCGGTCGGCGCCGCCCCCGAGGAACGCCGGTTCAAGATCTACCGCAAGGGCGCGGCCGTCTCCCTGTCCGCCGTCCTGCCGGTCCTCAGCCGGCTCGGCGTCGAGGTCGTGGACGAACGGCCGTACGAACTGCGCTGCTCCGACCGCAGTGTCGCCTGGATCTACGACTTCGGTCTGCGCATGCCCAAGACGGCGGGCGGCGCCGGGGACTACCTCGGCGACGACGCGCGCGAGCGGTTCTCCGAGGCCTTCGCCGCGACCTGGACCGGCAAGGCGGAGAACGACGGCTTCAACGCCCTCGTGCTGAGCGCCGGGCTGACCTGGCGGCAGGCGATGGTGCTGCGGGCGTACGCGAAGTACCTGCGCCAGGCGGGCTCCACCTTCTCGCAGGACTACATGGAGGACACCCTCCGCAACAACGTCCACACCACCCGCCTCCTCGTCTCCCTGTTCGAGGCGCGGATGTCGCCGGACCGTCAGCGCGCGGGCCGCGAGATCGTGGACGCGCTGCTCGAAGAGGTCGACGCGGCGCTCGACCAGGTCGCGAGCCTCGACGAGGACCGGATCCTGCGGTCCTTCCTCACCGTGATCAAGGCGACGCTGCGCACCAACTTCTTCCAGGAGGCGGCGGGCGGCAAGCTGCACGACTACGTCTCCATGAAGTTCGACCCGCAGGCCATCCCCGACCTGCCCGCGCCGCGCCCGGCGTTCGAGATCTGGGTCTACTCGCCGCGAGTCGAGGGCGTCCACCTGCGCTTCGGCAAGGTCGCGCGCGGCGGTCTGCGCTGGTCCGACCGGCGTGAGGACTTCCGCACCGAGATCCTCGGCCTGGTCAAGGCGCAGATGGTGAAGAACACCGTCATCGTGCCGGTCGGCGCCAAGGGCGGCTTCGTCGCCAAGCAGCTGCCCGACCCGTCCGTGGACCGGGACGCGTGGCTCGCCGAGGGCGTGGCGTCGTACAAGACCTTCATCTCGGCGCTGCTCGACATCACCGACAACATGGTCGCCGGCGAGGTCGTGCCGCCGCAGGACGTCGTCCGGCACGACGAGGACGACACCTACCTCGTCGTCGCCGCCGACAAGGGCACCGCGACCTTCTCCGACATCGCCAACGGGGTCGCCGAGCAGTACAACTTCTGGCTCGGGGACGCCTTCGCCTCCGGCGGCTCGGCCGGTTACGACCACAAGGGCATGGGCATCACCGCCCGCGGCGCCTGGGAGTCCGTCAAGCGGCACTTCCGCGAGCTGGGCGTGGACACCCAGAGCGAGGACTTCACGGTCGTCGGCATCGGCGACATGTCCGGCGACGTGTTCGGCAACGGCATGCTGCTCAGCGAGCACATCCGTCTGGTCGCCGCCTTCGACCACCGGCACATCTTCATCGACCCGAAGCCCGACGCGGCCACCTCCTACGCCGAGCGCCGCCGCCTCTTCGAGCTGCCCCGCTCCAGCTGGGAGGAGTACGACACCGACCTCATCTCGGCCGGTGGCGGCGTCTTCCCGCGCAGCGCCAAGGCGATCCCGGTCAACGCGCACATCCGCGAGGCCCTCGGCATCGAGGGCAAGGTCTCCAAGATGACGCCGGCCGAGCTGATGAAGGCGATCCTCAAGGCGCCGGTGGACCTGCTGTGGAACGGCGGCATCGGTACGTACGTCAAGGCGTCCACCGAGACCCACGCGGACGTCGGCGACAAGGCCAACGACGCCATCCGCGTCGACGGCGCCGACCTGCGCGTCCAGGTCGTCGGCGAGGGCGGCAACCTCGGTCTGACCCAGCTCGGCCGGATCGAGTTCGCGCTGCACGGCGGCCGGATCAACACCGACGCCATCGACAACAGCGCGGGCGTGGACACCTCCGACCACGAGGTGAACATCAAGATCCTGCTGGGTGCCCTGGTCTCCGAGGGCGACATGACGGTCAAGCAGCGCAACAAGCTGCTCGCCGAGATGACCGACGAGGTCGGCCGCCTGGTCCTGCGCAACAACTACGCCCAGAACACGGCCATCGCCAACGCCCTCGCCCAGTCCGGCGCCATGCTCCACGCCCAGCAGCGCTTCATGAAGCACCTGGTCCGCGAGGGGCACCTGGACCGTGCGCTGGAGTTCCTGCCCACCGACCGCCAGATCCGCGAACGCCTCGGGTCCGGCCACGGCCTGACCGGGCCGGAGACGGCCGTCCTGATGGCGTACACGAAGATCACGGTCGCCGACGAGCTGCTGCACACCTCGCTGCCCGACGACCCGTACCTGAGCACCCTGCTGCACGCGTACTTCCCGACGGCGCTGCGCGAGCAGTTCCCGGAGTACCTGGTCAGCCACCCGCTGCGCCGTGAGATCACCACGACCGTGCTGGTCAACGACACGGTCAACACCGGCGGTACGACGTATCTGCACCGGTTGCGCGAGGAGACCGGGGCCTCGCTGGAGGAGATCGTCCGGGCGCAGACCGTGGCCCGCGCGATCTTCCGTTCGGCGGTCGTGTGGGACGCGGTCGAGGCCCTCGACAACAAGGTCGACGCCGCCGTCCAGACCCGGATCAGGCTGCACTCGCGCCGTCTGGTCGAGCGCGGCACACGCTGGCTGCTCAACAACCGGCCGCAGCCGCTGGAACTCGCCGACACCGTCGACTTCTTCGCCGACCGCGTCGAGCAGGTCTGGTCGGAGCTGCCGAAGCTGCTCAAGGGCGCGGACCTGGAGTGGTACCAGCAGATCTACGACGAGCTGACCGGTGCCGGAGTCCCGGCCGAACTGGCCACCCGGGTGGCCGGCTTCTCCTCCGCCTTCCCGTCGCTGGACATCGTCTCGGTGGCCGACCGCGTGGGCAAGGACCCGATGGACGTCGCCGAGGTCTACTACGACCTCGCCGACCGGCTGCGGATCACCCAGCTCATGGACCGCATCATCGAGCTGCCCCGCGCGGACCGCTGGCAGTCCATGGCCCGCGCCTCCATCCGTGAGGACCTCTACGCCGCCCACGCGGCCCTGACCTCGGACGTCCTGGCGGCCGGCAACGGCACCGCGACGCCCGAGCAGCGGTTCAAGGCGTGGGAGCAGAAGAACGCGGCGATCCTGGGCCGGGCGCGGACGACCCTGGAGGAGATCCAGGGTTCGGAGGCGTTCGACCTGGCCAACCTGTCGGTGGCCATGCGGACCATGCGGACGCTGCTGCGGTCGCACACGTAGGTAGTACGGCCTTACGGCCTGACACCCGTACGGGTGTCGGAGCGCCCCGGACTTTCACGGTCCGGGGCGTTCGCGCATTTCGGGCAAAACGGGAATTACAGTGCTCGCGTGAGCACGATGCGGGACGCGCTGCGAAGGACGACGGTCGTTCCGCAGGTAGCTGCAGCGCTGGTCGTCGTACTGCTCCTGCTGGTGATCGCCCGGCTGCCGTGGGCCGGCGACCTCGGGATGCACGCGGCGACCGTCGAACGTCTGCGGCACAACCTGGTCGACCCCGGCAATCCGCTGGTCGACGCGGACACGCCGAGCCCGTACTACTCGCCGTGGATGCTGGTGCTCGGGTGTGTCGCGCGGGTGACGGGGTTCTCGGTCTTCGTCGTGCTGCGGATCGGGGCGGTGGTGGGGCTCGGGCTGCTCGTCAGCGGGGTGTGGCGGTACGTGCGGACGCTGAGCGCGCACCGGGCCGCGCCCGCGGTCGCCGTGCTGTGCCTGGTGTTTCTGTGGGGGACTTCGCTGTTCGCGTGGAGCGGGTTCCTCGGGCTGAACTCGCTGGCGTTGACCGTGTCGTATCCGAGTGTGTTCGCGCTGGGGCTGGCCTTTCACTTCTGGGCCTGGCTGGCGGGGGCGGTGCGGGGCGTG
>CBFGZZ010000068.1:0-28785 GCA_965653385.1 uncultured Streptomyces sp. | reverse complement strand
CTCAACGGCCTGCGCGACCGCATCGTCGTGCAGACCGACGGCCAGCTGAAGACCGGCCGTGACGTCGTCATCGCCGCGCTGCTCGGCGCCGAGGAGTTCGGTTTCGCGACCGCGCCGCTCGTCGTCTCCGGCTGCGTCATGATGCGCGTCTGCCACCTGGACACCTGCCCGGTCGGCATCGCCACCCAGAACCCGACGCTGCGCGACCGGTTCTCCGGCAAGGCCGAGTACGTCGTCAACTTCTTCCAGTACATCGCCGAAGAGGTCCGCGAGATCCTCGCCGAGCTCGGCTTCCGCACCATCGAGGAGGCCGTCGGCCACGCCGAGACGCTGGACGTCACGCGTGCCGTCGACCACTGGAAGGCGCAGGGCCTGGACCTGGAGCCGCTGTTCCACGTGCCCGAGCTGCCCGAGGGCGCGGTGCGCCACCAGCTCATCGAGCAGGACCACGGCCTGGAGAAGGCGCTCGACAACGAGCTCATCAAGCTCGCCGCCGACGCGCTGGCCGCGGACTCCGCGACCGACGCCCAGCCGGTGCGCGCCCAGGTCAAGGTCCGCAACATCAACCGCACGGTCGGCACCATGCTCGGCCACGAGGTGACGAAGAAGTTCGGCGGCGCGGGCCTGCCCGACGACACCATCGACATCACCTTCACCGGCTCGGCGGGCCAGTCCTTCGGTGCCTTCCTGCCGCGCGGTGTCACGCTGCGCCTGGAGGGCGACGCCAACGACTACGTCGGCAAGGGCCTCTCCGGCGGCCGTGTCGTCGTCCGCCCGGACCGGGGCGCCGACCACCTCGCCGAGTACTCGACGATCGCGGGCAACACCATCGCGTACGGCGCGACCGGCGGCGAGCTGTTCCTGCGCGGTCGTACGGGCGAGCGGTTCTGTGTCCGCAACTCCGGTGCGACGGTCGTCTCCGAGGGCGTGGGCGACCACGGCTGCGAGTACATGACCGGTGGCCACGCGGTGGTCCTGGGCGAGACGGGACGAAACTTCGCGGCCGGCATGTCCGGCGGTATCGCGTACGTCATCGACCTCGACCGGGACAACGTCAACGTCGGCAACGTCGGCGCCGTCGAGGCCCTCGACGACACCGACAAGCAGTGGCTGCACGACGTGGTCCGCCGCCACCAGGAGGAGACCGGGTCCACGGTCGCCGAGAAGCTCCTCGCCGAGTGGGACACCGCCGTCGAGCGCTTCAGCAAGATCATCCCCAGCACGTACAAGGCAGTGCTCGCCGCCAAGGACGCCGCCGAGCGAGCCGGTCTGTCCGAGACCGAGATCACCGAGAAGATGATGGAGGCGGCGATCAATGGCTGACCCGAAGGGCTTCCTGAACCACGGCCGTGAGGTCGCCAAGTCCCGCCCGGTCGACGTGCGTCTGAAGGACTGGAACGAGGTCTACGTCCCCGGCTCCCTGCTGCCGATCATCAGCAAGCAGGCCAGCCGCTGCATGGACTGCGGCATCCCGTTCTGCCACAACGGCTGCCCGCTCGGGAACCTCATCCCCGAGTGGAACGACTACGCCTACCGCGAGGACTGGGCGGCGGCGTCGGAGCGCCTGCACGCGACGAACAACTTCCCGGAGTTCACGGGCCGGCTGTGCCCCGCTCCCTGTGAGTCGGCCTGCGTGCTCGGCATCAACCAGCCGGCCGTGACCATCAAGAACGTCGAGGTCTCGATCATCGACAAGGCGTGGGACGCGGGCACCGTCGCTCCGCAGGCCCCGGAGCGCCTGTCCGGCAAGACCGTCGCGGTCATCGGCTCGGGCCCGGCGGGCCTGGCGGCCGCCCAGCAGCTGACGCGCGCCGGCCACACGGTGGCGGTGTACGAGCGCGCGGACCGCATCGGCGGCCTGCTGCGCTACGGCATCCCCGAGTTCAAGATGGAGAAGCGGCACATCAACCGCCGTATCGAGCAGATGCGCGCGGAGGGCACCCGCTTCCGTACCGGCATCGAGATCGGCCGCGACCTCAAGGCGACCGACCTGAAGAAGCGGTACGACGCGGTCGTCATCGCCGCCGGTGCCACGACCGCCCGCGACCTCCCGGTCCCCGGCCGTGAGCTCAAGGGCGTCTACCAGGCGATGGAGTACCTGCCGCTGGCCAACAAGGTCCAGGAGGGCGACTACGTCACCTCGCCCGTCTCGGCCGAGGGCAAGCACGTCGTCGTCATCGGCGGTGGCGACACCGGCGCCGACTGCGTGGGCACCGCCCACCGCCAGGGCGCGGCGTCCGTCACCCAGCTGGAGATCATGCCCCGTCCGGGCGAGGACCGGGCGCCGCACCAGCCGTGGCCGACCTTCCCGATGCTGTACAAGGTCACCTCCGCGCACGAGGAGGGCGGCGAGCGGGTCTACTCCGTCTCCACCACCCACTTCGAGGGCGACGAGGACGGCAACGTCCAGTGGCTGCACCTCACCGAGGTCGAGTTCATCGATGGCAAGCTGACCCCGAAGCCGGGCACGGAGCGCAAGATCCCCGCCCAGCTGGTGACGCTGGCCATGGGCTTCACGGGCACCGACCGCGAGAACGGCCTGGTCGACCAGTTCGGCCTGGAGCTCGACGAGCGCGGTAACATCGCCCGCGACGCCGACTTCCAGACCAGCATCCCCGGTGTCTTCGTCGCCGGTGACGCCGGCCGCGGCCAGTCCCTCATCGTCTGGGCCATCGCGGAGGGCCGCTCGGCCGCCCGCGGCTGCGACCGCTTCCTGACCGGTGCCAGCGAACTGCCGGCGCCGATCAAGCCGACGGACCGCTCGCTGATGGTCTGACGGCCGTACGAGAGGTGACCTGCGGGTCACTCCACAAATGTCCCGTACAACGGCGTACGGAACTGAACGCGACGCTCGCCCTACTGTCCCCGACCGGACGCCGGGCGGGCGTCGCGGCGCTTTCCGTCAGGTTCCCCCGGGGTAGACATCCCTGACGACCGATGGAACAACGGGAAGTGGGCGTGTTACTTTCGCGTCTCGGTCGCGCGTATCAACGACTGGCGGGGGATGAGTCGGTGGCGACGGGGGTGAGGCCGGTACGAGCGGACGGCGGGTCGGCCGATTTCCGGCGCGGGCCGCTTGTCGAGGCGCTCTGCGGCCTGTCCTGCATGCGCGACCCACGCAGCCGCGCCGCCTTCGCCGAAGCCCTGGACGAGGACTACGGCATAGCGGCCACGCTGACGGGTGATGCCCGCATCGACATCGCGCGTATGGTGCGCGCGGCCCTGCGCGTGTCCCAGGGAGTCCACGCGCTCGTGGAGACGACGGAACTCTTCGCGGGTGCCGAGGTCGCCGCACAGATCGGATGCCTGCTCGACCCCGTCCGGCAGGACACCGACACGGGACCCGACCTTCGTATGGACGCACCGCTCGGCTGGGAGGAACAGGCAGCAGCACGCCGGCTGCTGTCCATGCCCCCTCTCTTACCCGTGCGGCGACTGCGGGACGGGCTCATTCGTGAACTGGCCGTCCCGCTGAGCCCCGACCTCGACATCGGACAGCTCTTCAGCCGCGCCCTCACGCTCAACAACCAGCCCGACGGACTGCCCCCGTCCGTGCTCCTGCTCGACCTCGCGGCGGACCTGACCCCGCCCGGCGAACCCGCCGACCGCTTGCGGGAGTTGGCCGCGACCGTCGCCGGGCGGCTCGAACTCGGCCAGGCGCTCGAACGCCGCCGCGCCGCCCGCGCCCGGCCGGCCGGCGGAGCCGAAGCCCCCCGCTGCCTCCTCGTCATGGTCGACCCGGCCCGGGACGGCACCGCGGACATCGAGGTGCAGTACTGGGTCAACCCCGTACCCGGACGCTGGAACCCCCGCCAGGGCCGCTCGCGCACCACGACCCCCGACGGCCTCGCGGACGCCGTGACGAGCGCCGTCAGGGCCGGGGCGCGGCTGTGGGCCGAGGCCCACGATGCGGATGCGGGGCCCGAACTCCCGCCGCCCTACATCGAGTTCGCCCTGCCCTATGAGTGGCTCGTCCGCGATGTCACCGCCCTGCCGCTGGAGACGGGGGACGGAGCGAGCCTGCCGATCAGCCCGAGGTTCCCGGTGCATCTGCGCTGCCTGGAGCGGATGCGCGGCGGCGACCCGATCCAGCTCGCCCTCTGGCGGTCGCGGTGGCGAGCCCTGCACGCAGGGGGCGCACAGGTGCATCACTGGCGCGAGAACGACATGGAGCGCCTGTCCGACTGGCAGACCGAGTTGGCGCTGCACGGCGAGCGCACCGTCGTGCTTCTCGATGCCCCCGAGGGCGGCGCACCGCTCGCGGCCTTGCGTTCCGCGCTCGCGGAGGGAGTGGGCGTCGCCGTGTGGGATCGCCGGGGCGTTTTCTCCCACGAAAGCAGGGAACAGCTTCAAGCGGTGTTCTCTGCCGCGCCCACTCCGTCCCACATACCCCAGACCATCAGGCAACTGCGGGTGCGTGCCGCGCTCAACAAGTCCCCGGACATCGGGGAGCACATCGTTCTGTTCTGGGATGACCCGTACCGGCTGGTGGGGGCGTACTTCGACCCGCCCGAGCACGAGGAGCTCGCGGAATGAACGCCCGTGACAACCATGTGACAGCATCCGCCTGGCGCATCTTCAACGCCACGGGTGAACCTCCCAAGGAGGCCGAGGGGGCGCCGAAGCTGCCGCCGGCCCCGCCGTGGCGCGCCTTCGGCGGCGAACCGCTGCAGCATCCCGCGCCCTCGGACCGTGCGGGCGAGGTGCGCCGACTCGGCGTCGTGCAGTCCGTCGGCCAACTCGACGACGAGAGCGTCGACCTGGTGAACGCGGCCCTGATCCTGCGCCGTCCGCTCCTGGTCACCGGATCGCCGGGCGTGGGCAAGTCGACTCTCGCCTACTTGATCGCCCGCGAACTCGGTCTCGGCCGCGTCCTGCAATGGAGCATCGTCAGCCGAACGGTTCTCAAGGACGGTCTGTACGCCTATGACGCCATCGGCCGCGCCCAGGCCATCGCCTCCTGGCGAGGCGCCGGCACCGACCCGGCCGCGGGAGACGCCCAGCCGCCCCGACAGCCGCCGCTGGGGGACTTCGTGACCCTGGGACCGCTCGGCACCGCCCTGCTCGCCTATGAGCGTCCACGCATTCTGCTCGTCGACGAGCTCGACAAGAGTGACATCGACCTGCCCAACGATCTTCTGCATGCGCTGGAGAACGGCGCGTACGACATACCCGAACTGGTACGCAGTGATCGTCCCGAGGTCGAGGTGTACACCGACGACCCCGAGGGGCGGGCCGTGATCCGTGGCGGTCGGGTCGAGTGCCGGGAGTTTCCCGTCGTCGTGATCACGAGCAACGGAGAGCGGGAGTTCCCCGCGGCCTTCCGCAGGCGCTGTCTCCCGCTGCACCTGCGCCCGCCGAGCCGTGCCCAGCTGCTCGCCATGCTCGAAGCGCATCTCCAGGCCACGACCGAGGGCGCGGAGCGGATCGTCGACCAGTTTCTGCAGCGCATCGAAGGGGGCGGCACCCACTCCATCGATCAGCTTCTCAATGCCGTCAGGCTCTCCGCTTCCCACGCATTCCCGACCGGTGCGGACGGGGATAAGCTCGTGGAGACCCTGTTGCGCGACCTTGCGAAGGGCCGCTGATGGACGGCTTTGCCCGGGAACGCGCACCTGCCCCAGACGACAGCACCACAACACCGGGAACCGCACACGAGCATGCGGGCTTCGGCGCGGCTTTCGCGGAGCATGGAGACGGTGAGGCCGCGCTGCCGCGGCGGGACACCGAGGAGGTGCTGCGCTGGCAGGACCTCGCCGATGCCGGCTGGCTCACCGACACCTGGATCAGGCTCGGCCGCACCGCGGCACCGGGCCCGCCCGCCGAGAGTCTTCCGGGACACCCCGCGGGGCCGCTGCCGGCACCGGATCCACCCCTCGCGCCCGCGCCCGACCAGCCTGCCAGGCAGTCCTTATCGGCAAGCGAGCCGGCCCCGTTCAAGGACCTGGGGCCGTCCTTCGGCCGCGGTGTTCCTGTCGTATCTACCGAACTGCTCGAGTCCTTCGAGCCGCCGGAGCCCGACGAAACGGCCGGCCCCGCCGAGGAGCGGCCGCCCCGCCAGGAGCGCTTACGTGGGCTCGCCGCCGCACTGGCTCGCGCGTTGCACCGGCTAGACGCCACGGTGCCCTCGCGCAGCGGGGTCGAACTCGACGAGCAGGCCACCGCGGAACAGGGGCTCGCGGACGGGCTGTGGCTGCCCATGTTCGTCCCCACCCCGGTCACGGCGCTCGACCTCGTGCTGCTGGCCGACAGCTGCGTCACGCTGACCATCTGGGAGCCCGAGGTGGCCGCGCTCGCCGCAGCCGCCCGTCACAGCGGGGCCTTCCGGGACGTACGTACGGCACGTCTGTCTCTCTCGTCCGAGGGCGGTACGTCGGTGCGCTGGGACTCGGGAGCCACCGCCGCCCCCGGGGAACTCGTCGACGGCCGGGGCGAGCGTGTGTTCCTGCTGGTCACCGACGGACTCGCGCACGGCTGGGCAGCGCCTGCCGCGGACCGACTGCTCAGCAGGCTCGCCCAGGCCGGGCCCACCGCCGTCGTCCATCTGCTGCCGCCGCACCTGCGGCACCGCTCGTCCCTCTACCCGCATCCGGCCCTCCTGGAGGCGGGCGGCCGCAACGCCCCCAACACGGCGCTCGCACACCGGCCCCGGCAGGAGGATCCGAACCCGCTGCGACCCTTCCCAGCCGCGGACGACGGCATCGTCCCGGTACCGGTTCTCTCCCTCAAGGAGGGCTCCTTCCAGGCCTGGGCCGATATCGTGCGCGGCGGGCACGGGGTGCGTCGGGTCCTGCCGATCGTGCCGGCGGGCGCACTCGCCAAGGGCACGCCTGCCCGCGGTGTACGGCCGCCGCACACCGACTCCCGGTATGCGACCAGCGCCACCGTGCACAGGTTCCTGGAGGCCGCCGGACCGGTTGCCCGCCGTCTGGCCACACATCTCGCCGCCGCCCCCTTCGACCTGACCCTGATCGGCCAGCTGTGCGCCCGGATGCTGCCCGAGGCGGAACCGGCAGACATCGCCGAGGTGCTGACGGGCGGCCTCATCGACTGGGGGGCCTGCCCCGACGCACCGGCCCCGTCGCGGCACGAGGGCCCGTCGGCGGACGAGGGCCTCGCGGACTTCGCGCCCGGGGTCCGTGAGGCACTGCTCGCCACCAGTACCCGGTCTCAACTCGCACGTGTCGTCACGGTCCTCGGTGAACTGCCGGCGGCCGGTACCGAGGGGGCCGCGCTGCTCGCCGCCCTTCTCGATCCGCTCGAAGCGGAGCTGCCGGACCCCACGGCTGTCCGTCGGGTCCGGCTCGAACGGGCCGTCCTCAACGCGCTCTCGGGGCGACATGCCCTGCGTGCCCGGCTGATGGACACCGTAATCAACGCAAATGCCCACATTCAGGTGAATCCTGATGTTAAGGATCTCAGCGATGTGGGCAGTCACTCGGCGCGACAGGCGAACGAATTTCAAGGAGGCGGAGTGCCGACTCATCCGACCACGTCACCGATGAAACAGACTCCGCCGCAGCTCCCGGAAGACCTGGCACCCACCGTGGACGGAGAGCGGCCGGCCTCCGTCCGCGCCCCCGAACCGCCTCCTGCGCGGCCACCCTCCGGCGCGGCCCGCGCCCCCGCCATCATGGGCAACGTGCCGCCGCGGAACCGGTACTTCACGGGACGCGAGCAACTGCTCACCGATGTGGAGAGGCAACTGCGCGACGACAGCACGGCCGCGGTGCTCCCGCACGCCCTGCACGGCATGGGCGGCGTCGGAAAGTCGCAGATCGCGATCGAGTACGTCTACGCGCACCGCGGCGACTACAACGTCATCTGGTGGATCCCCGCCGAGAGCGAGAGCCTCATTCTCGGCGCGCTCGCCGAACTGGCGTCCCGGCTCGGCCTCGCCACCAGCCAGGAGGCGAACATGGCGGTGCCCGCCGTCCGCGAGGCGCTTCGAACAGGCGTTCCTTACGATAACTGGCTGCTCGTCTTCGACAACGCGGAGGCCGTCGACTCCGTGCGCTCCTATTTCCCCACCGACGGCCCCGGCAAGATCATCGTCACCTCGCGCAACCGCGACTGGGAGCGGGTGGCCACACCACTGTCCGTCGACGTCTTCAAACGGGACGAGTCGGTCAAGCTGCTCCAGCGCCGCGCCCGCGATCTGAGCCCCCAGGACGCCGAACGGCTCGCGGAGGCGCTGGGCGACCTGCCGCTCGCGGTGGAGCAGGCGGGCACCTGGCATGCCAACACCGGCATGGCCATCGACGAATACCTGCAACTGCTCGACGCCCGCCAGCCCGAGATCCTGGAGCTGGACCCCTCACCCGACTACCCGGTGTCGGTGGCGGCGGCCTGGGACATCTCCCTCGACCACCTCACCCGGGAACACCCGGGGGCACGGCGGCTGCTCGACGTGTGCGCCTGCATGGCCCCCGAACCCGTACCGCTGAGCGTGCTGCGCCTGGGCCGCGGCGGCGGCACCGAGGGCGCCCTGCGGCCCGTCCTGGCGGACAGCATCGGCCTCAGCCGCGCGACCCGGGTCCTGAACCAGTTCTCGCTGGTACGGCTCAACCACAGCTCCGGCACTCTCCAGATGCACCGCCTGCTCCAGACCGTGCTGCTCGCCAAACTCGACCCGGACAGCCGGGCCGCCATGCGCGAGGTCGCCCATCTGCTGCTCTCCAGCAACCGGCCCGGACACTACGCCCAGTCCACCCAGTGGCCCGACTACCAGCGACTGCTGCCGCACATCAAGGCGTCCGAGGCGCATCGCAGCACCGACACGTACGTGAGGGAACTGGTCTACGACACCGTGCTCTACCTCTACTACTGGGGTGACCACGACGCCGCGATCGAACTGGCCAGGGACGCCTGGACGGCCTGGCTGCACGACAGCGGCGAGGAGAACCTGCACGTCATCCGCATCGCCAAGATCCTCGGCTTCCTGCTGCGTCGAGCCGGCGTCGTGGGGGAGTCCTACACCCTCAACAAGGAAGCCCTGGACGTCTCACGGCGCGTCGGTGTGCCCGACGAGGACCTCATCGACTCCATGTGGCAGATGTCGGGCGCCCTGTGCTACGCGGGCCGCTTCACCGAGGCCCGGGACCAGGCACGGGAAGCGGTCGAACTGGCCCGTGACCGGTTCGGCCCCGACGATCTCAACACCCTCCTCGCCGCGCACAGTTACGGCGTGGCACTGCGTCTGTGCGGCGATTTCGAAACGGCGAGGGAACTGGACACCGAGACCCACCGGCAGTGGGAACTCCTCAACGGCCCCACCGATGTCCTCACCCTCAACACGCTCAACGGGCTCGGCTGGGACATCCTCGAGGGCGGCGACTACCACGGTGGCCGGGAGCAGCAGGAGGAGACGTACGACACCTACCGGGCGACGTACGGGGAAGAGGCGCCGGAGACCCTCACCGCGGCCCGCATGCTCTCGCTCGCCCGACGCCGGGACGGGGACCTGGAAGGAGCGGCGAGCCTGAGCGAGGAGACGCTGCGCCTGTACAGCGTCCGCTACGGCTCGAACTACACCGACACGCTGGCCACCGCCCTTCAGGTGACCGTCGACCGGCGGCTGCTGCGCGACCTGGAGGGCTCGCGGTCACTGGGTGAGCAGGTCCTCGACCAGTTCCGGGACCGGCTGGGACCCGACCATGCCTACACCCTGATGGCCATGGCCAATCTGGCCGCCACGCACCGGGCCCGGAGCGACCTCGACACGGCGGAGCGACTGGCGGACGAGGCCACCGAGCGGCTGGAGGCCACCCTGGGGGCACGCCATGTGGTGACCCTCATGGTCATGCTGGGGCGGGCCAACAACCGTTACGCGGGCCTGGACTTCGGACAGGCACGCGAGATCGACGAAACAGCGCTCGAAGGGCTGACCGAGATCGCCGGGGAAGCCCACCCCGTGACGCTGGCCTGCATGGCCAACCTGGCTCTGGACCTGAGGGGCCTTGGTTCCACGACCCGTGCCGACGAACTGCGCAGGCGGGCGGTGGACGGGCTGTCGCGTGTGGTCCGTGACGGTCATCCGTGGCTGATGGCGGCCAGGTTCGGCCACCGTGTCGAAGCGGATCCCGCCCCCATGCCGCTGTAGCGGTGGTTCCTCGACCCGGGGGCAGGGGAACGGCAGCGAGCAGGGGGCACACATGTCCACAGTGGTCTTCATCCATGGCACGGGCGTCCGTGAGCCCGCGTTCGGCGAACTGTACGGTCGTTTCAGCACCGGCCTGAAGGCGCTGCGGCCCTCGCTTCATGTGGTCCCGTACTACTGGGGCGAGGCCCACGGAGCCACCCTTGCCGCCCAGGGTGCCTGCTTACCGCCCTCGTCGCCGGGAACCGCGCGCACCCTGGCGGCGCAGGACCCGGACGACGAGGCCTGGGGCGTCCTCTACGCCGACCCGCACACCGAACTCGCCCTCGCCGCGGCGGCCGGACCCGCAACGGGGGAACTCGCACCCGGGTCCGTGCCGCCCGGCCACCGAATACGCCACCTCCTGGACACCCTCGGCGAACGGCTGGACCCCGACGCCGGGGAACTCGCCTGTCTGGACGGTCCCGCCCTCGCGCGGCAAGCCGCACTCCTGGCGTCGCAGCCTCTCCTGGGCCCCGCGAGTCTCGCCCTCGACCCGGCCGCGCTCGCGGAGGTGGTCGCTCGCGCCCTCGTCGCCGCCGCCGTCCGCGACGCCCTCGCCGCGGACGACCCGCTCATCCCCACCGGGGAACAACGCGACCGGGCCGTCGACACTCTCGGCGCGGCCCTCGGCGCGCCGGCCGCCGGCTCCGATCGCGGGCCCCGCAGGTGGCTGCTGCACCGGATGTCGAACGCCGTGGTGCGGCGCGTGGAACGCGGGCGCCGGCCCCTCACGGAAGCCGCCCATCCCACGGCGGGTGACATCCTGCGCTACCTGGCCCGCGGCGAACCCTTCCGCGCCGGACTCGCCGCGCTCGCCCTCACGACGCAGCCCCCGGTGACCTTCGTGGGGCACAGTCTCGGCGGCATCATCGCCCTGGAAACCCTCATCAGCAGACCGCTGCCCATGGTGCGCCTCGTCGTCACGGCCGGCTCCCAGGCGCCCTTCCTCTACGAGACCGGAGCGCTGCCCACCCTGGCGCATCCCGCGCCGCTGCCCGCCCATGTGCCGCCCTGGCTCAATTTCTACGACCCGCGCGACCTCCTCGCCCATGTCGGAGCGGAACTGTTCCCCGGGCGGGTCGACGACCATCAGGTCCTGTCCCGTCAGCCCTTCCCCGCGGCACACAGCGCGTACTGGACCAACCCGGCCGTCTACCGCCGCCTGGAAGCCGACATCCCATGAAGGCCCCACCCGCCGACCCCTCCCGGGTGCACGCGCTCATCGTGGGCATCGACTCCTACGCCGCCGGTGGCACATGGGATCTGCCGGGACCGGCCCACGACGCGGTGCGGCTCTACCATCTGCTGCACGGCGCCGGGGTCCCCGCCGCCAACCTGCGCCTTCACCTGGCCCCCCTGCCCGGCGAGACACCGCCCGTGCCGTACCGTCCGGCGGACCACGGAACGCTGCGGGCGACGCTCGTCGACGAACTGCCCGCCGTCACCGATGGCCAGGACCTCTGGGTGTGGTGGGGTGGACACGGCGTGCTCGACCGCGACGACCATGTACGGCTGTTCACGATGGACGCCACCGTGCGGGACAAGCGCAACCTCGACCTCGACGCGGCGATGAAGCATTACCGCACCGACGCGGTCCCGGGCTTCCGCCGGCAAATGTGGGCGATCGACGCCTGCGAGACCTTCGAGGAGGAGCTCGCGTTCGCGCGCCGACTGCCCACCGACGCCTTCCCGGACGGCCGCCGCCTCCTCGCGCACCAGCAGGCCGAACTGCGTGCGGCAGGCCCCGGACGGCTCGCCGCCAACGACCCCACCCGCCGCACCGGTGTCTTCTCCGACCTGCTCCTCACTCTGCTCGGGCGGCGAGCCGGCGACCTCCCGGGGCTCCCGGACGTGGAGGAGTTCTGCGCCGCCGCGCGTGCGGAGGTCCGGGCCGTCGCGGGGGAGCACCCGCTGTCGTACGTCCGGATCCGTGGCGCCGGGCGCGAGGACATGGCGGCACCGCGTGCGACGGTGGCCGGAAAGGGTCTGCTGCGCAGAGCGGTCGACGCGCTCGTCGACTGCCCGTCCTTCCGGGATCCCGTCCAGCGCAGGGCACTCATCGACGCCCTGCCGGACCGGGTCGCCGAGCGGCTCCGGTACGGCGACAACGCCCGGATCGACGCGATGAACCTGCTCAACGGCCTCGACGAGGACACGGCCGCCGAGCTTCACGAGATCGTGACGGGGGCCGACGACGACCCCGCGAGAACCGCCGAACTCAAGGCCGCGCTCACGGAGTTCATCCACGACAGAGACAGCAAGAAGCGACGCCGGGCGCTGCCTCCGGCGTGATCGCGCGGTTCCCCGACCCCCGCCGCTTCGCCATGATGGAAGGGATGCGGGGCATCGCGTGCCACCGTCCTGAAGGGGGACGCCTTGGACCAGTCCGTACGCTCCGAGCCGACATCGCGAGAATCCGCCGAAGAATGGGAATCCGACCTCGTGGACCTGACCGGCGTGCCGCTCGCTCCGTCGCACGGCCTGTGCCTGCCGGCTCCTCCCGAGCGGCTGCTCATCGAGGTCCGGCGCCCGCGGAGCACCAGCACGGGCGGGAACAACCCGGGCCGGGCGGAGTAGGGCCGGCGGTGAACGGCCAGGGAACCTATCAGCCTTTGAAGTTGGCCGACCGCCACCTCGCCGAACTGGCCACCGGGGGCGGATCCGACGAGGCCCTCGACCAGCTGGAACGCGGTGAGCGGACCCGGCGGCTCCTGCTGCTGGGCGCGTTGCACGACCGTACCGACGCGCCCGTGGCTCCGCTCGGCTCGCCCGACGTGGCGTGGCAGGCCCTGCGCACCGCGTACCGGCGGGACGCCGGGCAGGTCGAGCGACTGCTCCTCAGCCCGTCCGTGGGCAGTTGGGTCGGGCACCTCCTGCGCCGGCTGCACGGCACCGCGGAGGGTCCGGAGCTGTGGACGGAGTGGGGTCATCTGCACCGCCTCGCGGTGAGCGCCGCCCTCCTCGCCGGCACCGACGTACACCTGCCCGTGCCCGTGACGGACGGCCGACTGCCGCTCCCGGGCCTGGGACTGCTGCGCCTTCCCGGGCGGTGGACGGGACACCGGGCGGCCCTGGCCACGGTGCACGCCGGCGAACTGACCGTCAGCAGCGGTCAGTACCAGGTCAGCCTTGACCCCGCCCACGGACCCGAGAGCGCGGTGTGGCTGCCACTGCGCAGCGTCGCCCCGGGCGTCCTCCTGGAAGATCTGGACCCCTACCGGGACCTCGACGGCCCGGTCGCCCCCGCCCGCCTCGACGCAGCCGAATTCGCGGCCTGGCGGCGGGTGTTCGCGGACGCGGGCGAGGTGCTCGGGGCTCGCACCGAACCCGGCCCCGGCCGGCTCGACCCCGGCCGCATCCGCTCCGTCATTCCCTGGGGCAGGGTCGGTGTACTGCCACCGCCCGAGCCCACCGTCCGCCGCTCCGCGACCACCGGGGACGCCTACGGCGCGATGGTGATCACTCGTCCGGCCGGTGGGGTCATGCTGGCCGAGACCCTGGTCCACGAGTTCCAGCACAGCAAACTCGCCGCACTGCTCCACCTGTTCCCGCTGCTCGACGACGACCGCGCCGAGCGCTACTACGCCCCCTGGCGCGCCGACCCCCGCCATCTCACCGGCCTCCTGCACGGCGCGTACGCCTTCATCGGTGTCACCGGATTCTGGCGCGACCGCATGTCCGACGGCAGCGTCGCCCCGGGGACGGCCGCCTACTACTTCGCGCTGCGCAGGCTCCAGACCAGGCTCGTGGTGCGCACCCTCGCCACCAGCGACCGGCTCACCGCGCCGGGCCGCCGCCTGGTCGCGGGCCTCGCCGACACGCTCGACGGCTGGCTGCGTGAACCCGTGCCGGACGACGCACTGCGTCGCGCCCGCACGGCCGCCCACCTGCATCGGACGGAGTGGCGGCTGCGCAATCTGCGCCCTCCGCGATCCTCGCCCCGTCCGACCACCGCGTTCTGGCCCGACATCCGTACCCACGCCTTCGCCGTCCGCCCCGGCGTTCCGCGCACCGCCGACGAGTTCCTGGCGGCGGACGACCCGGAGGCCGCCACCAACCGTTACGCCCGGCTCGATCCGGTGGACCCACACGTCCGGGCGGGGCGTCTCGTCGCATACGCCACGCTTCACCCGGGCCGCACGGGTCGCCGGATACTGGCCCGCCCCGAGTCTGTCCGCCTGCCCGGATCCGCTACTCCACGGTGAACGTCTGCCCGTAGACCCGCCACGTCAGAGGAGTCGTCAAAGAGAGGTTTCCCTCCTCCAGGAACCGCCGCTGAGCCGTGTCGACCCGGCTGGTGTCGGCACCCGGTCGCCGCTCGCGCATGGCAGCCCGCCGGACGTCGAGGAAGGCGTCCAGGTACGCCTTCTCGGAGCCGCCCTGGGAGGGGGACTCGGCCCTGCGCAGAGCGCGTTCACGCAGGACGTAGAAGCCGTCCTCGTCGATGCCGGGGCCGTGGAAGACCATCGCGTCGTAGTAGACGAACTGGCCGAGCGTGCCGAGGCCGTCGAGCTTGGCGAGGCGGACCGCCGGGTCGAAGTAGGCGCGGTCGCGCTCGGCGTCCTGAGCCGCGCGGAAGGCCTTCACCTCGGCCTCCGCCTTCCATGCGGCCCGGAAACCGGGGTCCAGGCCCTCGTGGGAGTCGGTGCCGTCGACCGCGCGCAGGGCGGGCAGATAGCGGGCGAGCCCGTTGTCCGGGTGGGCCTCGGTGTAGTTCTCGACCAGGGTGAGCAGGTCGTGGGTGCCGGTGCAGAAGCCGATCGTGCCGGCCGTGTAGCCCTGCCCGTCGCCGAGGTCCTCGATGTCGCCGTAGGTGCGGCGCCAGTCCAGCGTCGAGCTCTCGGCGGTGGCGACCAGCTGCTGGGCCAGCTCCTTCTTCGCCGGCGCCGCCAGCCCCGGCGGCAGGCTCGCGATCAGCTCGTCGTCCGCCGCCCGCTCCTGCTCGGCCCGGCTCTTGGCCTCCCGCCGGGACCCCTCCTGGGCGGTGACGACCGCGGACTCAGCGCCCGTGCCGTCGCCGGACTCCGCCGGGACGAGAAAGTAGACGGCCGCGCCGACGGCGACGGGAACGGCCGCGAAGAGCAGCACACCGATACGTCTCACTGGGCCACCCCTCCACCCGTCAGCTCCGACACCTTCGCCACCGCGACCACCACCAGCAGGACCAGCACGCTCACACAGGCGGCCGTCTGGATCAGGGCCCGGCGCGCGGTGAGTGGAGTGTAGGCGTAGGCGAGGGTCACCGCGGCTCCCGTGAGGAGACCGCCGAGGTGGCCCTGCCAGGAGGTGAGGCCCGCGGAGAGCAGGAGCCACAGGAGGAGGAAGGCCATGAAGCGGTTGACGCCGCGCATGTCCGCGCCGACACGGCGGGCTAGCACGTAGTACCCGGCGCCGAGGCCGAAGATCGCCCCGGACGCGCCGACCGACTCCGTGTTCACGTCGGTCAGCAGCAGCTCGAACACCGAACCGCCCAGCGTCGCCAGCAGGTAGAGCGCGAGGTAGCGGACCCGGCCCAGCATGGGCTCGACGATCCGGCCGAGCTGCCACAGCGAGAGCATGTTCATCACGATGTGCAGCAGCCCGAAGGTGCCCTCGGTCGGCGGCAGGTGGAGGAAACCGCTGGTCAGCAGCCGCTCCCACTGGCCGGCGACCAGGCCCTCGGCGTGGAATCCGGATGGGTACCCGGGCTCGTAGACGTAGTAGAGGCCGTCCGGGCCGACCAGCCGGGCGCTGAGCATCGCGAAGCGGTCCACGATCTCCGGGCGCACCACCTCGGCCAGATAGGCCAGGACGTTGAGGCCGATGAGCACGGAGGTCACGAGGGGCGTCGCGGCGATCCGGCCGCCGACGACCGTCCGGGCCTGCCGCACCGACCGCGCGCCCTCCTTCACGCACTCCACGCACTGATGGCCGACGGACGCCTCACGCATGCAGTCCGGGCAGATGTACCGGTCGCAGCGGACGCAGCGGACGTGGGACTCCACCTTGGGATGGCGATAGCAGGTGGTGGCGGACTCGGTGGAAGGGGTGGACTCGGGCTCCACAGCCGGCTCCTCGAAGGGGACGGGACGAACGATGAGCCGGTGGGGTCGGCGGCGAACAAAATAGCGAACACCTGTGGACGGAGGGAGGGGCGGGGCCGGTGGTGCCGTAACCTCGGCAACCAGCCGGGCGTACGAGGGGGAGACCATATGGCCGCGATCAGTCTCAGCAAGGTCGAGGAGACCGCGCCCGCGCTGGTCAGCCTGTACAAGAGCGCCGGGGTGTCGCTTCACAAGCACGGGCTCGACGGCGTGCGTGCCGCGGTCTACCTGGTGGTCGACTACTCCGGGTCGATGAAGCCGTACTACAAGGACGGCAGCGTACAGGCGCTCGCCGACCGGGTGCTCGGCCTGGCGGCCCACTTCGACGACGACGGGACCGTGCCGGTCGTCTTCTTCTCCACCGACGTCGACGCCGAGACCGAGATCGCGCTCGCCGACCACCAGGGGCGGATCGAGCGGATCGTGGCCGGGCTCGGGCACATGGGCAAGACCAGCTACCACCTGGCGATGGACGCCGTCATCGACCACTACCTGGACAGCGGGTCGAGGGACCCCGCCCTGGTGGTGTTCCAGACGGACGGCGGGCCGATCAACAAGCTCGCCGCGGAACGGTATCTGTGCAAGGCGGCCCCGCTCCCGCTGTTCTGGCAGTTCATCGGCTTCGGGGACCCGACCAGCAAGCAGTTCGACTTCCTGCGCAAGCTCGACGACCTGGCGGTTCCGGCCAAGCGGGTGGTCGACAACGCCGGGTTCTTCCACGCCGGTTCGGACCCGCGGACCGTGTCCGACGCCGAGCTGTACGACCGCCTGGTCGGGGAGTTCCCGAAGTGGCTGGTGGCGGCGCGGGCGCAGGGGATCGTACGGCCGTCCTGACGCCCGGCCGGGGGTGTCCGCCCCGTTGGCGGGCCCCCTGCGCCCATGTCACCCTGTGGTTGATCCGACGGGGAGGCGACGACATATGGACGGCGCACGATCGGGGAACGACGGGACGACGGGTGCGCGGCGGCCGGCCCCGCCCGGCAAGGGCGAGAAGATCGCCGACTGGGCCGACGGACGGCTCGGGCTGTACGCGCTGGCCAAGGCCAACATGCGCAAGGTCTTCCCGGACCACTGGTCCTTCATGCTGGGCGAGGTCTGCCTCTACAGCTTCCTCGTCCTGATCCTCACCGGCGTCTATCTGACCCTCTTCTTCGACCCCAGCACCAACGAGGTCGTCTACAACGGCACCTACGAGCCCCTCAACGGCGTCCTGATGACCCGGGCGTACGAGTCCACCCTCGACATCAGCTTCGACGTGCGCGGCGGGCTGCTCATCCGGCAGATCCACCACTGGGCGGCGCTGGTCTTCGTCACCGGCATGCTGGTGCACATGATGCGGGTGTTCTTCACCGGCGCCTTCCGCAAGCCCCGCGAGATCAACTGGGTGTTCGGCTGGACGCTGCTGATGCTCGGCATCATCACCGGCCTGACCGGCTACTCCCTCCCCGACGACCTGCTGTCCGGCACCGGTCTGCGGTTCGCGCACGGCGCGATCCTGTCCATCCCGATCGTGGGCACCTACGTGGCGTTCTTCCTCTTCGGCGGGGAGTTCCCCGGCGAGGACTTCATCGCCCGGCTCTACCCGATCCACATCCTGCTGCTGCCCGGGATCATGCTCGGCCTGGTCGCAGCCCATCTGATCCTGGTCTTCTACCACAAGCACACCCAGTACCCCGGCCCCGGCCGGGACCAGAAGACGGTCGTCGGCATGCCCTTCCTGCCGGTGTACATGGCCAAGGCGGGCGGCTTCTTCTTCCTCGTCTTCGGCGTCCTGGCGCTCATGGGCGGCGTCGCCAGCATCAACCCGGTCTGGGCCTTCGGCCCCTACCGCCCCGACCTGGTGACCACGGGCGCCCAACCCGACTGGTACCTCGGCTTCTCCGAGGGACTGATCCGGGTGATGCCGGGATGGGAGATCAACTTCTGGGGCCACACCCTGGAACCCGGCGTCTTCATCCCCTTCTCCCTCTTCCCGCTGATCCTGCTCGCGCTCGGCGTGTATCCCTTCGTCGAGGCGTGGATCACCGGCGACAAACGCGAGCACCACATCCTCGACCGGCCGCGCAACGTGCCCGTGCGCACCGGCCTCGGCGCGGCCTGGCTGAGCCTGTACGCGGTGCTGCTGATCGGCGGCGGCAACGACATCGTGGCCACGCATCTGCATCTGTCCATCAACGCGATCACCTGGTTCGTCCGGATCTCGGTCTTCGTCGTGCCGGTCCTCACCTACTACGTGACCAAGCGGATCTGTCTCGGGCTGCAGCGCCGGGACCGGGACAAAGTGCTGCACGGCAGGGAGACGGGCACCATCAAACGGCTCCCGCACGGTGCGTACGTCGAGGTCCACGAGCCCCTCTCGCAGGCGCAGCTGTTCACGCTCACCCAGCACGAGCAGCCGCCGCCCTACGAGATCGGTCCGCTCGTCGACGCGAACGGCGTCCGGCGCCGGGTCGGCCCGACGAAGCGGGTGCGGGCCCGGCTGGCGCGGGCGATGTTCGGGCCGCAGACGCGCATCACCAAGCCGACGGTCGAGGAGTACCGCGAGCTCACCAGCGACACCAGCGGCGATCACCACTGAGGGCGCGGGCGGCTCAGCGGGCGCTCAGTACTTCGGCTCTGCATTCCTCCGGGTCGCCCCAGGCGGTCCGCAGCGCGCGGGCCTTGGCCAGCCAGAGCGACAGGTCGTACTCCGCCGTGTAGCCGATCGCGCCGTGCAGCTGGAGCGCGGTACGGGCAGCGGCGTACGCGGCCTCGCAGGCCGTCACCTTGGCGGCGGCGACGTCGGCGGGCGCCATGGTGAGCGCGGCGCCGAACAGCAGCGGCCGGGCGAACTCCAGGCCGATCCTGGCGTCGGCCAGCCGGTGCTTGACGGCCTGGAACGAGCCGATGGGCACGCCGAACTGGGTGCGCTGCCGGACGTGGTCGACCGTCCGGTCGAGCAGGGCGTGACCGACGCCGAGGGCCTGGGCGGCGGTGGTGAGGCGGGCGTAGGCGAGCGCGCGGGCGGTGACGGGTGCGGGGCCGAGGAGTTCGCCGCCGGGGTCGAGAGGGGTGAGGCGGCGGGCCGGGTCCAGGGAGGGGCGGACCGGGCCGTGGCCGGGGGAGAGGCGCAGGCCTTGGGAGGTGAGGGCCAGACGGGTCGTGGCCACGTCACCGTCCAGGGCGTACGGCGCCGTCCACGCCAGTGTCGCCATGGCCTCGCCCGACGCCAGCGCCGGCACCAGACGCTTGGCCGGGCCGGGGTCCGGCAGATCGGTGAGCAGGATCGCCGCCGTGATCGTCTCCACCAGCGGTCCCGGCACCGCGTGTCGCCCCAACTCGACGAAAGCGACTGCGAGTTCGACAGGCCGGGGACCCAGCCCCTCGTACGCCTCCGGAACCGCCAGCCCTAACACCCCCGCCTCGGCTATACGGCCCCACAGCGCCCGGCCCCGCGCATGCTCACCTCGGCCCCAGTCCCGGATGGCCAAAGGCGTGTCGGCGGCCGCCAGCATGGCGTTCAGCGAGTCGCCGAAGGCGCGCTGCTCGGGGTCGAGGAGGAAGCGCATCAGCGGGGGTCCTTTCGGTGGCGTCGACGCGGCCTGGTCACCGTCGGCCCTTCGGCAGGCCCAGGAGGCGCTCGGCGATGATGTCGCGCTGGATCTCGTTGGTCCCGGCGTAGATCGGGCCGGCGAGGGAGAAGACGTACCGCTCCGCCCACTCCGTGTCGGCCAACTCACCCTCGGCGCCCAGCAGATCCAGGGCCGTCTCGTGCAGGGCGATGTCGTACTCCGACCAGAAGACCTTGTTCAGACTGGACTCCGGGCCGATCGGCTCGCCGTCGAGGAAACGGGAGGCCGCGGCGAAGGTGAAGAGCTGGTGGGCGCGGGCGCCGATCAGGGCGTCGGCCACGCGGCTCCGCGTGCTCTGCGGGCTGCCCCGGTCCTGCCAGAGCCGGTGAAGCCGGTCGGCGCTCGCAAGGAAGCGACCCGGGGAGCGCAGCATCAGACCGCGTTCGTTGCCCGCCGTCGACATCGCGATCCGCCAGCCCTGGCCCGGCTCGCCGATCACGTCCTCGTCCGGCACGAACACCTCGTCCAGGAACAGCTCGGCGAAGGCGGGTTTGCCGTCGAGGCGGGCGATGGGGCGGACCGTGACACCCGGGGCGCGCAGGTCGAACATCAGGTAGGTCAGGCCCTGGTGGGGCTTCGGGGCGTCCGGATCGGTGCGGAACAGACCGAACGCGCGATCGGCGAAGGCGGCCCGTGACGACCAGGTCTTCTGGCCGGACAGCAGCCAGCCGCCCGCCACGCGCGTGGCCCTCGACCTGAGCGAGGCCAGGTCGGAACCGGCCTCGGGCTCCGACCACGCCTGCGCCCAGATGACCTCGCCGGTGGCCATGGGCGGCAGCACGCGCGCGCGTTGCTCCTCGGTGCCGTGGTCGAAGAGGGTCGGGGCGAGGAGGCTGATGCCGTTCTGATTGACGCGGCCCGGAGCGCCCGCCGCGTAGTACTCCTCCTCGAACAGCAGCCACCGCACCACAGTGGCGTCCCGGCCGCCGTACGTCGCGGGCCAGTTCACCACCGACCAGCGGTCGACGGCGAGTTCGGCCTCCCATGCGCGATGCGCCGCGAAGCCCTCCTCTGTCTCCAGCGAGGGGAGCGGACCGGCCGGCACATGCGCGCGCAGCCAGCCGCGGGCCTCGGCGCGGAACGCCTCGTCGGCCGCAGAGTGCGTGAGGTCCACCGCCACCGTCCTTCCCTAACAACTGTTTGGTAGGTTAGCGTGCTGCTATGACAAACGTCGAGGTGCCGACGTACGTTCCCGGGCACGGGCTGCTCCGCGGGCGCACCGCCGTCATCACCGCGGCGGCCGGCGCGGGCATCGGCGGCGCGACCGCCCGCCGCTTCCTCGAGGAGGGGGCGCGCGTCGTGCTCAGCGACGCGCACGCGCGGCGGCTGAAGGAGTACGAGGCGGAGCTGGCCGGGGAGTTCGGCGCCGCGTCGGTGGCGGCGCTGCCCTGCGACGTCACCGACGAGTCGCAGGTGGCGGCGCTGTTCGAGGCGGCCGTCGCCGAGCACGGGCGGCTGGACGTCGTCGTCAACAACGCCGGTCTCGGCGGGACCTCACCCCTCGTCGACATGACCGACGAGCAGTGGTCGAAGGTCCTCGACGTGACCTTGAACGGCACCTTCCGATGCACCCGGGCCGCCCTCCGCCGGATGAATGGGACCGGCGGAGTGATCGTCAACAACGCCTCCGTCGTCGGCTGGCGCGCCCAGGCCGGACAGGCGCACTACGCTGCCGCGAAGGCGGGCGTGATGGCGCTGACCCGGTGCGCGGCGATCGAGGCTGCCGAGTACGGGGTGCGGGTCAACGCCGTCTCCCCGAGCCTCGCCATGCATCCCCACCTCGCGAAGGTCACGACGCCCGAACTGCTGCAGGAACTGACCGCGCGCGAGGCCTTCGGACGGTACGCCGAGCCCTGGGAGGTGGCCAACGTGATCGTCTTCCTGGCCTCGGACTACTCGTCGTACATGACCGGAGAGATCGTCTCCGTCAGCAGCCAGCACGCCTAGGACGACAATGGACCCGTGCCGACCAAGAAGAAGCCCCAGGTGACCGCCACCGGAAAGCCCGCGGCCGCTGCCGCCCAGGCGCGCCGCCGTGAACTCCTCGACACCGCCGCCGAGGTCTTCGCCGAGCAGGGCTACAACGCCACCACCGTACGCAAGATCGCCGACCACGCGGGCATGCTCGCGGGCAGCCTCTACTACCACTTCGACTCCAAGGAGTCGATGCTGGAAGAGATCCTGCGCTCCTTCCTCGACGAGCTGTGGGGTGGCTACGACGCCGTCCTGGGCGCCGAGCTCGGCCCCCGAGAGACCCTGGAAGCGCTGGTGACCGAGTCGTTCCGGGAGATCGACCGGCACCGCGCCGCCGTCGCGATCTACCAGAAGGAGAACCGGCAGCTGGTGGCGCAGGAGCGGTTCGCGTTCCTCGCCGAGTCGCAGCGCAGGTTCGAGAAGGCGTGGCTGTCCACGCTGGAGCGCGGGGTCGCGGCCGGGGTGTTCCGGTCCGACCTCGACGTCCGGCTCACCTACCGGTTCGTGCGGGACACGGTGTGGGTCGCCGCGTCCTGGTACCGGCCCGGCGGACAGCACAGTCCCGAGGAGATCGCCCGGCAGTACCTGTCGATGGTGCTGGACGGGATCGCCGTACGTACGTAACTCACTGACGAGTCTGGGGAGTTGCCATGGCCGAGGCCTACATCGTCGAAGCGGTCCGTACGCCGGTGGGGCGGCGCGGGGGAGGACTGAGCGCGGTCCACCCGGCCGACCTGGGCGCGCATGTGCTGAAGGAGCTGGTCGGGCGGGCCGGGATGGATCCGGCCGCCGTCGAGGACGTCGTCTTCGGGTGCCTGGACGCCGTGGGGCCGCAGGCCGGGGACATCGCGCGGACCTGCTGGCTGGCGGCGGGGCTGCCCGAGGAGGTGCCGGGCGTGACCGTGGACCGGCAGTGCGGGTCCTCCCAGCAGGCCGTGCACTTCGCGGCGCAGGGCGTGCTGTCCGGTACGCAGGACCTCGTGGTCGCGGGCGGCGTGCAGAACATGTCGATGATCCCGATCGCCTTCGCCACCCGGCAGGCCGCCGAACCACTGGGCCTCACCGCCGGACCCTTCGCGGGCAGCGAGGGCTGGCGGGCGCGGTACGGGCAGAAGCCGGTCAACCAGTTCGTCGGCGCCGAGATGATCGCCGCGAAGTGGGGGATCAGCCGGCAGGACCAGGAGGAGTTCGCGCTGCGCTCGCACCGGAGGGCCCTGTGGGCGATCGACGAGGGCCGCTTCGAGCGGGAGGTGGTGGCCTACGGCCAGGTCGGTGTCGACGAGGGGCCGCGCCGGGACACCTCGCTGGAGAAGATGGCCGGGCTGAAGCCGGTCGTCGACGGTGGCACGATCACGGCCGCCTGTTCCTCCCAGGTCTCCGACGGAGCGGCCGCCATGCTGCTGGCCTCGGAGCGGGCGGTGCGCGAGCACGGGCTCACGCCCCGGGCCCGGGTGCACCACCTCTCGGTCCGGGGCGAGGACCCCATCCGTATGCTCACCGCGCCCATACCCGCCACCGCCCACGCCCTGAAGAAGACCGGCCTGTCCATCGACGCCATCGACCTCGTCGAGATCAACGAGGCCTTCGCGCCGGTCGTCCTGGCCTGGCTGAAGGAGACCGGGGCGGATCCCGACAAGGTCAATGTCAATGGCGGGGCGATTGCTCTGGGGCATCCGCTGGGGGCGACGGGGGTCAAGCTGATGACGACCCTGCTGCATGAACTGGAGCGTACGGGCGGCCGGTTCGGGCTGCAGACCATGTGCGAGGGCGGGGGGCAGGCGAACGTGACGATCATCGAGCGCTTGTAGTGGTCAGGGGGAGCGGTCACCGCGCGAGGCGCGCCCTCACCTCCTCGGCCTCCTTCATGATCCGCTCCACCAGCTCCGCGCAGGACGGCAGGTCGTCGATCACCCCGGCGACCTGCCCCGACGCCATCACGCCCAGATCCGTACGGCCGTCCACCATGGACGCCTTCAGCAGCATCGGCGTGTTCGCCGCCAGCAGGACCTGGCTCCAGGTCATGTCCTTGCCATGTCTGAGCGCGCGACCGTCCTGGACCATGCGGAGCCAACTCGTGCCGGACAGCTTCCGGTAGCGCGCCGCCCTGCCGACCGCCTGGAGAAGCGTCCGCGCGCGGCCGGAGCGCTCCAGGGCGTCGACCAGTTCCGTGCGGAGCATCCGGTGCGGAAGGCCGTCGACGGCCCGGGTCACCGTCACGTCCTTGACCGTCGCCGCCAGATACCGGGCCTTCACCGCGTCCGGCACCGTCGAGTCCGAGGTGAGCAGGAACCGCGTGCCCAGGGCGATTCCCGACGCCCCGTAGGCCAGCGCGGCGACCAGACCCCGGCCGTCGAAGAAGCCGCCCGCCGCCACGACCGGTATGTCCACGGCGTCGATCACCTGCGGCAGCAGCACCGTCGTCGCCACCTCCCCGGTGTGCCCGCCGCCCTCTCCGCCCTGCACGATCACCGCGTCCGCGCCCCAGGCCGCGACCTTCTCGGCGTGCCGCCGTGCGCCGATCGAGGGGATGACGATGACGCCCGCGTCCTTGAGCTCGGTGATCAGCGCGGCGGAGGGCGCGAGGGCGAAGGAGGCGACCCGCACCCCCTCGTCGATCATCACGCGGACCCGGTCACCGGCGTCCGACGCGTCCGCGCGCAGATTGACGCCGAACGGCGCGTCGGTACGGGACCTGACCTCGCGTATCGCCTCTCGCAGCCGGTCCACGGTCATCGTGGCGGAGGCGAGGATGCCCAGGGCACCCGCGTTCGCCGCCGCCGAGACCAGCCGGGGGCCGGCCACCCAGCCCATCCCCGTCTGCACGATCGGATGGCGGACCCCGACCAGCCGGGTCAGCGGCGTGTCCATCACGCACCGACCTCCCGGGCTCGAGTGTTCGCCGGGTCGATGACCTCGCGGATGAGGCGCAGTTCGGCGGCGGTGGGCTCGCGGGTCGGTGGCACCAAGTCCGGGACGACCAGGTCGAACGCGGTCGCCTCCCGGACCTGGTCCAGAGTGACGCCTGGATGGAGCGACGCCAGACGCATCGCGCGGTCGGGCGTCGCGAAGTCGAAGACGCCCAGGTCGGAGATGACGCGTGGGATTCGGTGGAAGCGCGCGCCCGCGGCGTGGTCGTATCCCACTCCGCACACCATGTCGACCTTCTCGACGAACACCCGCCGGGAGTGCCGCGGGACCCAGTAACTGGTCGGGTTGTTGAGCGTGTTGACCGGTGCGCCGCGCACCCCGAGCAGTTGCCGTTTCGGTCGCTCCCAGTCGCCGATGCAGGAGATGTTCTGGTTGCCGTACCGGTCGATCTGGCTCGCGCCCATCATCACGTGCCGTCGCCCGCCGGTGACCAGGGCCAGATGCTGTCGGTACGGCAGCCAGCCCTCGGTCGTGCCGTCCGGACGGACGACCATCGCCTCGCCGTCGGTCAGCAGCAGGTCCGGTGCGAAGGTCAGCCGTGCCAGCCGGGCGCCCACGGACGGGATCAGGCCCATGGGGCTCGCCAGGATCTCACCGGCGTCGCGCCAGGCCTCGGCGCAGGCGATCACGCAGTACTCGGCGCGGGTGGGCGGGAGAAGGGGCGTACCGCTGGACTCCGTCATGACCCCTCCCTGACCGCCGACTGGTACGCCTGCTCGTCACCGCCGAGGAACCGGGCCGTGAACTCCGGCCAGGGCGTGGTGGCGTACGTCTTCTGGAAGGTCTCGTCCCGGCCGTAGTCGGGGGCGCAGGACGTGAAGTGCGCGCCGTTCGGGGCCTCGACGACCCCCGTCACGGTGTGCCGCTTGAGCAGGAGCGTCTGCGGGGCCGCGTCCTTCGTCAGCTCGGCGGTGTCGACGACCCGTTCGCACGACACGTACGCCGAGTCCGCCGCCTCGCAGAACAGGTCGTCGAAGTACGGGTCGGGGCCGAGGTACTGCCCGTTGCCCAGCCGGTCGGCGCGGTTGACGTGGACCAGTGCCGCGTCGAGCCGCAGGGCGGGCATGGCCACGAAGGTCTCCCCGTCGTCGTACGGCGAAGTCACCGTCCGCAGGGACGGGTTGACCCGCATCACGTCCGAGCCGATCCCTGCCCGCACCGGCAGGAACGGCAGCCGGTTCGCGGCGGCGTGCAGTCCCCACATGAACATCGCCTCGTCGACCTCCATCAGCTCGAAGGCGCCACGTTCGCGGGCGGCGCGGAAGTGCGGTTCGAGGGGGATGGAGTCGAGGGTGGCGAAGGGGGCGACGAGCCTGCGGATCCTTCCGGCCGCGGCGAGCATGCCGACGTCCGGGCCGCCGTACGAGACGACGGTGAGGTCGGTGATGCCGGACCGGAGCAGGGCCCTGACCAGGGCCATCGGTTTGCGGCGTGAGCCCCAGCCGCCGATGCCGAGGGACATGCCGCTGTGCAGCCGCGCGACGACCTCGTCGGCGGTCATCGTCTTGTCGCTCACTGCGCCCCCTCTTTCCCACTGCCGAAGGTGTCGCGGACCCGGTCGGCCACGCCGCTCAGGTTGGCCTCGAAGGTGAAGCCCTGCTCGAAGCGGTAGCTGCGGCGCACGTCCACGGGGTCGATGCCGTTGATGGCGGCCTTGGCCAGCCGCAGCAGCTGTCCGTCCTTCGCGGCGATCTCGCCGGCCAGCTCCAGGGCGGCGGCGCGCAGTTCCCGGCGCGGTACGACCCGCCACACCGAGCCGTGGGCGTGCAGTTCGGCCGCGGTCGCCGTGCGTGAGGTGTAGTACAGCGCGCGCATCAGATGCTGGGGGACCAGCCGGGCCAGATGCGTGGCCGCGCCCAGCGCGCCCCGGTCCAGCTCGGGCAGCCCGAAGGTGGCGTCCTCGCTCGCCACGATCGCGTCGGCGTTGCCCACCAGTCCGATGCCGCCGCCCAGACAGAACCCCTGCACGGCCGCCACGACGGGCACCTCGCAGTCGTACACCGCGGCGAAGGCGTCCGCACAGCCGTGGTTGACGCCGATCAGCGCGCCGGCCCCGTCCCGCTGCAACTCCTTGATGTCCACGCCCGCGTTGAACCCGCGCCCCTCGGCCGCAAGCACGACGCACCGGATCTCCGGATCGCGGCCCGCCGCCCGCACGGCGTCGGCCAGGGCGAACCAGCCGTCCACCGGCAGCGCGTTGACCGGAGGGAAGTCGACCGTGACGACGGCGATCCCACTCTGTCCGCCCTGTCCGCCCTGTCCGCCCTGTCCGGTCCCCTTTTCCGGGAACGAGGTGGAGACACCCATGGCCGCATCAGCTACCTTTCCACCAAACGTTTGTTAGGTGACGAAGGGTAGCCGGGGATGGGGCTGGACGGGAAGGTCGTGGTCGTCACGGGCGGTACGCGCGGGGTCGGCGCCGGCATCGCGAAGGCCTTCGTCGAGGCCGGTGCGGAGGTAGTGGTCTGTGCGCGCAGACCACCCGAAGTCCCTCTGCCCGGCGTCGAGTTCAGGGAGCTCGACCTCCGTGATCCGGAAGCCGTACGGCACTTCTTCGCCGCCCTTCCCCGGCTGGACGTCCTCGTCAACAACGCGGGTGGTACGCCGTACCGGCGGTTGACGGACGTGGATGCCGGGCGGCACGCGCGCGTGATCGAGCTGAACCTGGTGGCACCCTTGACGGCCTCCCTGGCCGCGTACGAGCAGCTGAAGCGGGTGCGGGGGGCGGTGGTGATGATCGGCAGCGTCAGTGGTGGCCGACCCTCGCCCGGATCGGCGGCGTACGGGGCGGCCAAGGCCGGGCTGGAGAGCCTGGCCCGCTCGATGGCCGTGGAGTGGGCGCCGGAGGTCCGGGTCAACACGCTGGTCGTCGGCATGGTCCGCACCGAGCTGGCCCACCTCCACTACGGGGGCGAGGACGGTCTCGCGAGCGTCTCCCGCACGGTCCCGCTGGGGCGTCTCGCCGAGCCTGCCGACGTCGGGGCGGCCGCCGTCTTCCTCGCCTCCGACGCCGCCGCCTACGTCAGCGGCGCGAGCCTGCTCGTGCACGGCGGGGGCGAGCGGCCCGTGTTCCTGGACGCCGCAACGGTCAACAAGGAGGCATGACATGAGCCGGATGTGTGAGGGCCGGGTCGTTGCCGTCACCGGCGCGGGGCGCGGGCTCGGACGCGCGCACGCGCTCGCGTTCGCCGCCGCGGGCGCGAAGGTCGTCGTGAACGACCTCGGCGTGGGGCTCGACGGTGCGTCTGGCGCCGCCGACAGCCCTGCCCGGCAGGTGGTCGACGAGATCCGTGCCGCGGGCGGTGAGGCGGTCGCGCACGGCGGGGACGTCGCCACCGGCGCCGGGGCCGCCTCCCTCGTGGCGGCCGCGTTGGAGACGTACGGGCGTCTCGACACCCTCGTGAACAACGCCGGGTTCCTCCGTGACCGGATGCTGGTCAACCTCGACGAGGACGACTGGGACGCTGTCGTACGCGTCCACCTCAAAGGCCACTTCCTTCCCCTGAAGCACGCCTCCGCTCACTGGCGGGCGGAGGCGAAAGCGGGGCGTACTCCCGTTGCCCGGGTCGTCAACACGAGCAGTGGTGCCGGGCTGTTGGGGTCGGTCGGCCAGGGGAACTACAGCGCCGCCAAAGCCGGCGTTCTCGGGCTGACCCTGGTCGCCGCGGCCGAGCTGGGGCGCTACGGCGTCCAGGTCAACGCGATTGCCCCCGCGGCGCGGACCCGGATGACGGAACGGACCTTCGCGGCGACGATGACCGCCCCTGACGCCGGGTTCGACGCCATGGCCCCGGAGAACGTGTCCCCACTGGTCGTCTGGCTCGGTTCCGCCGGGAGCGAGGGCGTGACGGGGAGGGTCTTCGAGGCGGAGGGGGGCCGGATCACCGTGATGGAGGGGTGGCGGGCGGGGCCGTCGGTGGACAAGGGGGCGAGGTGGAGGCCGGAGGAGGTGGGGGAGACGGTGGTTGAGTTGTTGGCGGAGGCGGGGGTGGCCGGGGCGGTGTACGGCGCGTAGGTTCCTCGCCCCCGCCGCCCCTACCCGTCCCGT
>CBFGZZ010000067.1:0-29205 GCA_965653385.1 uncultured Streptomyces sp. | reverse complement strand
ACCCGGTCTGGCCCCGCCTGGTCGCGCAGTGGCGGTCGGGCCTGGGCAGGGCACGCCAGGTGCGGCCCTGCGATCTCACGCTGGCCACCACGGTCGCCGGACTGGCCGCCGCGCACGCCCTCGCCTTTCTGGACGGCCGGGTTCCGTCAAGCGCGGGTGCACGCTGGGAGGTGTCCCTGCCCGGTCTCAGCTGGCACGCCCGACCGGTGTGGGCACACCCCGCTTGCCCGTGCGGCGCCACGGACAAAGGTGAGGGAGAACACCCCTCCGAGGACGCGGGGTCACACGAGACAATGGCGGAGCAAGGGCCGTCGAAGGAGTTACGCCGTAAGGCAGACGCGGAGCGGCTGGCTGGGACCTGGAGGGCGCATGTCTGATCTTCCCCGCAAGGCGGTCACCCGTACCGCCAAGCTCGCCGCGCTTCCGCTCGGCTTCGCCGGGCGGGCGACCTGGGGACTCGGCAAGCGGATCGTCGGCGAGTCCGCGGAGATCGTCGGCCGCGAGCTGCAGCAGCGCACGGCGGAGCAACTGTTCAAGGTGCTCGGCGAGCTCAAGGGCGGCGCGATGAAGTTCGGCCAGGCCCTGTCGGTCTTCGAGTCGGCCCTGCCCGAGGAGATCGCCGGTCCTTACCGCGCGGCGCTCACCAAGTTGCAGGAGGCTGCGCCCCCGATGCCGACGCGCACCGTGCACGCGGTGCTGGCGGAGCGGCTGGGCGAGGACTGGCACGAGCTGTTCCTGGAGTTCGAGGACAAGCCCGCCGCGGCGGCCTCGATCGGGCAGGTGCACCGAGGTGTGTGGCACGACGGCCGCGAGGTGGCGGTCAAGGTCCAGTACCCGGGAGCCGGCGAGGCCCTGCTGTCCGACCTGAATCAGTTGAGCCGTTTCGCCCGTCTGCTGGGTCCGCTGATTCCCGGCATGGACATCAAGCCGCTGATCGCGGAGCTCAAGGACCGGGTCTCCGAGGAACTGGACTACGCCTTGGAGGCGCAGGCCCAGCAGGCGCACGCGGAGGAGTTCGCCGACGACCCGGACGTCGTCGTGCCGGCCGTGGTCCAGCAGTGCGATCAGGTCCTGGTCACGGAGTGGATCGACGGCATCCCGCTCTCGGAGGTGATCTCGGACGGCACCGAGGAGCAGCGCAACCGCGCCGGTCAGCTCCTGGCCCGTTTCCTCTTCTCCGGCCCCGCCCGCACCGGCCTGCTGCACGCCGACCCGCACCCGGGCAACTTCCGGCTTCTGCCGGGCGGCCCCGACGGTGCGGACGACTGGCGGCTCGGCGTCCTGGACTTCGGCACGGTCGACCGACTTCCCGGCGGTCTTCCGACGCCGATCGGCGAGTCCCTGCGGATGACCTTGGACGGCGAGGCGGACGCTGTCTACGACCTTCTCTGTGCCGAGGGCTTCGTCAAGGAGTCCATCGACCTGGAGCCCGACGCCGTACTCGACTACCTCCTGCCGATCATCGAACCGGCCCAGGTCGACGAGTTCACCTTCACCCGCGGCTGGATGCGAAGCCAGGCCGCCCGCGTGGCCGACCCCCGCTCCCCCGCCTACCAACTGGGCAAGCGGCTCAACCTGCCCCCGGCGTACCTCCTGATCCACCGTGTGACGTTGAGCACGATCGGAGTGCTGTGCCAGCTGGGGGCGACGGTGCGGCTGCGCGAGGAACTGGAGGAGTGGCTGCCAGGGTTCGTTTCTGAGGAGATGACGGACGAGGAGGAGTCGGCGGCCGAGGCGTGAGCCGGTCTACCACCAGGACGAGTCGAGCCGCCCCTCGATCGCTCTGAGGTTCTCCCGGGAGCAGGTGTCACAGATGTAGTGGCGGGCGCCGTTCTCCACGGAGCAGGTCCAGGTGGGCTGCGGGGCGTCGGCCCGGGCGCCGCAGCGGGCGCACACGAGGGGCTGGGGCTCCGTCGCTGAGCCGCCGTTGTCACTGCCTCCGGAAGGACTCTTCACTCGGCGACGATACCGCCGGACCCCGCTGATCAGCGGGCACAACGCCCCGCGGGGGCCGGCCCGTTCGCACGGCCCGGCCCCCGCGGGGAGCCACCGCCTCCCGGGGCGGGAGGCCACCACATGATGGTGTGGTCGGGTTACTGCATGACCGCCATGGCGAGCGCACGGCGGGCGCGCAGCGAGGCACGCTCGGCCCTGCGCTGCATGCGGCGAGCGGTCGCCAGGCGCATGGCCCGGCGTTCCTGCTCGGCCTCGTGGTGTCGCTCGTGCATATGCGCACGTGCCAGGGCTTCTTGGATGAGTTGCATCTCTCGGTTCCTGTTCTGACGCGAGTCGTTCGCGCCACTGGTGGTGAAGTCTTCAGGCGCGGAGCCTGCGAGTTCGTGGGTGGACGGCTTCATCGGGGCCTGCTTCTGGGGGTCGTGCGTGAGGGGGCGGTCGATCGTTCCTGCGGTGTTCATGCCGTGACCGGGTTCTTGCGCGGGCGGCCACGCGGCCGCTTCCGGGCGACGACGACACCCTGGACGAACAGCTCGCCACCCCAGACGCCCCAGGGCTCACGCCGCTCCTTGGCGCCGGCGAGGCAGGCCTCGATCAGCGGGCAGGTGCGGCAGAGGGACTTGGCGTACTCGACGTCCGCCGGCGACTCGGCGAAGAAGACCTCCGGGTCGTAGGAGCGGCAGGGGACGGGTACGCCGAGGTTCTCGATGGCGTCGTCGAGCGCGGTGAGCGCGGTGAGGGGGGTCAAGGTGGAGTCCTCCGTGAAGCCGGGCTTGGGGATCGCGTCTGAGGGCGGTACGGACGGGGCGTGCGCTTCGAGTTGCACGGTTCGTCTTCCTCGTCTTTTCGTTCCGGTCCTGTGGGACCGGGTGGCGGCTGGTACCGGGTTTTTCCTTGTCCCGAGGCCCCTTCGCTCTGTCATCCCTGTTGGGGGACAAACAGAAGGGCCGCGGATCCCGGATGGGGTTCCGCGGCCCTGAAGGCGCCGGCCTGATCGGCGATCAGGCTGGATCACTCCAGGGTTCTGGCCCACGGAAGGCCCACATCTGGTGGTGCTGCGTCGTCTGCTTCCGGAATCCGGCACCGGTCGCCGTGAAGGCATAGGCCTGCGCCTTTGCCTCTACTGCCGCTTCCAGTGCCTTGGTCGGTCGCTCATTGCGCTCGCGGACAGGGAGACCCGCGAGAGACAGGGCGGACGCCGGACGGTCGGCACGGATGCCGGACAGACCGGTGCCCTGGTTGAAGGCGCCGAGCATGCACAGGGAAGCGACGACCGAGCGATCGGTCATTTTCACGATGCTGATGGAGCTGGTGTTGATGCTGATCACTGGACTCGCCTCCTCTCGGCGTCTAAGGGGACTGGGGTGAGCCAGTCCGACGGGTATGCAAGTAGAACACGGAATTGGGGCCTCCGAGAAGGCCTCCGTTCCCGTGGCTAAGAACCTATGGGGATTGCTGGGGCATGCGCAAACTATTTTTTCGACGAGTTCGTGTCATTCCCCGTCAGCGCCCTCCCCAACCTCCTGGCCTGCGCAGATGGCCAGCACATCGGCTCCGTAGCGGTCGAGCTTGCGCTTGAGGACGCCGGGGATGCGGGACAGCTCAACCGGACTGACCGGCTCCGCCTCGGCGATGGCCATCAGGGTTCTGTCCGTGAAGACGCAGAAGTCCGGCTGTCCGCTGAGCCGCGCCTGGACCCCGCGCCACTCGCGGAGTCGTTCGTAGAGACCCTCGTCCATGTCGGAGGGGCAGGTCTCGCAGCGCATCAGCTTCATCTCGCCGGCGTCGGTGAGGGTGCGCCCGCAGACGCGGCAGCGCGCCGGGGTGCGCTGGGCGCGTCTCGGGACGGTGTCCGGTCTGCTCGCGAAGCCGCGCACCACGCCCCCGGAGCCGCCCGCGGCGGTGCGTCCTGCGGCGCCGGTCGACCCGGGACGCAGTCCGTCGAGGAAGCGGCTTGGACGGCGGTTCGGACGGCCGCCGGGCGCGCGGGTGAGCGCCCAGGAGACATGCAGGTGCCGCCTGGCGCGGGTGACACCGACATAGAGGAGGCGGCGTTCCTCCTCGATCTGCTCGTCGGTCTTTGCGTAGGTGATCGGCATCATGCCCTCGGCGACCCCGACCAGGAAGACGACGTCCCACTCCAGGCCCTTGGCCGAGTGCAGGGAGGCGAGGGTGACGCCCTGGACGGTCGGGGCGTGCTGGGCGTTCGCCCGCTCGTCGAGCTCCGCCACGAGGTCGGCGAGGGTGGCGTCGGGTTTGGCGCCGGCGAAGTCCTGGGCGAGGTTCACCAGGGCGGCCAGCGACTCCCAGCGCTCTCTGACGGCACCGGAGCCGGCCGGCGGCTGGGTCGTCCAGCCCTCCCCCGACAGCACGGCACGCACCTGAGAGGGGAGGTCGGGGGCGTCGTCGAGGAGTGAGTCGTTGCCGCCGAAGCGGGCCGCGCCGCGCAGGGCGATACCGGCCTTGCGCACCTCGGGACGGTCGAAGAACCGCTCGGCGCCGCGCAGCTGATAGGGCACTCCCGCGTCGGCGAGGGCCTGCTCATAGGTCTCGGACTGGGCGTTCGTACGGAACAGGATGGCGATCTCGGCGGCCGGGACGCCGGAGTCCATGAGTTCGCGGATCCGGCGGGCGGCGCCTTCGGCCTCGGCGGGCTCGTCGGTGTACTCGGTGTAGCCGGGTTCCGGGCCCGCCTCGCGTTGGGAGACCAGTTCCAGGCGGTGGTCGGCTGCGCGGCCTCGGGCCTGGGCGAGCAGGCCGTTGGCGAGGTGGACGACCTGGGGGGTGGAGCGGTAGTCGCGGACCAGCTTGACCACGGTGGCACCGGGGTGACGGGTGCGGAAGTCGAGCAGATGGTCGGGGGTTGCTCCTGTGAAGGAGTAGATCGTCTGACTGGCGTCACCGACCACGCACAGGTTGTCCCGCTCGCCGAGCCACAGCTCCAGCAGGCGCTGCTGGAGCGGGCTGACGTCCTGGTACTCGTCGACCACGAAGTGCTGGTACTGGGAGCGGACCTGATCGGCGATGTCGTGCCGGTCCTGGAGGATGGCGACGGTGAGCAGCAGGACGTCCTCGAAGTCGATGACGGAGCGGTCCCGTTTGAGCTCCTCGTAGACGTTGTAGATCTGGGCGATCTCGGCCGGGTCACGAGGGGCGTCGCGGCCTGCCTTGGCGACGGCGGGCGGATAGTCGGCCGGGACGGTCTGGGTGACCTTGGACCACTCGATCTCGGCGGTGACGTCCCGCAGCTCGTTCCGGTCGAGGCGGATACGGCAGGCGGCGGCGGCGTCCGCGACCAGCTGGATCTTGCGGTCGACCAGCCGGGGCATGGAGCCACCGACTGCTTTCGGCCAGAAGTACTGGAGCTGCCGCAGGGCTGCCGAGTGGAAGGTGCGGGCCTGGACTCCGGTGGCACCGAGCTGGCGCAGCCGTCCTCGCATCTCTCCGGCGGCGCGGTTGGTGAAGGTGACGGCGAGCACGCTGGAGGGCTGGAGGATGCCGGCGCGGACCCCGTAGGCGATGCGGTGGGTGATCGCCCGGGTCTTGCCCGTGCCGGCGCCCGCGAGCACGCACACCGGGCCCTGCAGGGCGGTGGCCACCTCGCGCTGCTCGGGGTCGAGCCCTTCGAGCACCGCGTCGGCAGAATCCGGTACCTGCGGGAAGAGGGTGGAGTGCGTTGCTGCTGTCACACCGCCATGCTGCCAGGTCGCCGGAGACGGCTGTGCCGGTTGTCCACAGGCAGGCATCGGTAGTCGTACTAATGCGGCAGGCGTCACGTGCGGGGCATACCCCGGGTGGGAATGGCGCCCCGGTCGCGTACGTTGCCCCTCTGAACGACCGGTTTCCCGAGCCATCAGAGGAGCGCGCGAGACATGCAGGGCACTGTGACGATGTACAGCACCACGTGGTGCGGCTACTGCCAGCGGCTGAAGAAGCAGCTGGAGCGCGAGGGCATCGCGTACACCGAGATCAACATCGAGCAGGACCCCGCGTCCGCCGCGTTCGTCGAGAAGGCGAATGGCGGAAATCAGACGGTCCCGACCGTGCTCTTCGCGGACGGTTCGACGCTGACGAACCCGTCGCTTGCTCAGGTGAAGCAGAAGATCGGCGTGTGAGCGACGCGCAGAAGAGGAAGGGGGGCCGTCCTAGCCGGGACGGCCCCCCTTCCTCTTTGGCCTCTTTGACCCTCTTTGTCGCCTAGACGCTGCGCGTCGGCAGCGGCTTGCCGTACCAGAGCTCGATCAGGCGGGCCGCGATCGAGATGCCGTACGGCGGCATGACCTCGCCGGAGTCGAAGGCGGCGCGCAGTTCCTCGCGGGAGAACCAGCGGGCCTCGTGGATCTCGTCCCCGTCGACCTGGACGTCGGTGGAGGTGGCGTGGGCCATGAAGCCCAGCATGAGGCTGGACGGGAAGGGCCACGGCTGGCTGGCGACGTACTCGACGTCTCCGACGGTGACACCGGCCTCCTCGAAGACCTCACGGCGCACTGCCTGCTCGATGGACTCCCCGGGCTCGACGAAGCCGGCGAGCGTCGAGAAGCGTCCCTCGGGCCAGTGGACCTGACGGCCGAGGAGGATGCGGTCGTCCTCGTCGGTGACGGCCATGATCACGGCGGGGTCGGTGCGCGGGTAGTGCTCGGCACCGCAGGCGGGGCAGCGGCGGATGTGGCCGGCCGCGGCGATCACGGTGCGCTCGCCGCAGCGGGAGCAGAAACGGTGGGTGCGCTGCCAGTTCTCCAGGCCGACGGCGTGCACCATCAGACCGGCGTCGCGCGGCGACAGCAGCAGGCCCGCCTCGCGCAGCCCGGCCGCGCGCGCGGACTGGTCGATGCGGCCGGGCAGCGCGTCCTTCTGAAGGGCGAAGTAGCTGACGCCGTCCTGGTCGATGCCCAGGAAGTAGCGGTGTGCCTCGGTGAGGGGGGCCTCGAAGGAGGGGGTCATGACGAGTTCGGTGCGCCCGTCCGCTGTCTCGTCGATGAGGACCTGGCCGCCGGAAACCACGAAGCAGCGGGTCGTGGGGTGGCTCCATGCCGCCGCGAGCCAGGCCTCGTCGAGCCGGTGGTGGGCGGCGCGGTCGATGCCGCTCGGGGCGGTGAGCGAGATGGGTCGGTCGGCGGTGTGGTCGGTCGAGGTGGTCACGGGTGCTTCCAACTCCCCCAGTGGAACGGTGTGCTTCGGCGGGCGTATCGGCTGGACGTGGGACGGGAGTCGACCGGGTGCGGCAGGGCTCGGTGGTGCGGGGCGGCCTTCTCAGTGTGACCCGCGCGCGATGCCCCTTCGGACGGCCCGGACGCCTCAGGGCTCATGGCGCCAGTTCGCGGCCAGGTCGCCCCAGAGGTAGGCGGTGGCCTCGACGCCTTTGAGGAGCAGGGCGAGCTCGACCTTCTCGTTCGGGGCGTGCCAGCCGTCGGAGGGCACGGAGATGCCGAGGAAGAGCACGGGTGCGCCGAGGACGTCCTGAAGGTCGGCGGCGGGTCCGGAGCCGCCCTCACGTGTGTAGCGGACGGGACCTTCGAAGGCGCGGCCCATGGCCCGTACGACGGACTGGAGAGCCGGGTGTTCCAGCGGCGTCAGGCACGGGCGCGTGGCCCCGCCGAACGTGATCTCGCAGCGGATCCCGGCGGGTACCTGTGCGTCGGCCCAGGCGCGGACGGCCTTCTCGACGTGGTCGGGGTCCTGCCCCGCGACCAGTCGGAAGGAGAGCTTCACCATGGCCGTGGACGGGATGATCGTCTTGTTGCCAGGGCCCTGGTAGCCACCGCCGATGCCGTTGACCTCGGCGGTGGGGCGGGCCCAGACGCGCTCCAGGGTGGTGTGACCGGCCTCGCCCCGGGTGGCGTACGACTTGGCGGTGCGCAGCCACCGCTGCTCGTCGAAGGGCAGCTCGGCGAAGAGCTCGCGCTCGCGGTCGGTCAGCTCGACGATGCCGTCGTAGAAGCCCGGGATCGCCACGCGCGCGTGCTGGTCGTGCAGGGCGGCGACCAGGCGGGCGGCCGCGGTCGCGGGGTTGGGCACCGCGCCGCCGAAGGAACCGGAGTGGATGTCCTGGTCGGGGCCGTACAGCTGGATCTCGCACTCGGCGAGGCCGCGCATGCCCGTGCACACCGTCGGAGTGTCCTCGGACCACATGCCGGTGTCGGACACGATCACGGCGTCGGCCGCGAGCCGCTCGGTGTGCTCCTCGATCAGGGCGCGGAAGTGCGGGGAGCCTGACTCCTCCTCGCCCTCGATCAGCAGCTTCAGGTTGACGGCCGGGGTGGTGCGGCCGGTGGTGGCGAGGTGGGCGCGGACGCCGAGTGTGTGGAAGAACACCTGGCCCTTGTCGTCGGCCGCCCCGCGCGCGTAGAGGCGTCCGTCCCGGACGACGGGCTCGAAGGGCTCAGTGTCCCAGCCGTCCTCGCGCGCGGCCGGCTGCACGTCGTGGTGGCCGTAGACGAGGACCGTGGGCGCCTCGGGGTCGTCGGAGGGCCACTCGGCGAAGACGGCGGGCGCGCCCGGCGTGGGCCAGACCTCGGTGGTCGGGAAGCCGGTCTCCTTGAGCTTGGCGGCGAGCCAGTCGGCGCTGCGGCGTACATCGGGCGCGTGGTCGGGCTGGGCCGACACGGAGGGGATGCGCAGCCACTCGGCGAGGTCGTCGAGGAAGGCGGCGCGATGCTGCTCGATGTACGTGCGGACGGCGCTGTCCGGGGTCTGGCTCATGGTCACGAGCCTATCGGCCCGCACCGACATCCTCGGTGGGCGGTTCCTCACACCCCGCCTCCGCGACCGGCTGCCCGGTCAGCAGCCGCTCCAGTGCGGCCCGGCCCGGCAGGTCGTCCGGGCGTACGACCTCGCCTGTGCGGACGTACAGGAACACCGCGTTGACCGACCCCAGGGGAACGCCCTGCTGTTCGGCCCAGGCGAGCCGGTACAGGGCGAGCTGGAGCGGATCGGCGGTGCGGCTCCGGTTGGTCTTCCAGTCGACGATCTCGTACGTCGTCGTCCCCTCGGCGTCGACGTCCTTGTACACGGCGTCGATCCGGCCCCGTACGACACGGCCGGCGATCACGAGCTGGAACGGGGCCTCGACCCGGTACGGCGTGCGGTGCGCGTACGCCGTGCGCTCGAAGGCGTCCTTGAGGGCCTCGAGGTCTCGCTCGTCGGCGATCTCGGCCTCGCTGCCGGGCAGCTCCTCCGGCTCCAGCATCGGCAGCGTCAGCTCTTCGAAGCGGGCCTCGACCCAGGCGTGGAATCGGGTGCCTCGACGTGCGGCGGGTTGTGGAGGGCGCGGCATGGGGCGCGCGAGTTCTTGCGCGAACCCGTCCGGGTCTGCGGCCAGCCGCAGCAGTTGCGACGCGGTCAGCGAAGCGGGCAAGGGCACGTCCGTGACGCTCGCGCGGGCGCGCAGAAGCTCCCCGGTGAGGGCGTCGAGGTCGCGGTCCCAGCTGGCTATGGTGCGGGCTTCCTCCGGGGTGAGGGGCGCAGGTTCGCCGGGGTGAGGGCGAGCAGTGGGCCCCGCGGAGGGCTCCGGGGACGTGGCCTGGTGCGGGACGGTCGGGACGCGCGCGGCAGTGGGACGGTCCGTGGTCCAGGAGTCCCAGTCGCCGGAGTCCTCTTCGGACGGGGAGTCCCCCTCGAAGGGATCGCCGTCCCCCGAGAATTCATCGGGGATCGCATCGGGAAGCTCGTCGTCGAACGCATCGTCGTCCGGCGGCGGAGGCCATTCCGGGTCCTCGTAGGTGTCCGGGTCGTGCGTCGCGGCGGGGTGGCCGTCCCCGTGGGAGCCGAGGTTCTCCAGGTGGGCCAGGACGGTCTCGGCGGCAGCACGGCGTCGGGTCAGGGCGGCGTCGTCGAGGGGCAGCGGCCACACCTGGTCGGCGGTCTCCCGGTGCAGGGCCGGGTTCTCCTCGCCCTCGGCCGGCTCGTCGGCCCACGCCTCGATCTCGCCGTGACCGGCAGCGCAGTGGTCGTACAGCGCTTGGAGGAAGTCGGAGGGGCCGCGGGGCTTCTTCTGGCTCGGGCCCCACCAGTGGCCGGAGCCGAGTAGCAGGGAGCGGGGGCGGGTGAAGGTGACGTAGCCGAGGCGGAGTTCCTCGGTGTGCTGGTGCTCCTTCATGGCTTCGTGGAAGGCCTTCAGGCCGCGGGAGTCCCAGGAGGTGACGTCGGGGAGCGTGTCGGTGTCACCGCGCAGTTCGTGCGGCAGCACCTTGCCCTGCGCGGTCCACTTCTCGCGGCCCTGGGTGCTGGGGAAGGTGCCGGTGACCAGGCCGGGGACGGCGACGACGTCCCACTCCAGGCCCTTGGACTTGTGTGCGGTGAGCACCTTGACGGTGTTCTCGCCGCCGGGCAGGGCGTTGTCCAGGCCCTTCTCGTACTGGGCGGCGGTGCGCAGGAAGCCGAGGAAGGCCAGCAGGGTCGCCTCGTGGTCGCCGGCCGCGAACGAGGCGGCGATGTCGAGGAAGTTGGAGAGGGTCTCGCGGCGGCGGGCCGCCAGCGCGTGCGGGGACGCCGACAGCTCCACTTCCAGGCCGGTGACGGCCAGGACGCGGTGCAGGACGTCCATCAGCGGGTCGGACAGGGAGCGGCGCAGGTCGCGCAGTTCGGTGGCCAGGCGCGCGAACCGCACGCGCGCGTCCGGCGAGAACGGCAGCCTGTCGTCGTCACCGTCGCCGTCCAGCGGCGTCTCCAGGAACGTGTCGAGGGCGTCCGCGAGGGAGATCACCTCGGCGGGGTCGACCCCCTCGACCGCCTCGGCGAGCCGACGGTCCCGGTCGTCGTCACCGTCCACGCGCGCGTGGGACACCAGCATCCGGGCGCGGCGTCCCAGGAGGGCGAGGTCGCGCGGGCCGATCCGCCAGCGCGGGCCGGTGAGCAGGCGGACCAGGGAGGCGTTGGCGCCGGGGTCCTGGAGTACCTCGCAGACGGCGACCAGGTCGGCGACCTCGGGCAGGTGGAGCAGCCCTGACAGTCCGACCACCTCGACGGGGACGTCCCGGGCGACGAGCGCGCCCTGGATCTCGGCGAAGTCCGTCGCGGTACGGCACAGGACGGCGATCTCGCCGGGTTCCCTGCCGGTGCGGACGAGGTGTGCGACGGAGTCGGCGATCCAGTCGATCTCCTCGGCGTGGGTGGGCAGCAGCGCGCAGCGGACCGTGCCGTCGCGCTCGGCTCCTGGGGCCGGGCGGAGGGCCTCCACGCCCGCGTGCAGGGCGCGCAGGGGCTCCGCGAGGCCGTTGGCGAGGTCGAGGAGGCGGCCGCCGCTGCGGCGGTTCTCGCTGAGTGCCTGGCGGGTGGCGGGGTGGCCGTCGGCGTGGGCGAAGTGCTCGGGGAAGTCGTCCAGGTTGGCGACGGAGGCGCCGCGCCAGCCGTAGATCGCCTGGCAGGGGTCGCCGACGGCGGTCACCGGGTGGCCGGTGCCGTCGCCGAACAGGCCTGCCAGGAGGACGCGTTGGGCGACGGACGTGTCCTGGTACTCGTCCAGGAGGACCACTCTGAACTCGTCGCGCAGGACGCGGCCCACTTCGGGGACCCCGGCGAGTTGTGCCGACAGGGCGATCTGGTCGCCGAAGTCGAGAAGGTCGCGCTCTCTCTTGGCGGCGCGGTAGCGGACCACGAGGTCGGCGAGTTCCCGGCGCGCGGCGGCCGCCTCGGGGACCTTGCGCAGGTCGGCGTTGGTGAGCTTGGCGCTCTGGAGGCCGAGCAGCAGTTCGGCGTCGTACGCGCGCAGGGCCTCGGGCCGCACGAGGTGCTCGGCGAGTTCGGAGTCCAGGGCGAGGAGGTCGCTGACCAGGTCGGCGAAGGAGCGGGTGAGGGCCGGGTACGGGCCTGGGGCCTCGCGCAGCACGCGCGCGGCGAGCTGGTAGCGGGTGGCGTCGGCGAGGAGGCGGGAGGTCGGTTCGAGGCCGATGCGCAGGCCGTGGTCGGTCAGCAGACGGCCCGCGAAGGCGTGGTACGTCGAGATCGCCGGCTCGCCCGGCGGGTTGTCCGGGTCGATGACATCGGGGTCGGTGACGCCGGCCTTGACGAGCGCCTTGCGAACGCGTTCGGCGAGTTCACCGGCGGCCTTGTTGGTGAAGGTCAGGCCGAGGACCTGTTCGGGGGCGACCTGGCCGGTGCCGACCAGCCACACCACGCGCGCCGCCATCACCGTCGTCTTGCCCGATCCGGCTCCGGCCACGATCACCTGCGGGGCGGGCGGCGCGGTGATGCAGGCCGTCTGCTCCGGAGTGAACGGGATGCCGAGGAGCTCCTTGAGCTGATCGGGATCGGTGATACGGGCGGGCACATCGAAAGAGGCTAGCCGCGGCCACTGACAGTGGGTGCCGGATCACCCCTCTAGGGCGGGAGAATCGCAGGTCAGCACGGGAGGTGCGATGGGTCACTCCGGTCACTGACGAGGCGTCACTCGACCACGTGCCGCCCCTCGGGCCGTGCGCTGCAGGACGCCCGGAACGCGCAGTGGGTGCAGTGCTGGCCCGCAGAGGGTGTGAACCGTTCGTCGAGGACCTTGCCCGCGGCCGTGGCCAGCAGGTCGCCGACCCACTCCCCCTCGGCGCCGTCCAGGGGCTCCTGCGCCTGCACCTTGGGCAGTGTCTCGCCGCCGTCCCGCTTGGCGGCACCCTGACGCAGCTGCACCAGTTCGGCGCCGCCCGGTTCGGGACGTACGCCGTCGAAGGCCTCGTCGACGGCGCCCTCGTGGACGGCGAGCTGATAGACGGCGAGCTGCGGGTGGCGGGCCACCTCGGCCGCGCTGGGTGCCTGCTTGCCGGTCTTGAAGTCGACGACGTAGGCACGTCCTTCGCTGTCGGCCTCGACGCGGTCCATCTGGCCGCGGATGCGCACCTCGAAGTCGCCCGCCTCCAGGGTGACGTCGAAGTCGTGTTCGCTGGCCACCGGGGTGCGACCCGCGCGGTCCATCACGTGCCACTTCAGGAAGCGTTCGAGCGCCACGCGCGCGTTGTCCTTCTCCTGCGCCGACTTCCACGGCGCGTCGAAGGCCAGGGCGTTCCACACGGAGTCGAGGCGCTCCATGAGGACGGCGAGGTCGGCCGGGGTGTGCCCGGAGGCGACCTCGTCGGCGAGGACGTGCACCACGTTGCCGAAGCCCTGGGCGACGGTCGCGGGCGCGTCGGCCTTCACCTCGCGGCCCAGGAACCATTGCAGGGAGCAGGTGTTGGCGAGTTGGTCGAGGGCGCTTCCGGAGAGCACCACGGGCTGGTCGCGGTCGCGCAGCGGCACCTTGGACTCGGTCGGCTCGAACATGCCCCACCAGCGATACGGGTGCGCGGAGGGCACCAGCGGGCGACCGTCCTCGTCGGCGAGCGCGGCGAGCCGGGCCAGCCGGCGGGCGGCGGCCTCCCTGAGGGGGTCCGACGCGCGCGGGTCGACCGTCGTCGCCCGCAGCTCGGCGACGAGCGCGGCGACAGCCAGGGGGCGGCGCGGGCGGCCCGTGACGTCCCTCGGTTCGACGCCGAGCTCGGTCAGAAAGCGGGAGGGCTGGTCACCGTCGTCAGCCGGGGCCTTCACGGCCGTGACGACGAGGCGTTCACGCGCGCGCGTGGCGGCGACGTAGAACAGGCGGCGCTCCTCCGCCAGCAGGGCTCCCGGGGTGAGCGGTTCGGCGAGTCCGTCGCGGCCGATGCGGTCGGCCTCCAGGAGGGAGCCGCGGCGGCGCAGGTCAGGCCACAGGCCCTCCTGGACGCCCGCGACGACGACCAGGCGCCACTCCAGCCCTTTGGAGCGGTGCGCGGTCATCAGGCGCACGGCGTCGGGGCGTACGGCGCGCCGCGCCAGGGTGTCGGCGGCGATGTCCTCGGCCTCGATCTCCGCCAGGAAGTTCAGAGCGCCCCGACCGCCCGTGCGCTCCTCCGCGCGGGTCGCTGTCGCGAACAGGGCGCACACGGCGTCGAGGTCGCGGTCGGCATTGCGGCCGGCGGCGCCGCCGCGACGGGTGGCCCGCTCCAGGCGGGTGGGCCAGGGTGTGCCCTCCCACAGGTCCCACAGCGCCTCCTCGGCCGTACCGCCGCCCGCGAGGCGCTCACGGGCCTTGCGGAGCAGTGCGCCGAGGCGCTGGGCGCCACGCGCGTACGTGGGGTCGTGCACCGCCAGCCGCTCCGGCTCGGCCAGGGCCCGTGCGAGCAACGCGTCCGAGGGCGGCGGCAAGGGGTTGCCCGCGGCCCGCTCCTCCTCGCGCAGGGCCCGCCCGAGACGGCGCAGGTCGGCGGCGTCCATGCCGGCGAGGGGGGAGGCGAGCAGCGTGAGGGCGGTCTCGGTGTCGAGCCAGGACGGCTCCGGCTCCTCGGTCGAAGCCTCGGCCTCGGCCTCGGGGCGTACCAACGCCTCCGCCGTGGCGACCGCCCGCAATGCCGTCAGCAGCGGCGCCACCGCCGGCTCGTGCCGCAGCGGCAGATCGTCGCCGTCGATCTCCAGGGGCACCCCTGCGGCGGTGAGCGCCCTGCGCACCGTCGGGATCGTGCGCGACCCGGCGCGCACCAGGACGGCCATCTCGCCCCAGGGCACGCCGTCCTCCAGGTGTGCCCTGCGCAGGATGTCGGCGATGTTGTCCAGTTCGGTGCCGGCTGTCGGGTAGGTGAAGACCTCGACGCGGCCGCCCTCACGGACCGGGGCGAGCTCCCGGTGGGCGCGTACCTTCTCCGCCGGGAGCCGGGTGAGCGGCATGCGCTGGGTCAGCAGCCGTGTCGCGGCCAGCAGGGCAGCGCCGGAGCGGCGGGAGGTGCGCAGGACCTCGACGGGCGCGGGGCGGCCGTCCGTCCGCGGGAAGGCGTGCGGGAACTCCAGGATGCCGTTCACGTCGGCGCCCCGGAACGCGTAGATCGACTGGTCGGGGTCGCCGAAGGCGACGAGGGTGCGCCCGCCGCCGGCGAGGGCCTGCAGCAGCCGTACCTGGGCCGGATCGGTGTCCTGGTACTCGTCGACGTACACGGCGTCGTACCGCGCGGCGAGCCGCCGGGCGGCCTCGGGGCGGCGGGCGAGGAGCACCGCGCGGTGGACGAGTTCGGCGTAGTCGAGGACGCCCTGCATGTCGAGCACGTCGAGGTACTCGGCGAGGAAGGAGGCCGCGGCACGCCAGTCGGGTCGGCCGATACGGCGGGCGAAGGCGTCCAGCGCGTCGGGGCCGAGACCGAGTTCGCGGCTGCGGGCGAGGACCGCACGGACCTCGTCGGCGAAGCCTCGCGTGGTCAGACAGGCGCGCAGCTCGTCCGGCCAGCGCACATGGGCGAGTCCGAGCCGCTCCAGGTCCGGCTGGCCCGCGAGTAGCTCCCGTACGGTCACGTCCTGCTCGGGGCCGGACAGCAGTCGCATCGGCTCCACGAACAGGTCGCTGTCCTGGTGAGCGCGGACCAGGGCGTAGCAGAACGAGTGGAACGTGGTCGCCCGGGGCGCGCGGGCCGCTCCCATGCGCAACGCCATGCGGTCGCGCAGCTCCACGGCGGCCTTGCGGCTGAACGTCAGCACCAGGACACGCTCGGGGTCCGAGCCACGGGCGATGCGGGCCGCCACCGACTCGACGAGCGTGGTGGTCTTGCCGGTGCCCGGGCCTGCGAGAACGAGCAGTGGTCCGGTCCTGTGGTCAACCACGGAGCGCTGTGCCGCGTCCAGACGAGGGGGAGCCGTGCTCACGACAGGAGTACGCACCAGCCGGTAAGCGCCACGGGTCCCCTGTCGCACCTGGGGGTGCGACAGGCGCCTGGTGGAGGAAGAGGAGCTCACGTGGTTCGCCGGTCCTGGTGGGTGTGCTGGTGGGACGCCCCTCGCGCGTGGAGGGCGGTGGCCGCGGGGTGAGGGGGACACGCGCAGCCGACGCTACGCCGACGGGTGGTGCGGAAGCAGGGCTTCCGATTCATCCCTCGGTTCACTTGCGACACGTACGTCCCTCACCTCACGAACGTACGTCATGCCACGGACGTGCCCTCTTTCCCCCATACGAATCACGGGTCACACAGCGGGTCCTGCGATGGCGGAAGCTGTCAGGTGTGACCCTGTGCACGCTCGCCGCCGTCCCAGCGCGCCCGCCTCATGTCGAGGCGCGGCAGGTGGCCCTCGGCGGCCCTGCTCGCCTCCTTCAGCGGCGTGCCCTCCGCGCGGTAGTGCTCCAGCGCCCGCAGCTCGTGCCCGGGCAGCAGGACCCCGTCCGCGCGGACCACCCGCCACCACGGAACGGCGCCCCCGTAGAGGGCCATCACCCGGCCGACCTGGCGGGGCCCGCCCTCCTCCAGCCATTCCGCGACGTCCCCGTACGTCATGACGCGGCCCGGCGGCACCAGCTCGGCGACCTCGAGGACCCGCTCGGCGTACTCCGGCAGCGCGTCCGCGTGCTCCGGGCGGACGTCGTGGTCCTGGCGGATGTCGTCGCGGCCCGGGCGGACGTCGTCGCGGTCCGGACGATCATGGTCCGGAAGACTCTCCTCACTCATCCGGCCCATCCTGCCCCACCCCACCGACAATGTGACGCGCTCGCCACCGTGCGTGTGCCTCGCCCTGTGGCGACGCTTCGGGCAGACTGTGCGCCCCCGCATTTGCACCCTGATGCCCCCGTGTGTCAGTGCAGCATGCCACCATCGTGCGGGCGGTGACTGGTGATACGAGATCAAGAAGAGACGATGAAGCAGCAGGGTGCGCACCCGGAGGACGCGGAAGGCACCTCTGACGCTTCGTCGCGCCCTGGCACCGCGAACGCCGACGAGAAGGACACCGGCGACGGCGGCGACAGGGGCAGCGACAGCGACACCGGCGAGAAGGACGAGGCCGCGTACGAACTGGACGAGACGCACGTCGACGAGGTCGAGGGCGACGAACCGCTGCTCCCCGCGCGCGTGCACCGTCCCTCCGACCTCATGCGGCTCCTCGTGGGCGTGCTCGGCATCGTGCTGCTGCTCGCGATCGCCGCGTTCGCGCACGGCACCACCTCGGGCCTCGAACAGGACATCAACAAGGGCACCGGCCAGGCGCCCGACGTGTTCAGCAAGATGGCCGGGCTCGTCTCCAGCATCGCCATCCTTTTGGTGCCCGTCGCCTTCGCGATCGAGCGGCTCATCAAGCGGGACGGGCTGCGGATCGCCGACGGTGTCCTCGCGGCCGTCCTGGCACACGGAGTGACGCTAGCCACGGACCTGTGGGTCGCGCGGGCCGCCCCCGAGTCCATCCGGGACGCCCTCACCCAGCCCTCGCCCGGCGACATCGGCTCCCTCACCGACCCGGTGCACGGGTACCTCGCGCCGGTGATCGCGTACATGACCGCCGTGGGCATGTCCCGCAGACCCCGCTGGCGTGCGGTGCTCTGGGCGGTCTTGATCCTCTACGCCTTCTCCATGCTGGTCACCGGCTACACCACGCCGTTCTCGATCCTCCTGACGCTGCTGATCGGCTGGACCGTCGCCTACGGCACGCTGTACGCGGTCGGCTCGCCCAATGTCCGGCCCACCGGACGGACCCTGATGGCGGGCCTCAGGCACGTCGGCTTCCGCCCGGTGAGCGCTGCCCGCGAGGAGAGCTCCGACACACAGGAGACCGGCGACCGCGGCCGGCGCTACTTCGTCACCCTGGAGGACGGTCCGCCGCTGGACGTGACGGTGGTCGACCGGGAGCAGCAGGCTCAGGGCTTCTTCTATCGCGCGTGGCGCAATCTGACACTGCGCGGCTTCGCCACCCGAAGCAGCCTCCAGTCGCTCCGTCAGGCCCTGGAGCAGGAGGCACTGCTCGCCTACGCGGCCATCGCGGCCGGTGCCAACGCGCCCAAGCTGATCGCCACCTCCGAGCTCGGCCCGGACGCCGTGATGCTGGTCTACGAGCACACCGGCGGGCACACCCTGGACTCGCTGGCGGACAAGGAGATCACCGACGAACTGCTGCGCGACACCTGGCTCCAGGTCAAGGCGCTGCAGTCCCGGCGCATCGCGCACCGCAGGCTGGTGGGTGACGCGATTCTGGTGGATCGTTCCGGCAAGGTGATTATCACCGACCTGCGTATCGGCGAGATCGCGGCGAACAGCCTGCTGCTGCGCATGGACATCTCCCAGCTGCTGGTGACCCTCGGCCTGCGCGTGGGCGCCGAGCGCGCGGTGGCCTCGGCGGTGAGCGTGCTCGGCCCCGACACGGTGGCCGACTGTCTGCCGATGCTCCAGCCCATCGCCCTGAGCCGCTCCACGCGCGCGACGCTGCGAAGACTCGCCAGAGAGAGGGCCCAGCGCGAGCGCGACGCCGTATTGGAGGCGTCCAAGCACGCGAAACACGCCCGCAGCGAGGAGGCCCCGAGCGAGGCCGCGCCGACCCTCGACAAGCCGGACAAGAAGACCGTGCGGGCGCAGGCGCGGGCCGAGAAGCGGGCCATCGACGAGGCTCTGGACGAGGCGCGCGAGGAGGATCTGCTCACCCAGATCCGCCACGAGGTGCTGCGGATCAGGCCGCAGGCGCCGGTCGAACCAGCCCGTCTTGAGCGGGTGCGGCCGCGCACGCTGATCAGCTTCATCGCCGGAGCCATCGGCGCGTACTTCCTGCTGACGCAGCTCACGCACATCGAGTTCGGCCCGCTCATCTCCAACGCGCAGTGGGGCTGGGTGGCCGCGGCCGTGCTGTTCTCGGCGGCCAGCTACTTCGCGGCGGCGATGGCGTTGCTGGGCTTCGTGCCCGAGCGGGTGCCCTTCCGGCGGACGGTGGCGGCCCAGGTCGCCGGATCGTTCGTGAAGATCGTCGCGCCGGCCGCGGTCGGCGGCGTCGCCCTGAACACCCGCTTCCTCCAACGCGCGGGAGTGCGGCCGGGGCTCGCGGTGGCGAGCGTCGGCGCGTCGCAGCTGTTCGGGCTCGGCTGCCACATCCTGATGCTGCTGTCCTTCGGCTATCTGACCGGTACCGAGAAGACGCCGTCGCTGTCGCCGTCCCGGACGGTCATCGCAGGTCTGCTGACGGTGGCGGTGCTGGTGCTCGTGGTGACCTCGGTGCCGTTCCTGCGGAAATTCGTCGTCACGCGAGTGAGGTCGCTTTTCGCGGGTGTCGTCCCGCGCATGCTCGACGTGCTTCAGCGACCGCAGAAGCTGGTCACCGGCATCGGCGGCATGCTGCTGCTGACCGCCTGCTTCGTGATGTGCCTGGACGCCTCGATCCGGGCGTTCGGCAGCGAGGGCACCTCGCTCAGCATCGCCAGCGTCGCCGTCGTCTTCCTGGCGGGCAACGCGCTCGGCTCCGCGGCACCGACCCCGGGCGGCGTGGGCGCCGTGGAGGCGACCCTGACCGTCGGTCTGATCGCCGTGGGTCTGCCCAGCGAGGTCGCCGCGCCCGCCGTGCTGCTGTTCCGGCTCCTGACACTGTGGCTGCCCGTGCTGCCGGGATGGCTCGCCTTCAACCACCTGACCCGCAAGGGCGCGCTGTAGCGCGAGGCGGCGCATCGCGAGCAGGCGCATCGCGAGCAGGCGTATCGCGAGGCGGCGTATGTGGGACAGCGGGGCTTGTCGTATGACTCGACTCCGCCGACGTCGTACGTCGTACGTCGTAAAGGTCGGAACAGGTCAAGGCGCCGTCGTACCTCGTACGTACCTCGTACGGCTCGCGCCCCGAGCGCCCCACCCCGTACGACCCCAGGATGGGACCATGCCGAACCCGCCCCGGACGCGTGCCGCTGCCCTGACCGCCGCAGCCCTGCTGCTGTCCTCCTTGCTGGCGGGATGCAGCGACGACGACTCCGGGGACGAGGATCTGACCGCCCAGGAACTGCGTTGGAAGGACTGTCCGGCCCCCTCCCAGGCGCAAGGCGGCGCGGGCAGCCCGTCGCCCCTGCCGGACGGCGGGTCATGGCAGTGCGCCACGATGAAGACGCCCCGCGACTGGAACGATCCCGAGGGCGACACGATCGACATCGAGCTGATCCGGGTGCGGACCAGCGGCACGAAGGACCGGCGGATCGGCTCGCTGATCTTCAACTTCGGCGGGCCGGGCGCCTCGGGCGTCACCGCACTGCCCTCTTTCGGCGACGCCTACGAGAAGCTGCGCACCCGCTACGACCTGGTGAGTTTCGATCCGCGCGGGGTCGGTCGCAGTGCACCCGTGCTGTGCGAGAACGACCAGCAGCTCGACGCCTACTTCCAGCAGGACACCTCGCCGGACGACGCCACCGAGCGGACCGAACTGCTGGACAACACCAAGGAGTTCAACGAGGCGTGCGAGGACAACTCCGAAAGGATGCTCCCGCATGTGCGCACCACCGACGCGGCCCGCGACATGGACCTGATGCGACAGGTACTCGGCGACGACAAGCTGCACTACTTCGGCATCTCCTACGGCACCGAACTCGGCGGCGTCTACGCCCACCTGTTCCCGCAGAACGTGGGCCGCGCCGTCTTCGACGCGGTGGTCGACCCGACGCAGAACTCCGAGCAGGGCACATTCGGGCAGGTCAAGGGCTTTCAGCTCGCCCTCGACAACTTCGCCGAGGACTGCACCTCCAAGACCGAGGACTGCCCCATCGGCGACACCGCCCAGGACGTCAAGGACCGCATCGCCAAGCTGCTGAAGGACCTCGACCGCAAGCCGATCCAGGGTGTCTTCCCGCGCGATCTGACACAGAGCGCGGCGACCAACGGCATCGCGCAGGCGCTGTACTCGAAGGATCTCTGGCAGTACCTCACGGAGGGTCTCGAGCAGGCGTACGACGGTGACGGCAGGATCCTGATGCTGCTGTCCGACTCGCTGAACGGACGCAGCGAGAACGGTGAGTACAGCAACATCACCGCCGCCAACATCTCGATCAACTGCGCCGACGACAAGCCGCGGTACACCCCGGAATACGTCGAGCGCAAACTGCCCGAGTTCCGGGCCGCCTCGCCCCTGTTCGGCGATGCCTTCGCCTGGTCCCTGCTCAGCTGCACCGACTGGGCCGTGCCGGGTGCCGCCGACCATCCCGACGTCAGCGCGCCGGGTGCGGCACCGATCCTCGTGGTGGGGAACACGGGCGACCCGGCCACGCCGTACGAGGGCGCTCAGCGGATGGTGGAAGCGCTGGGCGCGGGGGTGGGTGTGCAACTGACGTACAAGGGTCAGGGGCACGGGGCCTACAACAGCAAGAACAAGTGCGTGCAGGACGCGGTGAACGGATACCTGCTGGACGGGAAGGTGCCAGCGACCGGCACCGTCTGCTCCTGAGACCGGCCGGGCACCATTAAAAGCACAGGTCAGAGAGTTATCCACAGGCTCCGACGGTCTTTCCGTGATCCGCCTACTATGGCCAGACCGCCATCCGCGGCACGGTGCGGACGGCCTGCGAGGGGGGAAGTGAGATGGCGCGTTTCGTACGGTGGACGGCCCTGACGGCGGCCGCCGCCCTGTTGGCGACGGGTTGCAGCGGCGGCTCGTCGGACAGCGCGGATGCCGAGGGGGAGACGAGCGGCACGGGGGCGTCGGCCTCCTCCGCCGGCTCGACGACCCCGCTGCCGTCGTCCCTGACCTCGCAGAAACTCGACTGGGGACGCTGCGAAGCCACCGATGACTCCCCCGCGCCGGGCGACGAGTGGCAGTGCGCGACGCTCAAGGCACCGCTGGACTGGTCCGAACCGAAGGGCGGGACGATCGACCTCGCGTTGATCCGCACCAAGGCCACCGGCGACGACCGCATCGGCTCGCTGCTGTTCAACTTCGGTGGCCCCGGCAGCTCAGGGGTGTCCACCCTGTCGTGGTACGCCTCCACCGCGTCCGAGCTGGGCAAGCGGTACGACCTGGTGAGCTGGGACCCGCGCGGGGTGGGCGCCAGTGAGGGCGTGCGCTGCCGCGGTGACAAGGAGATCCAGGCCTCCGAGTCCGTGGACATCACACCGGACTCTCCGGCCGAGGAGACGGCGTACTTCCGGGATGCCGCCGCCTTCGGCAAGGGCTGCGGGAAGTCCGCGGGCCCTCTGATGGCCCATGTGTCGACCACCGACACCGCTCGCGACATGGATCTGTTGCGCCAGGTTCTCGGCGACAAGAAGACGCACTACTTCGGCATCTCCTACGGCACCGAACTCGGCGGGGTGTACGCCCACTTGTTCCCGAAGAACGTCGGGCGCCTGATCCTGGACGCGGTCTCCGACCCGAGCGCCGACTCCGCGGGGCACGCCGAGAACCAGGCCAGGGGCTTCCAGCGCGCGCTGAACAACTACCTCCGCTCCACCGGCCAAGACCCCGAGGCGGGCACACGGAAGATCATGAACCTGCTGAAGCGGATCGACGCGAGCCCGCTGCCGACGTCGTCCGAGCGCAGGCTCACGGAGACGCTCGCGCTCACCGCCCTCATCCAGCCGCTGTACAGCGAGTCGCGGTGGCCGACCCTGACCAGCGCCCTGGAGGCGGCCGAGCAGGGCGACGGCTCGGAACTCCTGGCGCTCGCCGACGAGTACAACGAGCGCGACCCGTCGGGCCGTTACGGCACGGGGTACCACTCACAACGGGTCATATCGTGCCTGGACGACAAGCAGCGGCCGACGGTCGAGGAGACGAAGAAGCTGCTGCCGAGGTTCGAGAAGATCTCGCCCGTGTTCGGCCCCATGCTGGGCTGGGACGTCGGGGGCTGGTGTCACGACTGGCCGGTGGCCGGGCAGTACGACACCCCGGAAGTGAGCGCGCCGGGCGCGCCACCGATCCTGCTGGTCGGCACCACCGGCGACCCGGCGACGCCCTACGAGGGCACCCGGAGGATGGCGGACGAACTGGGCAAGGGCGTCGGTGTGGTGCTCACCTGGAAGGGCGAGGGCCACGGCGCGTACGGCAAGGGGAGCGACTGCGTCGACTCCGCGGTGAACGCGTATCTGCTGGAGGGGACGGTGCCCGAGGACGGCAAGGTCTGCTCATGACGACGGCGGGGGGGTGGAGCACCCCGGGGGGGGGTCGCCCCCCCCCCGCAAACCCCGGGCCCCCCCCGGGGGCCCCCCCCCCCCCGCCGTGAAAGCCAGGGACCCCTCGGGTCAGTAGACCGGCTTGTCGGGCTCGATCTGGTTGACCCAGCCGATCACGCCGCCGCCGACGTGCACGGCGTCGGCGAAGCCCGCCGACTTCAGGACCGCGAGGACTTCCGCACTGCGGACACCCGTCTTGCAGTGCAGGACGATCTTCTTGTCCTGCGGAAGGCCTTGAAGGGCGGTGCCCATGAGGAACTCGTTCTTCGGGATCAGCCGGGCGCCGGGGATCGAGACGATCTCGTACTCGTTGATCTCGCGGACGTCGATGATCTCGATGTTCTCGCCGTCGTCGATCCACTCCTTGAGCTGCTTGGGAGTGATCGTCGAACCGGCGGCCGCCTCCTGGGCCTCCTCGGAGACGACGCCGCAGAAGGCCTCGTAGTCGATGAGCTCGGTGACGGTCGGGTTCTCGCCGCAGACCGCGCAGTTCGGGTCCTTGCGAACCTTGACCTGGCGGTACTGCATCTCCAGTGCGTCGTAGATCATCAGGCGGCCGACCAGTGGCTCACCGGTGCCGGTGAGGACCTTGATGGCCTCGGTGACCTGGATGGAGCCGATGGACGCGCACAGCACACCCAGGACGCCGCCCTCGGCGCAGGAGGGGACCATGCCCGGCGGCGGGGGCTCCGGGTAGAGGCAGCGGTAGCAGGGGCCGTGCTCGGACCAGAAGACGGAGGCCTGGCCGTCGAAGCGGTAGATCGAGCCCCACACGTACGGCTTGTTCAGCAGCACACAGGCGTCGTTGACCAGGTAGCGGGTCGCGAAGTTGTCCGTGCCGTCGACGATCAGGTCGTACTGGCTGAAGATGTCCATCACGTTGTCGGCCTCGAGCCGCTCCTCGTGAAGGATCACGTTCACGTACGGGTTGATGCCGAGGACGGAGTCGCGCGCGGACTCGGCCTTGGAGCGGCCGATGTCGGCCTGGCTGTGGATGATCTGACGCTGGAGGTTCGACTCGTCGACCTCGTCGAACTCCACGATGCCGAGCGTGCCGACGCCCGCCGCGGCCAGGTACATCAGCGCCGGCGAGCCCAGGCCGCCGGCGCCCACACAGAGCACCTTGGCGTTCTTCAGCCGCTTCTGCCCGTCCATCCCCACATCGGGGATGATCAGGTGGCGGGAGTACCTGCGAACCTCGTCTACGGTGAGCTCGGGGGCCGGCTCGACCAGGGGTGGCAGCGACACGGGGACTCCGTTGGTCGGTCGATCACTACGGTTGTTCTCTCCGTAACAGTGCCATGGCCTTTTTCATTCCGAGACACCTGTTCCGATCCGCGAGACGATTTCGTCCCAGTAGCCGGGCATGGCCTCCCACGGGTCTGCGCGTCCGCCGCGGTCCGTGTGGTCGGTGAACCAGACGGTCGCGGCGCCCTGCCAGCGGGCGATGCGCAGCGCCTCGTCGAGGTGGCCGAGGGGCACTCCGTGGACGAAGTGGCAGAAGCGGTCGGGCGGGTAGTCGGCCGTCCACTCGGCCACCTGCGACCAGCGGTAGTCACTCCACGAGCCACGGAAGGTGACCAGTTGGTCGGCGCACTCGGCGTAGCCCGGGTGGGGGTGGGTGCCGTGGCCGAGGACGATGTGGGCCTCGTCACGCAGCGCCCGGAGCGTGGTGACCGTACGGCGGATCTCGGGCAGAGCGGCCCGCTCGGTCGGGCAGCGATCCAGAAAGAAGCCGTCGACCCGGTACCAGTCGAGATAGCGCTGGGCCTCGGAGATCACCTCGCCGAAGGCGCGGGCGCCACGTGCCGTGTCGAGGCGGGCGGCGTCCAGGTGGGCCGTGTCCAGGTGGCCGAGGACGCGGACGCCCGCGTTGTGGAGCATGCCGGCGGCTTGCAGGCAGTGCGGGTCGGGACGGGCTCCGGGGCCGTCGGCGACGTCGAGGACGACCCAGTGCACGGGAGTGCCGGGCCTGGTGAGTTCGCCCCACTCGGCCGGGGCGAGCAGGGGGTGTGCGTAGCCGGGGACGCCGAGGCCGGTGCGGAGGTCCGTGTTCGCCGTGATCGGCGTGGTGCCGGTCAGATACGGCATGCCGCCTCCATCCAGATGTCGCCCAGCGACTCCTCCAGGTTGATCCGGGGGCGCCAGCCGAGCCGGTCGCGTGCGGTGCGCACGTCGGCCTGCTGCCAGCTGCCGCAGCCGTCCGGGTACGGGTACACGACCGGGGCGGACTGGCCCGAGACCGCGTGGGCGGCATGGACCGCGTGGCTCACGTGCATCGCGTGGTCCGAGTCGGCGCGGGGGTGGCCGATGGACGGGCGCAACGGGCCGGGCGGGCCGTCGAGTTCGTGGAGGGCGCCGCCGTATCCGGCCACGCGCGCGAGGACGGCGGCGGCGTCACGGAGGCGGACGGCACGCCCCGAGCCGATGTTGATGACGCCCTGTGCGGCGGACAGCGAGGCGGCGTGGACGGCGCGGGCGACGTCGCGGACGTCGACGAAGTCGCGTTGCGCGCCGAGGCCGGTGAGTTTCAGCTCGCCGTCGCCCGACTGCATGGCTCGGCGCATGGCCTCGGCGAGTCGGCCGAGAGGCGAACCGGCCGGGGTTCCGGGGCCCGCGGGTGAGAAGACCCGGAGGACCACGGCGTCCAGGCCGGAGCCGAGGACCAGTTCGGTGGCGGCGAGTTTGCTGACGCCGTACGGGCCGCCGGGGCGGGGGACGGCGTCCTCGGCCGTGGAGGAGCCGGGCTGGCTCGGGCCGTACTCGGCGCCGCAGCCGATCTGCACGAGGCGGGCGCCGCAGCCGCTGCGCCGCAGTGCCTCGCACACGGTGGCGACGGCGACCGTGTTGTGGCGGGTGAGTTCGCGGGCGCCGCCCCTGGTGGCACCGGCGCAGTTGATGACGACGCCGGGGTGGACCGCGTCGAGGAAGCGGGTGAGGGCACCGGGGCTGCCGGAGGCGAGGTCGAAGCGGACGTCGGCGTCGTCACCGCGGCCGAGAGCGGTGAGTTGGACGGCGGGGTCGGCGAGGAGACGGTCGGCCACGAAGCGCCCGAGGTAGCCGTTGGCTCCGATCAGCAGGACTCTCATCGGGCGGCTCCCGGGGCCGAGGGGTGATCGGGTCGGGAGGTGATCATTTGGGGTTCTCCTTCAAGGGGTCTCAGACGGAGGGGGCTGGGGTGGTGATGCCTCCGGTTGTGGAACGGTGAGGGCTGTGGCACGCGCGGCGGTCGGTGCCGCTCGGCGGGGGTTCACTGCTGGTCCCGCGTCGCGTGTGCCGAGGCCCTCGTGAGGGTGCGGGTCGCGTGCAGCAGGAGGATCAGGGCGGCCGTGCCGCAGGCGGCGGCGGGGACGGCGGCCGGGCCCCAGGTGTCGATGAGGGTCTCGACAGGGGTCGCCAGCCAGGCACAGCCGGGGAGGCGGCCCGCGAAGAGGGCGGCCAGGGCCGTGGCCTCGGCCGAGGCCGCGGCGGGCAGGACGAGCGCGGGGGGGGGGGTGGAGCCGGGGGGGGGGAGGAGGCGGGCGAGGAACAGGAGGCCGCCCCGGGCGAGGGTCTGGGGGTAGGCGAGGGGCTCGTCCAGGGCAGTGGTGGTCAGGGTCAGCAGGGCCGCCAGCGCGCAGAGATAGAGGGTGAGGGTGCCCAGGAGCAGCGGCTTCGCGGAGGCGGCGAACTCCTCCAGGGCCCGGCTGGACGAGAGCTTGCGACGGGCCCGTACGGCGAGGAGGTGGGCGCACCATGCCGCGGGGGCGCAGGAGAGGCTGAGGGCCAGGACGGGGGCGGTGGTGAACGGCCAGGGGCTGTCGACCGCGCCGTTCGGGAGGGCGTCGGGTCCGCCGGCGGCGGCTGCCTGGAGGAGTCCGTCGCCGAGGAGGGCGTAGGCGGCGAGCCAGGCGATTCGGGTGGCACAGGGATGTCTGCGGTCCTTGCCGGCGAGGGGGCCTCGGGCCAGGGCGGCGCGCAGGGCCAGGGCCACGGCGAGGGCTCCCGCGGCGGCCGCGATCAGGCGGGACTGGCCGTGGGTGAGGTGCAGGGCGATCACGGCCGCCGCGCAGAGAGTGCCGGGGAGGAGGCTGAGGAGGATCCAGTCGGCGCGTGCGCGGGGAGCGCCGGGGGGCGGAGGGCCGGCGGGCGTGTCGGCGTCGCGGGGTACGCGGGCGTAGATCTCCTCGGCGAGGGAGAAGACGTCCCGGTGCAGGAAGCGTGACGCGGTGCGGTCGGTGATGCCGTGGGCCTCCAGGCCGGCGGCGATCTCCAAGGGGTCCACCGCGCGTTCACAGAGGGCGCGGTGACGGTGCATCAGTGCCTTGACGGGGTCCGCGCCGGTGCGGCGGGAGGAGGCGGGGCGGGGGCCGTAGGTGCGGCTGGAGGTCGGTGCGTCGACCGTGGCGGGCCGCGACTCGGGGGCACGTTCCCGGACGTCTCCCTCCACTCTCTCCGGGGCGTCCCCCTCCACCGTGAGCCACTCCTCCGACCGCTCGTCCCAGGCCCCTGGGCTGGTCGGAACCCCGGGGCGGTCCAGTCCGCCCAGGCCGCTGCTCATCGCGCTCCCTCCGTCGCGGGCAGCACGGTGGCGCGCACGGGGGCTCCCGGCGGTCGAACCGGGCCGCCGCGAGCCACCAGGCGTGCGGTGCGGTCGGTCCACCGGCCGGGGACATGGGCTTCGGCGGGGACGGCGAAGGGCAGGGGGTCGCCGGCCTCGTCCAGAACGAGGCGGCGGACCGGTGTGCGCGAGACGATCTCCAGGTAAATGCCGTGAAATGCCGCGACGTTCTGCTCGACAGTGAACAGTTCGAGCGCACGCGCGCGTGCGGCCGCGCCCAGCCGTTCACACCGCTCGGGGTCGCGCAACAGCGCCACACAGGCCTCGGCGAGCGCCCGCGGATTGCGCGGGGGGACGACGAGACCGGTGCCACCGATGACCTCCACCACCGCGCCGACGTCGGTGGACACGGTCGCGCGCCCGCTGAACATGGCCTCGACCAGGCCGATCGGAAAGCCCTCGACGACGCTGGACAGGACGGCCACGCCGCCCGAGGCGTACGCGTCGGCGAGGGTGGGGATCTCCGGGCCGCCGATCTCCTCGAAGGAAACGGGATTGTCGCCGACGGTGTGCGGGCCCTCGGCCTCGTCGGGGAAGAGCTGCGCGGCCAGTGCCCTGCAATGGCCGAGGTAGGCGGCGCCCTCGGCGCCCGACGGGCTGCCGACGATCCGCAGGCGGGTCTTCGGCTCCTCCTTGCGCACCTCGGCGAAGGCGTGCAGCAGCGACACGATGTCCTTGGCCGGTTCGATACGGCCGACCCAGACCAGCGAGTCCGGCTCCGCGCACCCCGGAGCCTCGCCGACCTCCGCGAAGCGGGAGGCGTCCATGCCGGGGTAGACCGTGCGCAGCTTCGCGCGGTCGGCGCCGCAGCGCTCCTGCCAGCGGCGGGCGTGGCCGTTGCCGGGCGTGATGAGGGCGGCCCGGGCGTAGGCCTCGGCGGCGAGCCTGCCGTGCAGGGCGGCGAGCAGGGAGCGTACGGCGGGCGAGGCCTCGGGTGCGGCCAGGTAATGGGTGCGCAGGCGGACGCCGTACTCGGTCAGCAGGAGGGGTACGCCGCTGAAGTGGTGGGCGAGCAGGCCGGGGAGGGCCGCGGCGCCACCGGAAGTGGCGTGGCAGAGGTCGACCGAGCCCAGGCCGTCGTCCTCGTACCAGTCCAGCGAGAGGGGGCGCAGGGCGCGTTCCAGATGCGCGGCGAAGGAGAGCAGATCGGGGACGCGCGCCTCGCGCGCCGTGCGCAGGGCACCCCGCGCTCGGCAGGCGCGCTCCAGGGCGCGTACGGCGGCCTCGGAGCGGAGCGCTCCCACCAGCCCACCCTCGTCGCGGGCGAGTTCGGCGAGCCCGTACAGCGCGTTGCCGAAACGGTCCGCCTCAGTGGCCGAGGCGTGCTCGGAAGCTGCGGATGCGTCTGCGGCGGACCCCAGACCGGCTGCGGCACCCCCGGCGCAGAGAGCGGCCACCAGCTCGCCGTAGCAGTCGGCGAACCTGCGGCGCGCGCGGCGGCCGTATACCACCCCGTCGTCCTCGGCCGCCCACAGCGGTGCGGTACGCACACGGCTGACCTGCGGTGGCAGCGGGACCCAGCCCTCGTCCTCCTGGCGCTCGCTGCTGCTGAGCGCGTAGATGTCGAACTCGTGCTGCCCGAGCCCGCGCACGAGCCGGTCGCACCAGAGCCTGGCGTCACCGCTCACATACGGATAGCCACCCTCCGCAATCAGTCCGATGCGCACGAGCACACCCCCGATCTCCCTAAGGGGAGCCGCCGTTCCCCCGGCGGCTCACAGCGGGACGAACGTATGCGGACAAGGCGGTGGCGGGGGGTCGGGGGGGAGGGGCTCGCCCCCCACGAGCGGGTGGGGG
>CBFGZZ010000066.1:0-29319 GCA_965653385.1 uncultured Streptomyces sp. | reverse complement strand
TTTGGCGGGCGCGGAGTAGCGATCTTTCGGCGGCCGCGGGCCAGAGGCTTTTAGGGGCGCGGGGAACTGCGCGACCAGCCACACACGACCCGCACCCGCCACCCGACCGAACCCGGCAGACGCTCCGCCCTAAAGCTCCGCCAGCAACTCGGCCTTCTTGACGGAGAACTCCTCATCCGTCACCAACCCCGCCTGATGCAACTCCCCGAGGTGCCGGATCCGCTCGGCGATATCCGCAGGGTCCCGGCGCGGCACCCCCGCCGCCGGGACGGCTGCGGTCACCCCCGTGGAGCGAACCGCCGACAGCACCGCCGCGGCGAACGGCAACGACTCGTGCACCGGCCCGTACCCCAGCCCGAACACCACCGCCGCCGGATCGTGATCGACCTGCTCGGGCACGGGCCGCCCGTCGACGCCGTCCCGTCGGACCAACCGCAGGTACCCCTCGAAGACTTCGGGCGACCGCCACTCGACGCCGCTCAACTCGCCGACGGTGAAGCTCTGGTCCCCCGCCTTCCACTTCGCCGAGGACGCCCCGGTCCAGAACCAGCGGAACCGCACCGTCTGCCCGTCGAAGGACGCCTTCCCGTCGTACGCCTTGAACTGCAACGGCACCTCGGGCGCCCCCACGAGGAACTCCTCGGCCGGCCCCGACTCCTTCAGCTCCGCCCGCAGCTCGTCGGCGTAGTACTCGGCCAGCGTCTCGCGCTCGGCCGGCAGCACCAGCCGGTACGGATCGCCGCCCTCCTTCAGCTGCCCCGCCGCCGCCTCCAGCAACGGATCGGCGCCGGGCCGCAGCTCAAGGCGCAGCACCACCGTTCCGCGCTTTCCCGGCGTCAGCGTCACCGCGCCGATCGCCTCAAGAGGCACTCGGCGTTCCCCCAGTGCCTGGAACAGCTTGGGTGTTCGAATGCCCCGTTCGTAACGGATGAGCACGGAGTCGGACTCGAACTCCCAGGCGGCATGAAATCCGGCCAGTACGTCACCCATGCGGCTCATCGTATGCGGCACGTGCTCCTCCGTCGCCACCCCGCGCACACCGCAATTTCTGCGCCTCTACGCGCGTCCGGCCGACGCCGTGTCGGACAAACCCGCCCGACAGGCCTCGGCATCGTCTGCGCACCGCACCGAGCGGTACGCGCCAACCCCGATCTCGGCGAAGTTCGCCACGCTGTCCGTGCCCGGCTCGAAGTAGCCGCCGTGTCCCTTGGCCTCCCGCGCCGACAGCACCCGGGCACCGAACACCGACGACACCGGATCCTCCCCGTGTCCCAGCCCGCCGACCTCGAGATACGGCACGTCCTGCACCCAGTCGTCGGCGTCCCGCATCGCCCACACATGCGCGGACGTGCGCAGATGGGAGGCCTTCGAGACCCGCATGCCGGGGCTGCCGGCCACCGCTATGTCGGCCACCCGTCCCGGCAGCGAGGGCGCGGCGATCCCGCACACCACCGAGCCGTAGCTGTGGCAGAAGAGGGAGACCGGCGAGGCGCCGGGCAGGGCCCGCACCAGTGCCTCCAGCCGCACGGCCCCGCCCGCGGCCCGCATCGCCGTCGCGGAATCGATGCCGAGCCCGCTCGGCGCCGTGTAGTCGGCCCAGGCGATCACGGCCGTACGCGTCGACGGGCTGGCCGCGCGCTCGGCGGCGTACAGGGACTGGGCCATGCCGACCGGCGCGGAGTACTTCCGGCTGGTGCGCTGGAAGGTGAGCAGGTCGGTGTCGACACCGGGGACGACGACCGAGATCCGCTCGGCCCGGCTCAGGTCACCGAACACCTCGGCGGCCCGCCCCGAGCCCTCGGGGTCGAAGGCGAGGATGTTCCGGTCCGTCCGCATCATCGACTCGAAGCGATGCATACGGCGGCCCGCCTCGCGCTGCCCGTCGGGCGTGAGCTTCTTGTCGTGCATGCGTTTGCGCTCGACCTCGCGCGCCTCGTGGAGGGCGAGGCGGTTGGCGCGGTAGCGCAGGTCGACCGGAGCGCCGTTCATGTTGCCGACCGCCAGCGGATAGCGGCGTACGAGATCCGTGCGCTGGATGTCGGTGAGCGAGGCGAAGAAGCGGGCGAGCCGCGCGGGGGAGGATGTCGCGGCCGGCAGTCGATGTCCGGCGACGCTGCCGTCCTCCCAGGCGCTGAGCGAGGCCTGGAGCGGAGAGGCGGTCCGGTGGTGGCGCAGGGCGGTCCAGCCGGTGGTCGCCAGCATCACGAACACCACGGCCAGTGCGAGCAGAGCGCGCCAGACGTTCAGTTGCGGGGACGTGTCGAAGGAAGTCACTGGGAGGACACACTAGGAGAACGGGAGGGTCTCGCGTTAACCAAGTGATGGGTATCACGTTTCGATCAAGGTGGTGGCAACACGCCGGTGACCTCAGCGTGTTCGCCAGCTCTCGCTGAGTGCCGGGCCGATCTGTTCGAGATATGAGACGGTCAGTGCCCGCATGGCGTCGAGGCTGAAGTCCTCACCGACACTCCACTGACGCTCCGTCAGCCGCATCACGCCGCTGAAGACGGCCACCGCCAGCCGTGGCCGCGGATCCGTGTCCATGTCGACCCCCTCGCGCTCGGCGAGGATGGCCGAGATCGCCTCCTCGACCTCGACCGAGCGGCGCAGATGGGCGGCGAGCAGGGCGGGCGTCGACTCGACCACCCGGCACATGCGCAGATACAGCTCGACCGGCGCGATGGCCTCGATCGCGTCGTTGAGCGTGTCCCAGCCCTCCACCACCGCCTGCCGCAGCGCCTCCATCGGTGCCTCCTGCGGCGGGCGCTCGCGCACCGACCGGAGGAAGTGCGCGACCGTCACCTCCATCAGGGCGAGGGCCGCCTCCTCCTTGCCGGCGAAGTAACGGAAGAACGTGCGCTGCGACACATCGACGGCCTCCGCGATGTCATCGACCGTGGTGCGCTCGTACCCCTCGGTGGTGAAGAGCTCCAGCGCGGTACGCAGCAGCGCTTCCCGGGTGCGCTGCTTCTTGCGTTCGCGCAGTGTTTCCATATGTGTCAGTTACCGACTTGTGAATCAGTTTGTCAATTGTCAGTGGCTGTCATTAGCCTCGAACGTATGACTAGTCAGACCACCATCAAGACGACGGGGCCGGGGGACCGGGCGCCGGCAGCCCCGCCGGATGCGACGCCGGCCAAGGGGCTGCGCGGCCACCCTTGGTTCACCCTCATCACCGTCGCGGTCGGGGTCATGATGGTGGCCCTCGACGGCACCATCGTGGCCATCGCCAACCCGGCCATCCAGAAGGACCTGAGCGCGTCCTTCGCCGAGGTGCAGTGGATCACCAACGGCTACTTCCTCGCCCTCGCGGTCTCCCTGATCACCGCGGGCAAGCTCGGTGACCGGTTCGGCCACCGCCAGACGTTCCTCATCGGCGTCGTCGGCTTCGCCGCCGCCTCCGGCGCGATCGGCCTGTCCAGCAGCATCGCCTCGGTCGTCGTCTTCCGTGTCTTCCAGGGCCTGTTCGGCGCGCTGCTGATGCCGGCCGCGCTCGGCCTGCTGCGGGCGACCTTCCCGGCCGAGAAGCTCAACATGGCCATCGGTATCTGGGGCATGGTCATCGGCGCCTCCACCGCCGGCGGCCCGATCCTCGGTGGCGTCCTCGTCGAGCACGTCAACTGGCAGTCGGTGTTCTTCATCAACGTGCCGGTCGGCATCCTCGCCGTCGTCCTCGGTGTGCTGATCCTGCTCGACCACCGCGCCGAGAACGCCCCGCGCTCCTTCGACATCCTGGGCATCGGCCTGTTGTCGGCCGCGATGTTCTGCCTGGTCTGGGCACTCATCAAGGCCCCGGAGTGGGGCTGGGGCGACGGCAAGACGTTGCTGTTCATAGCCGGGTCGGTGGTGGGCTTCGCGCTCTTCGCCCTCTGGGAGACAAAGGTCAGGGAACCCCTCATCCCGCTCGCCCTCTTCCGCTCGATCCCGCTCTCCGCGGGTGTCGTGCTGATGGTCCTGATGGCCATCGCGTTCATGGGCGGCCTGTTCTTCGTGACGTTCTACCTCCAGAACGTCCACGGCATGAGCCCGATCGACGCCGGTCTGCACCTGCTCCCCCTCACCGGCATGATGATCGTCGGCTCCCCGCTCGCGGGCGCGATGATCACCAAGCTCGGCCCGCGGGTCCCGCTGGCGGGCGGCATGGCGCTCACCGCCATCGCCATGTACGGCATGTCCACGCTTCAGACGGACACCGGCAGCGGCGTGATGTCGATCTGGTTCGCCCTGCTCGGCCTCGGCCTTGCGCCGGTCATGGTCGGCGCCACGGAGGTCATCGTCGGCAACGCGCCCATGGAACTGTCCGGCGTGGCCGGCGGCCTCCAGCAGGCCGCGATGCAGATCGGCGGCAGCCTCGGTACGGCCGTCCTGGGCGCCGTCATGGCCTCCAAGGTCGACAGCGACCTCGCCGGCAACTGGACCTCCGCGGGTCTGCCGCCGCTGACCGCCGCTCAGGAGGCCCAGGCGTCCGAGGCGGTCCAGGTCGGCGTACCGCCGCTGGCCCCGGGTACTCCGGACGCCGTCGCCGCGAAGATCACGGACGTGGCGCACGACACGTTCATCTCGGGCATGAGCCTGGCGTCCCTGGTCGCCACGGGCGTGGCGGTCGTCGCGGTCTTCGTGGCCTTCCTCACCAAGCGGGGGGAGAACGCTGAGGCGGGCGCGGGGGCCGCGCACATCTGACGCGAACGGGGGGATGGGACAGGGCAGTTCCCCTATCAGGGTGACAACCCCGAAGATCCCTCCCGTACGGCATGCGCCGCAGGTCACAGTGGGTCAAGCCAGGGCCTGCGGCGCGCTGCCGGAGGGGGTCAGCGCGCCGCGGCCCGGACACGCAGGCATGAGAAGCGCACCGTGGGTACTCGCCAAGTCGAACGCCGAATCAGGGAGTTGACGATGGCGGGCTTCGGACACGGTACGCGCAGGCACCCTCGCTCACGTGGCCGGACGTGGTCACGGACCGGGCCGGATCGCGCGACCCTGGGCATCGTCGGAGCCGTCTGCGCGGTCGCCGGATTCTTCGTACTGGGCATCATCCTCGGCCCGGTGGCGATCGTCTGCGGCTGGCTGGCCATGAACCGAACCTGGTCAGGAGCCCGCCCCGTCCCGGCGTTGATCGCCGTCGTCCTGGGCGCGATCGACACCCTGCTGGCGATCGTCTGGCTGGCGGGTGTGGCAACCCCGGGCAACGGTATGTACTAGCGCCTGGGAACACCCAGCGGGCGATGTGAACGGCCACCACACCGCGTCACCCGGCGTCCTGATGTTCCCGTTCAGCGAGTCCCGCTCCGCCCCTGACACCCCGCGGGTGTGAAGGGGCGGAGCGCCCGCAGGTCACCCACGGGCGCACCACCCCATCGAGCGGTTGACGGACGCCGGAGGCTACGCGTCGCCGCCCGCCGCACCCGGGTCCGCGGCCGACGCGTCGAGCAGCTGGTACCGGTCGATCGCCTGCTTCAGCACGGACCGGTCCACCTTCCCTTCCTTCGCCAGCTCGGTCAGCACCGCCACCACGATCGACTGCGCGTCGATGTGGAAGAAGCGGCGCGCCGCCCCACGGGTGTCGGCGAAGCCGAAGCCGTCGGCCCCCAGTGACTGGTACGTCCCCGGCACCCACCGCGCGATCTGGTCCGGCACCGACCGCATCCAGTCGGAAACGGCCACGAACGGACCCTCGGCCCCGCTCAGCTTCCGCGTCACCCACGGCACCCGCTGCTCCTCCTCCGGGTGCAGCAGATTGTGCTCCTCGCACTCCACGGCCTCACGCCGCAGCTCGTTCCACGAGGTCGCCGACCACACGTCGGCCTTCACGTTCCACTCCTCGGCGAGGATCCGCTGCGCCTCGACCGCCCAGGGGACGGCCACGCCGGACGCCATGATCTGCGCCGGGATCGACCCGGAGGCACCCTCGCTCAGCCGGTACACGCCCTTGAGAATGCCCTCGACGTCGACGTTCTCCGGCTCGGCCGGGTGCTGGATCGGCTCGTTGTAGACGGTGAGGTAGTAGAAGACGTCCTCGCCGTGCGGGTGCTCCTCGGAACCCCCGTACATCCGCCGCAGGCCGTCCTGCACGATGTGCGCGATCTCGTACGAGTACGCCGGGTCGTAGGCGACGCAGCCCGGGTTGGTCGAGGCGAGCAGCTGCGAGTGGCCGTCCGCGTGCTGGAGGCCCTCACCGGTCAGCGTCGTACGGCCGGCGGTCGCGCCCAGCACGAAACCGCGCGCCAGCTGGTCGGCCATCTGCCAGAACTGGTCGCCGGTGCGCTGGAAACCGAACATCGAGTAGAAGACGTAGACCGGGATCAGCGGCTCGCCGTGCGTGGCGTACGCCGAACCCGCCGCGATCAGCGAGGCGGTGCAGCCCGCCTCCGAGATGCCGTCGTGCAGCATCTGGCCCTGCGGCGACTCCTTGTACGCCAGCAGCAGCTCGCGGTCGACCGACTCGTACTGCTGGCCGAGCGGGTTGTAGATCTTCGCACTCGGGAAGAACGAGTCCATGCCGAACGTGCGGTACTCGTCCGGCGCGATCAGCACGAACCGCTTGCCGATCTCCTTGTCCCGCATGAGGTCCTTGAGGAGCCGCACAAAGGCCATGGTCGTCGCGATCGACTGGTTACCGGAGCCCTTCTTCACGGTCGCGTACGTCTTGTCCGCCGGCAGCGCCAGCGGCTTCGAGCGCACGACACGCGTCGGGACGTAACCGCCGAGCCCCTTGCGGCGGTCGTGCATGTACTGGATCTCCTCGGAGTCGCGCCCCGGGTGGTAGTACGGCGGGACCCCGCTCTCCAGGTCCTTGTCGGCGATCGGCAGGTGCAGCCGGTCGCGGAAGCGCTTGAGGTCGTCGACCGTCAGCTTCTTCATCTGGTGCGTGGCGTTGCGGCCCTCGAAGTTGGGACCCAGCGTCCAGCCCTTGATCGTCTTGGCGAGGATCACCGTCGGCTGGCCCTTGTGCGCCTTGGCCGCCGAGAACGCCGCGAAGACCTTCCGGTGGTCGTGACCGCCGCGGCCCAGGTGCAGGATCTGGTCGTCGGTCATGCCCTCGACCATGGCGCGCAGCCGCTGGTCGTCGCCGAAGAAGTGGTCGCGGATGTAGGCGCCGGTCTCGGTGGCGTACGTCTGGAACTGGCCGTCCGGCGTGGTGTTCATCCGGTTGACCAGGACGCCGTCGCGGTCCTGCGCGAGCAGCGGGTCCCAGGTGCGGTCCCAGATCAGCTTGATGACGTTCCAGCCGGCGCCGCGGAAGATCGACTCCAGCTCCTGGATGACCTTGCCGTTGCCCCGCACCGGGCCGTCGAGGCGCTGCAGGTTGCAGTTGACCACGAAGGTGAGGTTGTCCAGGCCCTCGCGCGCGGCGATGGACAGCTGGCCGAGCGACTCGGGCTCGTCCATCTCGCCGTCGCCCAGGAACGCCCACACATGCGACTTGGAGGTGTCCGCGATGTCGCGCGCCTCCATGTAGCGGTTCATCCGGGCCTGGTAGATCGCGCCGATCGGGCCGAGGCCCATCGACACCGTCGGGAACTCCCAGAAGTCCGGCATCGACCGGGGGTGCGGGTAACTCGACAGGCCGTACCGCGCCTTCGACTTCTCCTGGCGGAACGCGTCCAGGTTCTGCTCGCTGAGGCGGTCCAGCAGGAAGGCGCGGGCGTAGATGCCCGGCGAGGCGTGACCCTGGAAGAAGACCTGGTCGCCGCCGTCGCCCTCGTCCTTGCCCCGGAAGAAGTGGTTGAAGCCCACGTCGTAGAGCGAGGCGGAGGACGCGAAGGTGGCGATGTGACCGCCGACGCCGATGCCGGGACGCTGCGCCCTGGACACCATCACCGCGGCGTTCCACCGGGTCGCGTTGAGGATCTTGCGCTCGATCTCCTCGTTGCCCGGGAAGAACGGCTCGTCCTTGGTGGCGATCGTGTTGACGTAGTCCGTGCTGCGCATCTCGGGCACGGCGACACGCTTCTCGCGGGCCCGTTCGATCAGCCGCAGCATCAGATAGCGGGCCCGCTCCCGGCCGCGCTCGTCCACGGCGGCGTCGAGGGAGTCGAGCCACTCCTGGGTTTCCTCGGGATCGAAGTCAGGAACCTGACTCGGAAGGCCGCCAATGATGATCGGGTTGCGATCGGATCCGGAAGCCACGCTGGTCCTTACCTGTCAGAGGGCTGTGTTTCGGGGGTTTCTGGGCGTCTGCACCGCTCCCCATCGTGTACCTCGGGGGGCCAAACGTCATCTCTACTGTGAGGTAACCGTTTCCTGGGCAACGGTGGAGCCGTAACGGATGGTTCCCAAACGCACAAAGGGGGCAGATTGGTGTGGTGCGCGTCACCCTGAGACGATGAGGGCGTGCCTGGAGTTGCGGTGACACGTTCACGATCGTCACCGTTTCGGCGGTCTGAACGGCCGGGTACTTGCGCGATCCGCCCCGCCCGTGTGGACTACGGCCAATGCTTCGCGCACGCGCGTGGCTGAGTTATTTCCCAAGACATGATCAGGAGGCAACCCGTGAGCGCGACCGCGGACCACGCGGAGGAGCGGACCCTTGCCGAGAGGCTGGGGTTCCAGCCCGAGCAGGTGGTCCAGGAGATCGGCTACGACGACGACGTAGACCAGGAACTCCGCGAGGCCATTGAGTCAGTCACCGGCACAGAACTCGTGGACGAGGACTACGACGACGTTGCCGATGCCGCGGTGCTGTGGTTCCGCGACGAGGACGGCGACCTGACGGATGCGCTGGTGGACGCCACCACGTACATCGAAGAGGGCGGCGCGATCCTGTTGCTGACGCCGAAGACCGGCCGTGACGGCTACGTGGAGCCGAGCGACATCTCTGAAGCCGCGACCACGGCGGGTCTGTCGGCGTCCAAGAGTGTCAGCGTCGGCAAGGACTGGAGCGGCAGTCGGCTGGTGACGCCCAAGGCCGCGAAGTCCAAGAAGTAGCGGTTCGAAAGTGGCCGTCGGCTGAGAGGCCGCCGTCCGCTGGGGTGGCCGTCCCTGGGGGCCGCGCCCCCAGACCCCCGTATCGGCCCTGAACGGGCCTCGTCCTCAAACGCCGGACGGGCTGAGTGTGCCGGGCCGGGCTGAGAAGCCCGGCCCGGCATTTCGCGTCCCGCACCCCGGCTGCCGCACGGCCCCCGGTGATCGCTGCGTAGGGTGGGTTCCACCCGAACAGACCCACGAAGGGACATCCACGACGATGGCGATCCAGGTCGGCGACAAGGCCCCCGACTTCGAGCTCAAGGACAACCACGGCGCGACCGTGAAGCTCTCCGACTTCCGCGGTTCCAAGAACGTCGTCCTGCTCTTCTACCCCTTCGCCTTCACCGGCGTGTGCACCGGCGAGCTGTGCGAGGTGCGCGACAACCTGCCGCAGTTCTCCGACCGCGACACCCAGGTGCTCGCCGTCTCCAACGACTCCATCCACACCCTGCGCGTCTTCGCCGAGCAGGAGGGCCTGGAGTACCCGCTGCTCAGCGACTTCTGGCCGCACGGCGAGGTCAGCCGCGCCTACGGCGTCTTCGCCGAGGACAAGGGCTGCGCGGTGCGCGGCACCTTCGTCATCGACAAGGAGGGCGTCGTCCGCTGGACGGTCGCCAACGCCCTGCCGGACGCGCGCGACCTGAACGAGTACGTCAAGGCGCTCGACACCCTCTGATTCTTCGGTACCAAGGCATGCGAGCCACGGGAACCCGTTACTAGGATCGACTCGTTGATCCGATATCAAACGTACGGCGGGGCTCCCCGCCCCTGGAAACCAATGGAGGACTCGTGGGAGTCAGCCTCAGCAAGGGCGGCAACGTATCACTGAGCAAGGAGGCCCCGGGCCTCACTGCGGTCATCGTCGGTCTGGGGTGGGACATCCGCACCACGACCGGCACCGACTTCGACCTGGACGCCAGCGCGCTGCTGCTGAACCCGGAAGGCAAGGTCGGCAGCGACGCGAACTTCGTCTTCTTCAACAACCTCAAGAGCGCCGACGGCTCGGTCGAGCACACCGGCGACAACCTCACCGGTGAGGGCGAGGGCGACGACGAGCAGATCAAGATCAACCTCGCGGGCGTCCCGGCCGACGTGGAGAAGATCGTCTTCCCGGTCTCGATCTACGACGCCGAGAACCGCCAGCAGTCCTTCGGCCAGGTGCGCAACGCGTTCATCCGCGTCGTCAACCAGGCCGGCGGCGCCGAGATCGCGCGCTACGACCTCTCGGAGGACGCGTCCACCGAGACCGCGATGGTCTTCGGCGAGCTGTACCGGCACGGCGCGGAGTGGAAGTTCCGCGCCATCGGCCAGGGCTACGCGTCGGGTCTGCGCGGCATCGCGCAGGACTTCGGTGTGAACGTCTGAGTTCGATCCGAGGGGTGACCGTCCAGGACACCACTGGCTGAGTCCGGCGCCGCATTCGTTTGGGTGCGGCGCCGGATGCGCAGGACAACCAAAGAAGCAACACAGGGCCTGTCTTTCGGATCAGCCCGACTCCGATCGGCGTCGCCTGGCAAGCGCAGGTGAGCGTGCCAGACCCCGCGGCCCCGGGCTGAGCCGAAAGACAGGCCCTAAAGGGGAGGACCAGCACATGGGCGTCACGCTCGCCAAGGGAGGAAACGTCTCCCTGTCCAAGGCCGCACCGAACCTCACCCAGGTGGTGATCGGGCTCGGCTGGGACGCGCGCTCCACCACCGGAGCCCCCTTCGACCTCGACGCCAGCGCCCTGATGTGCAACGGCGGACGCGTCCTGGGCGATGAGTGGTTCGTCTTCTACAACCAGCTCAAGAGCCCGGACGGCTCGGTGGAGCACACCGGGGACAACCTCACCGGTGAGGGCGATGGCGACGACGAGTCGCTCCTGATCGACCTCTCCAAGGTGCCGGCCCACTGCGACAAGATCGTCTTCCCGGTCTCGATCCATATGGCCGACGAGCGCGGCCAGACCTTCGGCCAGGTCAGCAACGCCTTCATCCGCGTGGTCAACCAGGCCGACGGCCAGGAACTCGCCCGCTACGACCTCAGCGAGGACGCCTCCACCGAGACCGCCATGATCTTCGGTGAGGTCTACCGCTACCAGGGGGAATGGAAGTTCCGGGCGGTGGGGCAGGGATACGCGTCGGGCCTGAGGGGCATCGCACTCGACTTCGGAGTCAACGTCTCATAACGCGATATGAGCAAAAGCCGGGCCGGGGTAGGGGTGCGAAGAGGTGCCGAACTAGACTTCGGCTTCAAAAGTTCGTAAAGCCGAGTGCGGCGCGGGGGAGCCCCGTACACACAGGATTGGGTAGCCAGTGGTTCTGAAAACCTTCGGTTGGTCGTTCGCGGTCACCGCGCTCGGCCTGGTTGCAGCGGTCCTCTTCGGGGGGTGGACCGCCCTTGGCATCGTGGCGATCCTCTCCGTCCTCGAGATCTCGCTGTCGTTCGACAACGCGGTGGTCAACGCCGGAATCCTGAAGAAGATGAATGCCTTCTGGCAGAAGATCTTCCTCACCATCGGCATCCTGATCGCCGTCTTCGGTATGCGACTGGTCTTCCCCGTCGTCATCGTCGCGATCAGCGCGCAGCTCGGGCCGATCGAGGCGGTCGACCTCGCGCTCAGCGACAAGGACCAGTACCAGCAGCTCGTCACCGACGCTCACCCGGCGATCGCCGCGTTCGGTGGCATGTTCCTGCTGATGATCTTCCTGGACTTCATCTTCGAGGACCGGGACATCAAGTGGCTGGGCTGGCTGGAGCGCCCGCTGGCCAAGCTCGGCAAGATCGACATGCTGACCGTCTGTATCGCCCTGATCGTGCTCCTCATCAGCGCGATGACCTTCGCGACCAACGCCCACCAGCACGGCGGCGCACACGTCGACAAGGCGGAGACGGTTCTGCTCTCCGGTATCGGCGGCCTCATCACCTACCTGATCGTGGGCGGTCTCTCCGGCTTCTTCGAGGACAAGCTCGAAGAGGAGGAGGAGCGCGAGCACGAGGCCGAGGAAGAGGCCGAGCGCTCCGGCAAGCCCCGCACCGCCGTCGCCATGGCCGGCAAGGCCGCGTTCTTCATGTTCCTCTACCTGGAGGTCCTGGACGCGTCCTTCTCCTTCGACGGCGTGATCGGCGCCTTCGCCATCACCAACGACATCGTCCTGATGGCCCTGGGTCTCGGTATCGGCGCGATGTACGTCCGTTCGCTGACCGTGTACCTGGTCCGCGAGGGCACCCTCGACGACTACGTCTACCTGGAGCACGGCGCGCACTACGCCATCGGCGCCCTCGCCGGGATCCTCCTGGTCACCATCCAGTACGAGATCAACGAGTTCATCACCGGCTCCATCGGCGTCATCCTGATCGGCTGGTCCTTCTGGTCCTCGGTGCGCCGCAACCGCGCGCTGGCGGCAGCGGAGGGAAAAGCTGAGGCCTCGGACGAGAAGACTGAGGTCTCGTCCGGGGTGTGACATCCCTGCGGGGGAGGAACGCTCTGAGCGGGGCGGCCGGGCGTCCGGCCGCCCCGCCGGGTTTTCCAGTGAACGCAGGTCTTTCGTGGGACATGGGGGCGGCATGGGCTTCTTGGACGGACTCTGGCGGGGCCGGGCGGCCGAGTTCGACTCGGGCAGCGCGTCATCGAACTCGATCGAACTGACGAAGCGGCACGACCGGGTCTCGCTCACCAAGCAGGGGGCGGCGACCGGTCATCTCCGGGTCAACCTGGCGTGGCGTATGCGGACGTCGGACATCGGGGGCTCGCAGCGGGAGAGCCTGCTGCGGCACCCCTTGAAGGCGCTCAGGCCGCCAGAGGTGCTGGGGCACAGCCAGAGCATGGTCAACGTGGACCTCGACCTCGGCTGCCTGTACGAGCTGGCCGATGGGACGAAGGGGGTCGTCCAGCCCCTGGGCGGGTTGCTGGGGGACGTCAACGCGCCGCCGTATGTGAAGCTCAGCGGGGACGACCGGTTCGGGTCGGCGTCCGGGGAGACCATGTACGTCAACCTTGATCACCGGGAGGAGATCAAGCGGCTGCTGGTCTTTGTGTACATCTACGACCAGACGCCGGCGTTCGACCGTACGCACGCGATCGTCACGCTGTATCCGAGCAACGGGCCCCGGATCGAGATCGGCCTCGACGAGCGGCATCCGCAGGCTCGGTCCTGTGCGGTGGTGATGATCGAGAACGTGAAGGGCGAGATCTGGGTTCGGCGTGAGGTGAAGTTCGTGTACGGGTTTCAGGCCGAGCTGGATCGGTTGTTCGGGTGGGGGCTGCAGTGGGGGCGCGGATACAAGACCAAGGCGGAGCGCTGACGCCGGGTCTCGGCCGATTCGCCTGAGAGCTCGGGTCGTCCGGTGCGATGGCGGCCGCGGGCCTGTTGTGGCTTGTCGCGCAGTTCCCCGCGCCCCTTACGGCGTTGCAGCTATCGTCCGATGAACTGTGGCCCTTGGGGTGGCAGCTGGAAGCCCTCGTGCTGGTGGGGGGCCGCCACCGGGGGCGGGTAGCCGTAGCCCGACTGGGAGGTCGGCTGGGGGTAGCCGTAGGCCGGCTGGGTCGGTGGGGGCTGTTGGGGGTAGCCGTAGGACGGCTGGGGTGGGACCACGGTCGTGGGCTGCTCGGGTGGGAGGGGCTGGGAGACCTCCGGCGCGGGAGCCGGGGCGGGCTCGTCCATCGCCTCGGACTCGTCCACCGAGATGCCGTAGTCCGTGGCCAGGCCCTTGAGGCCGTCCGAGTAGCCCTCGCCCAGCGCGCGGAACTTCCAGCCCTCGCCGCGCCGGTACAGCTCGCCGCAGATCAGGGCCGTCTCCTGGCCCGTCTCCGGCTTGATGTCGAAGTACGCCAGCGGATCGCCGTCGGCGGCCGCGGCGTCGTACAGCACGATGCGCAGATCCCGTACGCGGTCGAAGGCGACGCCGTCCGCCGAAGCGACCAGCAGAATCTGACCGACGCCGGACTCGACACCGGCCAGATCTGTCTGGATCGTGTCGGTGAGGCCCTCGGCGCCCCGCTTCTTGCCGAGTCGCCAGACCTTCCCGGAGGGGTGCCGGGGCTGGTTGTAGAAGACGAAGTCCTCGTCGGAGCGCACACGACCGTCGGGGCCGAGGAGGAGTGCCGAGGCGTCGACATCCGGGACCCCCTGCCCGGGCGTCCAGCGCAGCACGGCGCGTACCGTCGTGGCTTCGAGCGGGACGTTCGACCCCTTCAACATCGCGTGCGTCATACGGTCATCCTGCCCTCTCCGTCCTGGTCACGACAACGCGGGGGTGCGACGGACCGTGCGCGCCTGTGTTCGTCCGCGTTACCAGAAATTCATGCCCTGCGGGAACCCCTGACATGGGTATCTACGTACTATTACCGGCCACCTGTGAACCAGTCGCAGGGGCCACTGAGTCACCACGGGGGAGCTTTATGCGTCATTTCGGGCACATCGCCCCGGAGGTGCGCCAGCGCCTCTTCCACCAGGAGCCGTGCGAGTTCTCCGCCGACTCCCCGGCCCGGCTGCTCTCCGCGGCCCTGGGCGCCACGCTCTACAGCCCGGCCACCCGGCCGCGGCTCGCCGACGACATCGTCAAACAGACCGGACGCGGCGTGGTCTCGATGGTGCTGTGCCTGGAGGACTCCATCGGCGACGAGGACGTGGCGGAGGGCGAGGAGAACCTCGTCCGGCAGTTCACCGACCTCGCGGGACGCCAGGGCGCCGTGGCGCCGCCGCTGCTCTTCGTGCGGGTCCGCACCCCCGAGCAGATCCCCGACCTCGTACGGCGGCTCGGCCCCGCCGTACGGCTGCTGTCCGGATTCGTGCTGCCCAAGTTCACCGAAGAGCGCGGCATGCCCTTCCTGGAGGCCCTCGCGAGCGCCGAGGCGCAGAGCGGGCGGCGGCTGTTCGCCATGCCCGTGCTGGAGTCGCCGGAGCTGATGTACCGGGAGTCACGCGTGGAGACCCTGGAGGGCGTCTCCCGCGCGGTCGACAAGTACCGCGAGCGGGTGCTGGCGCTGCGCCTCGGGGTCACCGACTTCTGCTCGTCGTACGGCCTGCGGCGGGCCCCGGACATGACGGCGTACGACGTCCAGATCGTCGCCTCCGTGATCGCCGACGTGGTGAACATGCTGGGCAGGGCCGACGGCACCGGGTTCACGGTGACCGGGCCGGTGTGGGAGTACTTCCGGGTGCAGGAACGTATGTTCAAGCCCCAGCTGCGCCGCAGCCCCTTCCTTGAGGGCCAGGCCGAGGAACTGCGCGAGGCCCTCATCGAGCACTCCATGGACGGACTGCTGCGCGAGATCACCATGGACCACGCCAACGGCCTCCTCGGCAAGACCTGCATCCACCCCTCCCATGTGCTGCCCGTGCACGCGCTGTCCGTGGTCAGTCACGAGGAGTTCAGCGACGCCCAGGACATCCTGCGGCCGGAGCGCTGCGGTGGGGGTGTACTGAGGTCGCAGTACACGAACAAGATGAATGAGGTGAAGCCGCACCGCGCCTGGGCCGAGCGGACCCTGCTGAGGGCCGAGGTCTTCGGTGTGGCCAACGAGGACATCGGCTTCGTGGAGCTGCTCGCCGCCGGGATTCCGGCCTGACGGCCGGCCTTCATCTCCGATATTTCCAAGGGACGCATGAACAACGCAGTGAACAACGGGGTCTGGTCCGGGAGCTGGGTCGCCGAGCGGCTCGGAGTCCAGCTCGTGGGCGACGACGAGCTCGAGCAGATGCTGGGGCTGGCCCTGCGGCGCAATCCCAAGCGGGCGCATCTGCTGGTGTCCAACGTGCTCGGCAAGCATGTGCCGCAGTCGCCGTCCGTGGTGTACGGGGCCGGGTTCGCCCTCGGGCGCCGGGTGCGGGAGCTCTTGGGCGCGGAGGAGGCTGCCAGGGCGGTCGTCCTCGGTTACGCGGAGACCGCGACCGGGCTAGGACACGCCGTCGCCGACGGGGTGGGCTCCGCCCCGTACCTGCATTCCACGCGCCGCCCGGTCACCGGGGTCGCCCGCGCGGGCGGCTTCGAGGAGTCCCACTCGCACGCCACGTCCCATCTGCTGCTGCCGGAGGATCCTGCCCTGCTGGCGGGGGACGGGCCGCTGGTTCTGGTCGACGACGAGTTCTCCACCGGGAACACGGTGCTGAACACCATCCGGGATCTGCACGAGCGGTATCCGCGGCGGCGGTACGTCGTGGTCGCTCTGGTGGACATGCGGTCGGCGGCCGACGCCGGGCGACTGGAGGACTTCGCCCACGAGATCGACGCCCGCGTGGACCTGGTCGCGGCGGCTTCTGGAACCGTACGGCTGCCGGAGGGGGTGTTGGAGAAGGGGCAGGCGTTGGTGGCGTGGTTCGAGGCCGAGAGTGCCGTGGAGGGTTCGTCGTCGAGTGCGGGCGCGTCGGGGCCGGTCGCGCAGTTCCCCGCGCCCCCAAACGGCGGCGTTGCCGTTGGAGCCGACCAGAAGGGCAACCCCCCAGGGGCGTGGGGACCTGCGCGACCAGCCCCCACCGAGCCGCACCCGGCAGACGAGCGCACCCACCCCCACCCCACCCGCATAGACCTGCACTGGCCCCCCGGCCTCCCCGACGGCGGCCGTCACGGCTTCACCCCCGCCCACCGAACCCGGCTCGAAGCCGCCCTCCCCGCCATGGCCCCCCGACTGGCAGAGGCACTCCCCGCCGACGCACGCCGCGTCCTCGTCCTCGGCTTCGAGGAGCTGATGTACGCCCCCCTGCGCATCGCCCGCGAGCTGGAGCGGAGCGCCGACGTGGAGGTCCGCTACTCGACCACCACCCGCTCACCCGTCCTCGCGGTCGACGACCCGGGGTACGCGATACGGACCCGCCTGACCTTCCCGGCCCACGACGACCCGGCCGACGGCCCCGGCGAGCGCTACGCCTACAACGTCGCGGGCGCCGGCTTCGACGCCGTCATAGCCGTGGTCGACTCGGTCGCCGACACCCCCGAACTGCACGCCCCCGAGGGCCTGTTGGGGCAGCTTGCCGCGCACACCCCGCACGTCCTGCTCGCGGTCGTACCGTCCTACGTCCCCGGACCACCCCCTGCCAGTCCCGAAAGGCCCCCGATGCTGCCCGAGCCCCTCCGCGGCCCCGCCTTCTCCTCGTACGACCCCGAAGAGGTCGGCTGGCTGCTCCAGGACCTCTCGGACGTGACGCTGGAGGCACCGACCGAGGAGCGCGAGGAGGCCATCCAGAGCGGCGGCGCGCACTACGCCGAGTCGCTGCCGGTGGAGTACCAGCCGAGCGAGCAGTACCAGGCGCTGTTCCACGCGGCGCTGGAGGAGACGGCGGCGCGACTGGCACAGGCGGCCGGTGCCGTCACCGAGCTCGTCCTCGCCGAGCGGTCACCGCGCCCGGTGCTCGTCTCCCTCGCCCGCGCCGGTACCCCCGTCGGCATCCTCATGCGCCGCTGGGCCCAGTTCCGGCACGGCCTCGAACTGCCCCACTACGCCGTGTCGATCGTGCGCGGCCGCGGCATCGACGCCAACGCCCTGCGCTGGCTGGCCGCCCACCACGACCCGCGTGACGTCGTCTTCGTCGACGGCTGGACCGGCAAGGGTGCCATCACCCGCGAACTGGCCGAGGCGATACGGGAGTTCGAGACCTCCGACGGCATCACCGGCTTCGACCCGGAGATCGCCGTACTGGCCGACCCGGGCTCGTGCGTGCGGACGTACGGCACCCGCGACGACTACCTCATCCCGTCCGCGTGCCTCAACTCGACCGTCTCCGGCCTGATCTCGCGCACCGTCCTGCGCGCCGACCTGGTCGGCCCGCACGACTACCACGGCGCGAAGTTCTACCGCGAACTCGCCGACGCGGACGTCTCCGTGGCCTTCCTGGACGCCGTCTCCGCCCGCTTCCCGGAGGTCGTGGACGCCGTCGAGGCGACCGCCAAGGAGCTGCTGTCCGGCGACCGCGCGCCGACCTGGGAGGGCTGGGCCGCCGTCGAGCGCATCAGCGAGGAGTACGGCATCCACGACGTGAACCTCGTCAAGCCGGGCGTCGGCGAGACCACGCGGGTGCTGCTGCGCCGGGTGCCCTGGAAGATCCTGGCGCGGGCCGGTGCCGGCGCCGACCTGGACCATGTCCGACTGCTGGCCGAACAGAGAGGGGTACCGGTGGAAGAGGTGGCGGAACTGCCGTACACCTGCGTGGGGTTGATCCACCCCAAGTACACGCGGGGCGCGACGGGTGCCGACGGCAAGGCGGTGAACCTCTGATGCCGGTGCTGGTGGCGAGCGATCTCGACCGTACGCTCATCTACTCCGCCGCGGCCCTCGCGCTGACCATGCCGGACGCGCGGGCGCCCAGGCTGCTCTGCGTGGAGGTGCACGAGGCCCGGCCCCTGTCGTACATGACGGAGACGGCGGCCCAGCTCCTGACCGACCTCGGTGACACGGCGGTCTTCGTGCCGACGACGACCCGGACCCGCAAGCAGTACCAGCGCATCAACCTGCCGGGCCCCGCGCCGAAGTACGCGATCTGCGCCAACGGCGGCCATCTGCTCGTGGACGGCGTCACCGACCCCGACTGGCACGCCCAGGTCCAGTCCCGCCTGGCCGAACAGTGCGCGCCCCTCGCGGAGATCCAGGACCATCTGATGGCCACGGCGTCCCCGGCATGGGTGCGCAAGCACCGCATCGCCGAGGACCTCTTCGCCTACCTCGTCGTCGAGCGCGAGCTGCTGCCCGAGGAGTGGGTGAAGGAGCTCGCGGTATGGGCGGAGAACCGCGGCTGGACGGTCTCCTTGCAGGGCCGCAAGATCTACGCCGTCCCCAAGCCCCTCACCAAGAGCGCCGCAGTGCACGAGGTGGCCCGGAGGACGGGCGCGGACCTGACTCTGGCGGCCGGCGACTCCTTGCTGGACGCCGACCTGCTACTGGCCGCGGACAAGGGCTGGCGCCCGGGCCACGGCGAGCTGGCCGACGCCGACTGGACCGCCCCGGCGATCAGCGCACTGCCGGAGCGGGGCGTTCTGGCGGGCGAGCGCATCCTGCGGGAGTTCCTGAAGGCAACCCGCACGAGAGCGCCCCGCTAGGGGCGCGGGGAACCGCGCGACCAGCCCCCCCCACACACACACCCGCAGCCAAAAACGCACCCGATCTACCTAGCCACAACACCCTCCACCACAACACCCGCCGCCCCCGCCGCCCGCCTTGGGCACCGCGGGGGCGGACGCCGTCCCGCCCACAGCCACCGTCGACAGAAGCTTCACCGTGTCTTCATGCCCCGCAGGGCACGCGGCGGGCGCGGAGGACTCCGCCATCGGACGGCTCAGTTCAAACGTGTCACCGCAGCTGCGGCACCGGTACTCATAGCGAGGCATGCCCAAAGACTAATCGGCCTGACCGGTTACCCACCCCTCTGCGACTGTTTGTGCTCGGGCCTGTCCGATACCAGTGTGGAGAAATTGAAAAGAGCACTGATAGTTTTCGATCGCCGCGAGGAGCCGTAAGGCCGGGGGAACAGGGGGCGCGCTGCCGTTGACCGCGGCGGCCATGCCCTTCCTCGCGGGCACGACCGAATGCGGGGAGGGGCGCAGCCGTGACCAGGGCTGGGCAGGAGCCGGACGAGACCATGCAGTTGAAGGTCCCCGCGCTCCCGCCGGACGAGACCGTGCAATTACGGACGGTCGATGCGGAGTTATCCCGCACAGGCGACCGCGACACAGCGGAGTCCCGCACCCCGGGACACCGCCGGAAGGCCACACGGCTCCCGGCCCTGTCCCGCCTCAGGACGGCCGCCGCCCCGTGGGCGGCGCACCTGAGCCGCCTGCGGCCCCACTACCCGCGCCCCGGCCGCACCGGCTGGCGCCGCTGGATGCCCTCCTGGCGGCAGTGGCTCGGTGTCGCGCTGACCTTCCTCGGCCTGACCACCGCGGCCCTGACGGTGGCGTACGCCGCCACGGACATCCCGGAGAACCTCAACTCGTACGCGACCCAGCAGGACAACGTCTACTTCTGGTCCGACGGGACGCCCATGGCCCGCACCGGCTGGGTGCGGCGGCAGGACATGCCGCTGAAGGACATACCCGACGACGTCCGCTGGGCGGTGCTCGCCGCGGAGAACGCCAGCTTCTACTCCGACCCCGGCATCTCCCTCAGCGGCGTCACCCGCGCCGTGTGGCGCACCTTCGGCGAGGGCGACACCCAGGGCGGCTCCACGATCACCCAGCAGTACGTCAAGAACGTCTACCTCAACCAGGACCGCTCGGTGGGCCGCAAGTTCACCGAGGCCATGCTCGCCCTCAAGCTCGACAACCGGATGAGCAAGGACGACATCCTGGAGGGCTACCTCAACACCAGCTGGTTCGGCCGCGGCACCTACGGCATGCAGCGCGCCGCCCAGGCCTACTACGGCAAGGAGGTCGGGGAGCTGAACGTCAGCGAGGCCGCGTTCCTCGCCTCCCTCCTCAAGGGCGCCGCCCTCTACGACCCCGCGCTGAGCGGGGCCAACCACGCGCGGGCGGTGGAGCGCTGGTCCTGGATCCTCGACCGCATGGTCGACATCGGCAGGCTGTCGCCGGCCGAGCGGGCGAAGTACCGGACGTTCCCCGAGCCGCTGAAGCAGACGCAGGGCTACGACACCGGCACGCAGAGCGACTACCTGGTGGAGCTGGCCGCGCAGTACGCCAAGAAGGCCGCGCACCTGACGGACCAGCAGTTCGACCTCGGCGGCTACCAGATCTACACGACCTTCGACCGCGAACGGGAGACCGCGCTCACGGACGCCGTGACCAGGGCCCGCAAGCAGGCGCGCGAGGATCACCCGGCGACGGCGAAGACCGCGCACTACGGTGCCGCCTCGGTGGCCGCCGACGGACGGATCCTCGCGGTCCACGGCGGCCCCGACCACCGTACGCAGGGCTACAACGAGTCCAACGCGACCACCGTGCCCGCCGGTTCGGCCTTCCTGCCCTTCGTCTACGCCTCCGCCCTCGACAACGGCGTCCGCAAGACCCGCGACGGCGCCGCGACCGAGGTGACACCGCAGACGCTGTACGACGGCGACGACGGGATCCCGGTCATGACGCCCGAGGGGCCCTACTGGGACCGCGGCGGCAAACAGGTCAGGGCTCGCAACGACGGCGGGGAGGACCACGGACGGATCAGTCTGCACAAGGCGCTCGCCCTGTCGGTGAACACCCCGTTCATGCAGCTCGGCATGGACACCGGCCTGGACAAGGTGCGCCGGACCGCCGAGGCGGCCGGTCTGCTCGGCTCCAGCTTCGGGCCGCAGGTGCCGGCGCTGTCCCTGGGCAGTGCCACGCCCAGCGCGATCAGGATGGCGAGCGGATACGCCACGTTCGCCGCCGCGGGCAGGCATGTCGAGCCGTACTCGGTGGCCCGGATCACGCGCAACGGCTCCAAGGTGCGGCTGGCCGGCCCGGCCTCCCGGCGTGCGGTGCCGGCGAAGGTGGCCGAGCAGGTCCAGTCCGCCCTGCGGGACTCCTTCGCCCTCGCCCATCCGGCCACCGCCGCCTCCGCCCCGCGCGTCAGCGGCAAGACCGGCACCACCCAGGACGACACCGCGGCCTGGTACGTCGGCACCGCCGCCTCGGTGTCGACGGCCGTCGTGGCCTACCGCATCGATCTCGCCAAGAGCCTCGAACCCCTGCCGCTGAAGGGCGTCGCCGGCACACCCGACGACAGCGTCCCGTACGGCATCTGGGCCGGCGCCCTGGGTCTCGACTGACCCGGCGACCCGCCACCGCACGCCCCCACCCCCCTCGCAGAATGGCCCGCCCATGTCGTCGAAACCCGGCCGCCGCCGAGCCCACGCAAGCCATCGCCGGGCACGCGCATCCGAGCATTCCGTCCGTCTGGGAGCGCTGGCGGTGGCTGTCCTCCTCTTCGCCTTGGTGGTCCCCGTGGCCTACACGAGCCTGACCGGCTCGGACCGCACCACACCGATCGCGTCCGCCGGCGACCGGGGCGGCTCAGCCACGGAGGAACCGCCCGCAAGGCCCTCCGAGAGGCCCGAGTGGGACGGGAGGACGAAGGTGCTCGGCGACGGCTCGACCTCGTACACCGGGCCGCAGAAGGGCACGTTGAAGCCGAAGCGGCTCAAACCCGGTGAGAAGCCGCCCCAGTTCGTCGTCTTCTCCTGGGACGGTGCCCTGGCGGGCGACGACCAGCTCTTCGCGCACTACCGGGAGCTGGCCGAGAAGTACGACGCCCACATGACGTTCTTCCTCACCGGCATCTACCTGCTGCCCAAGGGCAAGGCGAAGCTCTACGCCCCGCCGCAGCACGACAAGGGGGCCGCGGCCATCAGCTACCCCACCGACGCGCACATCCGCACCACGCTGGAACAGCTCGGCAAGGCGTGGAAGGAGGGGCACGAGATCGGCACCCACTTCAACGGCCACTTCTGCGGTATCCGCGGCGGCGGCCACTGGAGCGTCGACGAGTGGAAGAGCGAGATCGACCAGTTCTACGCCTTCGTGGAGAAGTGGAAGACCAACACCGGCTACACCGACCTCGCCCCACTGCCGTTCGACATCCGCGAGGAGGTCACCGGCGGCCGGGCGCCCTGTCTGGAGGGCCAGGGGAACCTGCTGAAGGCCGCCAAGAGCTACGGCTGGCGCTACGACGCCAGCTCCACCGGCGACTTCCAGATATGGCCCACGAAGAAGAACGGCATCTGGGACTTCCCGCTCCAGATGCTCCCGTACGAGGGCGGCGACTTCCAGGGCCTGTCCATGGACTTCAACTTCCTCTACAACCAGTCCGACGGCGAGACCGACGGCGACCCGGCCCGGCACGCCGAGTGGCAGCAGGAGACGCTCGACACGTACATGGCCGGCTTCAACCGGGTCTACTACGGCAGCCGGGCGCCGCTGTTCGTCGGCAACCACTTCGAGGAGTGGAACGGCGGCATCTACATGAAGGCCGTCGACCAGGTCATCAAGAACGTCTGCACCAAGAAGGACGTCAAGTGCGTGTCCTTCAGGGAGCTCGCCGACTGGATGGACGCACAGAAGCCGGAGACCCTGCGGCGGCTGCGCGGTCTGGACCCGGCGCAGTCGCCGGACTGGTCGACGGTCGTGAAGTAGCCGGACGAGGACTCGGTGCGCGTTCAACCACCCCCGAGTGTGGGGGAGTTGGGGAGATGGTGTAAAGATTCCTCACCCGGGTTCGACCACCCCGGGCGAGGAGAATCCCCGTGAGATCAAGAACACCGATCAGTACGCGCCGCCGCGCCACCATAGTCGCGGCCGCCGTCGCCTCGATCGCCGCCTCGGCGGCACTGCCGCCCACCTGGAGCGCCGGCGCCGCGGTAGCCGACGACCCGACGGTGGACGCCACGACCAGGGCCACCTTCCAGCGGTTGGCGGACGCGGTCTTCACCGACCGCACCCAGGCCCTGGTCGACGGCGAACGCACCCGGAAGCCGCTGACCGACGGCTTCGCCGGCGACGTACGCCTGTCCTCCCGCACGGCCCGCGCCGAGGACACCGCCCTGTCCGCGCTGGACCGGCGCAAGGACCTGCTCGCGCGGCTCGGCGAGCGGTACCGCAAGGCCGACACCGCCGTCACGCTGGACGCCACGCGCGTGACGGGCCGTACGGCGAAGGCCGCCGTCACCGAGACCACGACCCTGACCTACGCCAAGGTGCGCGGCGACGAGCCGACGACCACCGGCTTCCAGGCCCACCACGAACTCACCTTCACCGCCGACCGGCACGGCGACTGGCAGCTGACCGGCATCCGCGACACCGACCAGGGCGTCGCGGTGAACACCCTCGCCAAGCCGTCCGTGAAGGCCCCCGCCGTGGACGACACCATGCCGTCCGCCCCGCGCGCCGCGACCACCTACCCCGCCCCGGCCAAGCCCAAGACCCTCACGGGCACGGCCCTCGACTACAAGGGCATGGCGGCGTACGCGGAGAGGTACTGGAGGAACTACAACAAGGACTACCCGGACTTCAACGGCCAGGGCGCGGGCGGCGACTGCACCAACTTCGTCAGCCAGGCCCTGAAGGCCGGCGGCTGGAAGCACGTGCCCGGCTACGTCTACGACTACACGAAGTGGTTCGGCAACGCCGAGATCCAGTCGCACTCGTTCGTCGGCGTCAACGAGTGGTCCTGGTTCGCCCAGAACTCCAAGCGGACCACCAGCCTCACCAACGTCTACCAGATGGACATCGGCGACGTGCTCCAGATGGACTTCGACAAGAACGGGTCCAAGGACCACACGATGATCGTCACCTACCGCAGCCCGCAGGGCGTGCCGTATCTGACGTACCACTCCACGAACACCTACCGGCGCTCGCTGGCCAGCCTCATCGCGTCGGACCCGAACGCCGCCTACTACGCCTACCGCACCTGATCACCACGGACGGAGGCGGTACGACCGCCCGGCTCAGTGCCCGGCCCCGCGCTCCTCGCGGATCTGGGCGACGACCCGGGCCACCGTCCGCCGTACCGCCTCCGTCTCGGTCAGGAAGTGCCAGTAGTCCGGGTGACGCCCCTCCAGCGTGCCCATCGCCCGCTCCAGCCGGGCTACCGAGTCGTCCAGCGGCCGCGCGTGCCGCGGATCCGGGGTGTTCCGCCCCGCCATGGCCAGCCGCTGGGCGTCCCGGATCGCGAACCGTGTCCGGTCGATCTCCTGCTGTGGATCCTTCTGCACGGCGTTCAGCCGCCGCAGCCGGTCACCGGCCGCCGACACCGACTCGTCGGTGCTGTTCAGCAGCGCCCGCACCGTCGACAGCAGTGCGGTGGCGTCCGGCCAGCGCTGCTCCTCCCGCGCGGCCTGCGCCTCCTTCAGCTTCAGCTCGGCCTGCCGTACGTTCTCCGCGGCCCCGTCCGGCACCCCCTGGAGGTCCTGCCAGCACGCCACCGTGAACCGCCGCCGCAGCTCGCTCAGCACCGGCTCGACCTGCCCGGCACGGGTGGTCAGCGCCTGCGCGCGGGTCCGCAGCGACACCAGCCGGTGATCGATCTCGGCGGCCCGCTCCGGCAGCCGCTCGGCCTCCACCCGGACCGCTTCCGCCGACCGCGCGACCCGCTCGGCCCGCTCCAGCGTCTGCGGGAGGCCATGCTGCCCGGCACCCTGGTTCAGCTTGGTCAGCTCCGGACCGAGCGTCGCCAGCCGCGCCGCGAGGTCGTCCGCCCGCAGCCCCGACGCCCGTACGGCGTCCAGCGCGTTCGAGGCGGCCAGCAGGCCCTGCCGGGCGCGCTCGACGGCCGGGGCGAGACGGGCCAGCTGGGTCTCGGCCTTGCCGAGCAGCGGCCCCAGCCCGTCCGTGAACCTCTCCAGCTCCCGCTTGACGTTGTCCAGGTCGTCCTTGGCCTTGGTCAGCTCGCCACGGGCCCGGGCGGCGACCGAGGCCTCCAGGTCGTCGCGGTCGAGGTCATGGGCGTCGACGGCCTGGATGTACTGGTGGCTGACCTCGTCGATACGCCGCCCGAGCGCCTCGAAGTCGCTGATGGCCCGGCGGGCGGCCGGAGAGTCGTCGACGGCCGTGATCGTCTCGATCGAGATCCGCAGATCCCGCTGGGCGGTGTCCAGCTCGTAGAACGCGGCCGCCGCTGCGTCCTTCGCGGCCTGCGCCTCGGCCCGCTGGCTCTCGGCCCGCCCGCCGAACCAGCGCCGGGTACCGCCGCCGGCGAACGCGGCGGGCAGGGCGAGGGCGACGAGGACGGGGAGGGCGGCGAGGGCGAGGGTGTCACGCAGGGCGCGGCGGGTGCCGTACGGGACAGGGCCGACGGTGTCGGCCCGCACGCACTCCGGGTCGGTCTGCGCGCGCGGCGCTGACGGCGAGTTCGGCTGCGGAGGTGTCGCCGTCACATCCCTCTCCCGTGCTGTCATTCACCCTGCCCGGTTCATTCTCCCACCGGTTTAGGACGAACACACGGGCCGGTTAGTTCGCGGTTCGCACCGTGACTTTTCCGTCGCCGGTACGCGCGGAGACCTCGTGCGGGCTGGTGTTGTCCCGGGGCACGGACACGTCGACCGCCCCGTCGCCGGTCTCGGTCGTCACGTCGTACGTCGCCCGGGGCAGCTCGACCGTCACCGAGCCGTCGCCGCTGCGGGTCTCCACCAGATCCGGCACGGTGCCGAGTTCGAGCCGGATCGAGCCGTCACCGGTCCGCGCCTGCACCGTGCGCGAGGACACGCCCCAGACCCGTACGGAACCGTCGCCCGTCCGCAGGTCCAGCGGCCCGCTGGAGTCGGTGACCCGCACGGACCCGTCCCCGGTCTGAACGCTCAACGGATCCCGGAACCCCCGCGCCCGCACACTCCCGTCCCCGTCCTTCACCTTCACCGTGACGCCGCGCGGCACCTCGATGCGGTGCTTCGTCGAGCAGTTCGCGATCATGCCCGAGCACTTCTCCCGCAGCACCAGCCGGTCGTCCTCCATCGACCACGTCACCTTCGGATCCGAGCCGATCGCGACCGTCCCCTGGAACCACCGCGTCACCTCGACCGTCCCCGCCTCGTTCCCGTCGGCGGCGATGATCTCCAACGCCGAGTCGTCCGAGTCCACGGTCAGCGTCCGCCCCTCCAGCGCGAAGGACCGGTGCTCGGGTTCCTTGTCGTCCCCGGCAGAGGCCCCGCACGCGGCAAGCCCCCCGACGAGCGCCACGACGACTCCGACGGCGGCGACAGCGCGGACGGCAACCGGAACGGTACGGGCCATGACGATCTCCCCCTGAGACTCCCTGAGACCTGCCCTTCAGGGCCCAGGATTCGGATGGTGCTTCGACCGTACGGATCCGGGGGACCGCTCGGGATCCGGGCCGCTCCCGGATCCGAGGTGGGGATAACCCCAGGACGGCCCCGATACGGGTTTGCGGGACATGGCCCCTGGCAGGGTAGGCTGTCGACTCGTTCTCGGGTGCGTAGCTCAGGGGTAGAGCGCCTGCCTTACAAGCAGGATGTCGGCGGTTCGAAACCGTCCGCGCCCACCGCGGTAGAGGACCCCGCCGTTCGCGGCCGGGGTCCTTCGCCTTTTCAGCCCTCCTGCGGCGCCGACGCCTCATGGGCGTGCTTCAGCTGGGAGCGGGCGTCGACCCGTTCGGCTCCGGCGAGTTCCGACCAGTAGCGGTGGCCGCTGATGAAGACCGTGAGTTCGTGTTCGCGGCGGCGGAGCTTCTCCACCTGGGCCTGTTCGTCCTCCGTCCAGCCGGGGGAGGCGGGGCGCTCGACCTTGCGCCAGCCGTTGTCGTCGCTGAAGGCGTCCAGGGGCACGACCGACCAGGGGAGCCGCTTCAGGAGGGCCGACAGCTCGGCCCGGACCTGATGCAGCTCCTCCTGACCGGCGAGCAGGTCACTCGGAAAGTCATAGGGCGTAGCCACGAGCCAATGCTACGCCTGTTCGATTTTAGGTGGCGAGCTTGTTTGGGTGGTTCATGCGAACGGGTGTGTGGGCGGGTGAGCGGGAGGCTCACCCGGGCCCGGTCGGCTAGTGGCCGGCCTCCCTCAACTCACGCACCAGCCCGGTCGTGACCGGCGTGGAAATCCCATGGTGCTCCGCCGCGCGCAGCAACGCGCCGCCGATGGCGTCCAGTTCGAGGGGACGCCCGGCCTCGGCGTCGCGCTGCATCGACGACTTCGTGCCCGGAGGGAAGGCGTCGTAGCGGGCGAGGGCCTGGGCCGGGTCGGCGGGGCCGCCGCAGGCGCGGCTGACGGCCGCCGTCTCCTCGACCAGGGACGTCAACTGCTCGCGGTGGCGGGTGCGTACGTCGCCGAGGGGGAGGCCGTGGCGGGTGGTCAGCAGGGCGAAGGGGGCCAGGAACGACATCTTCGCCCAGAGGGCCGCCGTCTCGTCGGTCAGGACACGGGTGGTGGGGCCGGCCGTGTCGAGGGCTTGCGCCAGGGTGTCGAGGCGGTCGCGGGGGACCGAGTCGCCGGTGAGGTCGATCTCGGCGAACGGGCTGGCGTGTTCGATATGCCCCGGGGCGACGCGGGTCGACTCGGCGCGGATCACGGCGGGGGCGACACGGTCCGGGCGGTAGCGGGCGCGGAGGGACGCCGGGTGCTCCACGCCGTTCAGGAACGGGACGACCAGGGCGCCGTCGCCGAGCGCTGTGGGCGGGACGCGGGTCAGGGCCGCGTCCAGGGCGGTGGCCTTGACCGCGATCAGACAGGCGTCGACCGGTTCACGGAGCTCGGTGTCCGCCTCCACCTGGGCCGTGAAGTCACCGAAGAGGGCGCTGCGGACCTGGATTCCGTTCGTCCGCAGGGCCTCGGCCGTCTCGTCACCGGCCAGGCAGACGACACGGTGGCCGGCCCTGGACAGCAGCGCGGCGAGCAGGCCGCCGATGCCGCCCGGGCCCAGCACCGCCACGGTGAGCCGGTCGTTCGCGGTGGTCTCTCCCGCCGTCGTTCGTTGCGCAGTCATGCGTTTCCTCTCGTCGGTCGGCCCCAATCGCGGTGGCCGCCTCGACGTGATCATGGCAGACGGGCCCCTCTCCGAGGGAGACTGTTCGACATGTGCCGCAGTATCAAGACACTCCGTCCGCCCGTACTGCCCGAAGAGGCGACCGAGGACGAGATCCGAGCCGCCGCCCTCCAGTACGTCCGCAAGGTCTCCGGCTTCCGCGCCCCGGCCGCCCACAACCGCGAGGTCTTCGACCACGCCGTCGACGCCATCGCGGCCGCCACGGCCGAACTGCTCGACGGGCTGGAGGTGCGAGGGGCCGGCGCGGTGGCGCGCAAGGCCGGGTAGGGCCGCAGGGAAGGGCACGGTCGGGACAGGGGCCGGCAGCACGTCGGCGGACGCCGCGCCGGGGTGCGGGCCTTGCCGCGCGATGGGGCACGCACGGCCACTCGCGGGTCGGCTGTGCCTGCCTGGTCAGTCGCCGGTCGGTTGTGCCTGCCTGGTCAGTCGGCGGTCGGTTGTGCCTGCCTGGTCAGTCGGCGGTCGGCTGGGCCCTTGCGGTCAGTCGCCGGTCGGTGGTGCCCGGCGCGGTAGTCGTCGGGTCGGCTGGACCCGCACGGCCAGGTCGTGGGGTTGGCTGTGCCCGGGTGGTCAGTCGGCGGTCGGTTGTGCGCGCGGCAGTCGTCGGGTCGGCAGTGCCCGGGTGGTCAGTCGCTGGTCGGTTGTGCGCGCGCGACAGTCGGCGGTCGGTCGTGATCGCGCGGCCAGTCATCGGTTCGGCTGCACCCGCGGGCAGTCACCAGGTCGGCTGCGCGCACACGGCAGTCACCGGATCGCCGGTACCCGCATGGCAGTCACCGGATCGCCGGTACCCGCACGGCAGTCACCGGACCGCCGGTACCCGCATGGCAGTCACCATGCCGCCGATGGCTTCCCCACGTCGGCCGACCCCGCCGTCGAAGCGCGCGTCGACTCCCCCCGCCCCCAGTGGAGCGCACATGCGGAGCGTCTACGCCGGCTTCCGGCGCATCACATACGTGGCCACCGCACCCG
>CBFGZZ010000065.1:0-29615 GCA_965653385.1 uncultured Streptomyces sp. | reverse complement strand
CTGGCGACCTTGATGTACGCCAGGTCCCGCACGCCCCGCCCGCTGCCCCAGACGAGCTCGCCCAGGGCGCCCAGGTTGGCGTCGTTGTCCACGTGCACGGGCACCCCGAGCCGGCCGCGCAGCTCCTCGGCGGGCTTGGTGCCGGTCCAGCCGGGCAGGATGGCGGTCGAGCCGAGGGTGCCGGACTCGACGTCGATCGGGCCGGGGACGCCGAGGCCGACCCCGGCGATCTTGGACCGGTCGACTCCGGTCGCCTCGATCAGCCGGTTGACCAGCTCCTCGGCCCGGTCGAAGCCCTGCGTCGAGGAGGCGTCCACGTCCAGCGGTTCGGACTCCTCGGCGAGCACCTGGTGGGCGAGGTTCCCGACCGCGACGCGCAAATGCGTATGGCCGAAGTCGACCCCTATGACAATGCCGGCGTCCCCGCTCAGCGAGACGCTGCGGGCCCGGCGACCACCCGCCGATGTGGGCGTGACCTCGACCGTTCCGCCGTTCTTGAGCTCCCGGACGATGTTGGAGACCGTCGCTGCGGACAGTCCCGTGGTCCTGGCGATCTCCGCCTGGGTGAGCGATCCGGCCAGCCGGACGGCCCGCACCACCCGCTCCAGGTTGGCTCGGTGCAGCGACGACTGCGACCCCGGAGTCTCCACGACGACCTCCTGCGCGCGGGGCCGCTTCGGTGAGGCCCCGTTACGTGTCCAACTAGTGAACTCTAAGCTGAGCCGTTCGGGTTGCCTCCCGTCAAGAGGTTGAACCGGATCCGGGGATGTGTGCGCGCACACGTGAGCCACCCCGGTACGGGGCGGCTCAGGTGTGACGTGGGGTGATCCGGTGCTCACCGTGGAGCGAACAGAGAGCGTTTACTTAAGCGCACCGGCCGTCAGGCCCGCCTGCACCTGCCGTTGGAAGATGAAGTAGACGATCAGCACCGGCAGCATCGCGATCATCATGCCGGCCATCAGGGCGCCCCAGTCGTTCTCGTAGCCCTGCTGCAGGGCGATCATCGCCAGGCCCTGGGTGAGCACGTACTTGTCCTCGTTCTGGTTGAGGACCATCGGCAGCAGGTACTGGTTCCACTGCCCCAGGAAGTTGAAGATGCCGATGCTGATCAGGCCCGGCTTGGCCATCGGCAGCATTACCTGGAAGAACGTTCGCGTATGCGACGCCCCGTCGATCAGCGCGGCTTCCGCCACCGAGGTCGGCAGCGTGCGGAAGAAGGCGGTCATGAAGAAGACCGTGAACGGCAGCGAATAGGCGATGTAGACCAGGATCAGCCCCTGGTACGTCGCCAGCAGGGAACTGCCCGGGAAGTCCCGCAGCACGAAGAACAGCGGGATGACCAGCATGAAGACCGGGAAGGACATGCCGGCCACGAACATGAAGTAGATGAACCGGTTGCCCGGGAAGGTGAACCGGGCCAGCACATAGGCGGCCATCGAGCCCAGCACCATGGTGCCGATCACCGAACCGCCCACCACGATCGCGGTGTTGAGGAAGTACTGGCCCATGTTCGCCTTGTTCCAGGCGTTGGCCCAGTTCTCGAAGTGCAGCGAGGTCGGCAGCCCCCACGGGTCGGAGAGGATGCCGTTGCTCGTCTTGAAGGAGCTCCACAGCACCCACAGCAGCGGCACGCCCACCATCAGCGCCCACAGGACGAGCATGCCGTGCGAGAAGACGTGCAGGACGCCGCCCTCGGAGCTGCGGCCGTCCGTGGCGCCGAGCTTCTTGCTGAGGCTGGGACGGTCCGCCCCGTCCGTCTTGGTGACCGTGCCGGTGTTCGTCGTGTCCGTCGTCATGTCGCCCGTAACCCCTAGAACTCGATCCGCTCACGCCGCGCGAAGCGCAGGGTGAGCACTGCGAACGTCATGGTGACGATGAGCATCGCGACGCCCATCGCGGACGCATAGCCGAACTGGCTGTCGCGGAACGCCGTCAGGTACAGGCGCAGCGGCATGACGTCCGTGGCACCGTTGGGGCCGCCCATGTTGACCGACATGATCTGCACCAGGGCGAAGCCGTCCAGGGCGATGATGCCCATGTACACCCAGCCGGTCTGCACGGTGTCCCACAGCAGCGGCAGGGTGATCCGGAAGAACGTGGGGAAGCGGCCCGCGCCGTCCAGCAGCGCCGCCTCGTAGATGTCCCGCGGGATGGAGGCCATCGCCGCCGAGAACAGCACGACGTAGAAGCCGACGTGGGACCAGATCATCACCGCCATGATGCACAGCAGGGCGAGGCTCTTCTCGCCCAGCCAGGCGTTCTGCCAGCCGTCCAGACCGATCGCGCCCAGCAGGGAGTTGAGCATGCCGTCCTGCGGGTCCGGATTGTAGATGTTGAACCAGATGACGGCGATGATGGTGATGGAGATGACCTGCGGGAAGAAGAAGACGAAGCGGTAGAACTTCGAACCCGCGACCCCGGTGATGACTTCGTTCTTACGTCGCTTTCCGCCGACATTGAGCATGAAGGCGAAGAACAGGCCGAGTCCCAGCGTCACGATCGGCACCGCGATCAGCATCCAGACGTTGTGCCGCAGCGCGTTCCAGAAGTCCTCGTTGTGCCAGAGCTTTTCGAAGTTCTCGAATCCGACGAACTTCGCCGTGCCGACAAGCCCCGACCAGTCGGTCATCGAGATCTGGAACGCCTGGACGAACGGCGAGATCACAAAGACCGCGTAGACGATGACGGGCAGGGCCAGGAAGCCCACGATGAATCGGTATTTGCCGTGTTGCATGGTGCTTCCCGGCCCTTCCCCTTGAGTGCCGTTGTGCCGGACCGGACGCCTACTTCTCGCGCTTGAACTTCTTCACGGAGTCGTCCTTCGCCACGGCGTCGGCGTACTGCTGCGTCTTCTTGATCCAGTCGGCCGCGCTCATCTCACCGGTGAGGAGCTGCCCGGTGAGACCGCCGATCTTCTCGTCGGTGAGCGAGGGGTACCACTCCTGGAGCTGGAGGCTGATGATGTTGTCTCCGGCGTCCTTGAACGCCTTGCTCGCCGACGCCAGACCCGGCGAGAGAGTCATGCCCTCGGTGGCGTCGACCACACAGGTGAGCGACTTGACCTTGGTGGCGAAGTTCTGCGCGTGCTTCTTGGAGAGCATGATCCGCAGCAGTTCCATGCCGCCGGCCGGGTTCTTGCCCTTGGCGGACACGATGTAGGGCTCGCTGGGCTCGGCGCGCAGCGTGCCGTGCGGCAGCTTGTCGCCGCTGGAGCCGTCGAAGAGGGCGCCGACGGACATCTGGAAGTCCTTGGGCGTGGTCGGGGCGGCCTCGTTCTCCACCCAGGAGCCGTTGGGGATGAAGACTGCCTTGCCCTTGTTCCAGGCGGTCTGCGACTGAATGTGCGTCAGGCCCTGGCTGCCTTCGAGGAAGTACTTCTTGGCGGCCAGCTCCTCGTAGTGCTCGACGACCTGCTTGACGGCGTCGTTGCCGGTCCAGGCGTTCGGCTCCAGGTTGTCGATGGCGATCCAGCCGTCCATGCCGCCGATCTTGGCGATCTGGGCGAACAGGTTGAAGTGGACGTAGTACGGATACTTTCCGGCGTACGTCCAGGGCGCGATGCCCTTCTTCTTGATCTCGCCGCAGAGCTTGACCATGTCGTCGAGGGTCTTGGGGTATTCCCAGCCGTTGTCGTCGAGGGCCTTCTGCGAGTACCAGGTGCCGTAGATGGTGAAGGCGTAGTAGAGCACGTCGAAGGTGTCGCCGTGCTTGCCCTTCTCGATGGTGCTCGGGTGGATGACGTCCGAGATCTTCTTGCCGGCGTCGTCCAGCGAGGGCGCGTCCAGCAGCGCCTTGAGGTCCTGGAGCTGCCCCTGCGTGGACAGCTTGTTCATGTCCAGGTGGTCGGCGCCGGAGTTGTCGATGACGTCCGGCGGGTTGCCGCCGGCGAAGCGCGGGGTGAGCTTCGGGCCGACCTGCTGGGTGCCGGTGTGCTTGACCTCGGCCTTGTACTTCGCCTTGTAGTCGGCCTCGGCGTCCTTGGCGTACTGGTCGCCCAGGCCGCCCTTGAAGATGAACGCCTCCAGCGCGGCGCCCTCCTTGACCCCGAGCGGGTTGGTGGCGGACTTCGCGCCACCGGGCGCCTTGCTCTCGTCGTCGCTGCCGCCGCCACCGCCGGTGGCACACGCGGACAGGAAGGCCATGGTCGGGACGGAGATCAGACCGAGCGCGGCGGACCGCCTGATCAGATCGCGGCGCCCCACACCTGCGGAGCCGTTGTTCTCAGGGTTCTCGGCGGAAGTGGATCCCATGCTCAAGTCCTCGCCTTCTCCAGGACTCAGGCGGTGAACCGGATCCTCCCGGCACCGCGGTCGGGTCGAGCTGGTCGTGCAGGCTGGGTCGTGCAGGAAGTGCGAATCGTGTGAATCGCCGACAGGTATAGTCCACTTCCCGCCAACGGAGCAAGATCGAATGCAAGGTTCCCCAGTGGTCTTTTCCGAGTTGAGACCTGCCGGAAATATGAGCGGCCTGTGTGTTCCTTGGCGCAAAAATCCCTGTCATTGCCCTCGAATGGCACATCCAACACCCTTGACACGACAGAGCACTTGAGCCACAACTGTTCCTTGCGCAGCGATGTTGACAACGTTGTCCCGTGCGCAGGGAGGGTACCCGCTTATGCAGCAGAGAGCTCGGCACAGATGGGGTGGACCGGCGGTCGTGTCGGCGGCCGCCTTCGCTTTGACCGTGGGCTCACAGGGCGCGGCGGTCGCCCTGCCCGCCGCCCCCGCGGCGGCCGACCGGAGTTTCACGTCCTCCTTCGAGGCGGACGATCCCGCACCCGACTGGCTCAACACCGTCGACACCGCGCCGGACGGCACCAAGCGCGCCTCGGGCGTCGACGGCGGCTACAGCAGTGGCATTCCGGGCAATGTGACCGACCATGTCACGGACGTACGGGCGAGCGGCGAGAACACCGGCGGCGGTGAGGTGAAGGAGAACCTCACCGACGGCGAGCCGAGCAGCAAATGGCTGGTCTTCGAGCCCACCGGATGGGTCGAGTTCGACCTGGACAAACCGGTGAGAATAGCGAAATACGCGCTCACCTCGGCCAACGACTACGCCGAACGTGACCCGCGCGACTGGACCCTGAAGGGCTCCACGGACGGCAAGGACTGGAAGACCCTGGACACCCGCTCGGGTGAGACGTTCGCCGAACGGTTCCAGACAAAGACGTACGACCTCGCCGAACCCGCCGAGTACCAGCACTTCCGGCTGGAGGTCAGCGGGAACAACGGCGCCGACGGCATCCTCCAGCTCGCCGACGTCCAGTTCTCCACGGGCGGCGGCGACGGCCCGGTCCCGCAGGACATGCTCTCCCTCGTCGACCGCGGGCCCAGCGGATCGCCGACCGCGAAGGCGGGCGCCGGCTTCACCGGCAAGCGGGCGCTGCGCTACGCCGGCCGGCACACGGCGGACGGGAGGGCGTACTCGTACAACAAGGTCTACGACGTGAACGTGGCCGTCGGCCGCGACACGCGCCTCTCCTACCGGATCTTCCCGTCGATGGCGGACGGCGACCGCGACTACGACGCCACGAACGTCTCCGTCGACCTCGCCTTCACCGACGGCACCCAGCTGAGCGACCTCGGCGCCACCGACCAGCACGGCTTCCCGCTGTCGCCGCGCGGGCAGGGCGAGGCGAAGGTGCTCTACGTCAACCAGTGGAACAACGTCGCCTCGCGGATCGGCTCGGTCGCGGCCGGCAAGACCGTCGACCGGATCCTCGTGGGGTACGACTCCCCCAAGGGCCCGGCGAAGTTCCGGGGCTGGCTGGACGACATCGCGCTGAAGTCCGTAGCGCCGGAGAAGCCGAAGGCGCACCCGTCCGACTACGCGCTCACCACCCGCGGCACCCTCTCCAGCGGCGGTTTCTCGCGCGGCAACAACTTCCCGGCGACCGCCGTGCCGCACGGCTTCAACTTCTGGACGCCGGTGACGAACGCGGGCTCGCTGAGCTGGCTGTACGACTACGCCCGCGCCAACAACGACGACAACCTGCCGACGGTCCAGGCGTTCAGCGCCAGCCACGAGCCCAGCCCCTGGATGGGTGACCGGCAGACCTTCCAGGTGATGCCGTCGGCCGCCGCCGGAACCCCGGACACCGGGCGTGAGGCGCGCGAGCTGGCCTTCCGGCACGAGAACGAGACCGCGCGGCCGTACTACTACGGGGTGCGGTTCGAGAACGGGCTGAAGGCGGAGATGGCGCCGACCGACCACGCGGCGGTGCTGCGCTTCACCTACCCAGGTGACGACGCGAGCGTGGTCTTCGACAACGTGACGGACCAGGCGGGACTCACGCTCGACAAGGACAGCGGGACGTTCACCGGCTACTCGGACGTGAAGTCCGGACTGTCGACCGGGGCGACCCGCCTCTTCATCTACGGCGAGTTCGACAAGCCCGTCACCGACGGCTCCTCCAGCGGAGTCAAGGGCCACCTGCGCTTCGACGCCGGCGAAGACCGGACCGTCACGCTCCGCCTCGCCACCTCCCTCATCGGCGTCGACCAGGCGAAGGACAACCTGCGCCAGGAGGTCGACGGCGCCTCCTTCGAGACGGTGAAGTCACGCGCCCAGCGCCAGTGGGACCGCATCCTCGGCAAGGTCGAGGTGGAGGGCGCGACGCCGGACCAGCTGACGACGCTGTACTCCAGCCTGTACCGGCTGTACCTGTACCCGAACTCGGGCTTCGAGAAGGTCGACGGGAAGTACCGGTACGCGTCCCCGTTCTCGCCGATGCCGGGTCCGGACACGCCGACGCACACGGGCGCGAAGATCGTGGACGGCAAGGTGTACGTCAACAACGGCTTCTGGGACACCTACCGGACCACCTGGCCGGCGTACTCGCTGCTCACGCCGAGCCAGGCGGGCGAGATGGTCGACGGCTTCGTGCAGCAGTACAAGGACGGCGGCTGGACCTCCCGCTGGTCCTCCCCCGGCTACGCCGACCTGATGACCGGCACGTCCTCGGACGTCGCCTTCGCCGACGCGTACGTCAAGGGCGTCGACTTCGACGCGAAGTCGGCGTACGACGCGGCCGTGAAGAACGCGACCGTGGTGCCCCCGTCGTCCGGGGTGGGCCGCAAGGGCATGGAGACCTCGCCCTTCCTCGGCTACACGAGCACCGAGACGCACGAGGGCCTGTCGTGGGCGCTGGAGGGTTATCTCAACGACTACGGCATCGCGAGGATGGGCCAGGCCCTGTACAAGAAGACCGGCGACAAGCGGTACAAGGAGGAGTCCGCGTACTTCCTCAACCGCGCCCAGGACTACGTCAACCTCTTCGACTCCGAGGCGGGCTTCTTCCAGGGCCGGGACGCGAAGGGTGGCTGGCGCGTGGAGTCCTCGAAGTACGACCCGCGCGTGTGGGGCTACGACTACACGGAGACCAACGGCTGGGGCTACGCCTTCACCGCCCCGCAGGACAGCCGGGGTCTGGCCAACCTCTACGGCGGCCGCGGCGGACTCGCCGACAAGCTCGACGAGTACTTCGCCACCCCGGAGACGGCCTCGCCCGACTTCGTCGGCTCCTACGGCGGTGTGATCCACGAGATGACGGAGGCGCGGGACGTCCGGATGGGCATGTACGGCCACTCCAACCAGGTCGCCCACCACGCGAACTACATGTACAACGCCGCCGGGCAGCCCTGGAAGGCGCAGAAGAACGTCCGTGAGGTGCTGGCGCGGCTGTACGTCGGCAGCGAGATCGGGCAGGGCTACCACGGCGACGAGGACAACGGCGAGCAGTCGGCCTGGTACCTGTTCTCGGCGCTGGGCTTCTATCCGCTGGTGATGGGCAGTGGCGAGTACGCGATCGGCTCGCCCCTGTTCAAGAAGGCGACGGTCCAGCTGGAGAACGGCCGGAAGCTGGTCGTGAAGGCGCCGAGGAACAGTGCCCGCAACGTGTACGTCCAGGGCCTGAAGGTCAACGGCGTTCCGTGGAGGTCGACTTCGCTGCCCCACTCGCTGATCGCGAAGGGCGGGGTCCTGGAGTTCGACATGGGGTCGAAGCCCTCGTCCTGGGGCACCGGCAGGAACGCGGCGCCGGTCTCCATCACCCAGGACGACGAGGTGCCGACGCCGCGTGCGGATGTGCTGAAGGGTGACGGGGCGCTGTTCGACAACACCTCGGGGACGGAGGCGGGCGTCACCTCGGTGGAGCTGCCGGTGTCCGAGGGCGGTGCCAGGGCGGTGCAGTACACGCTGACGTCGCCGAAGGACCGGACGAAGGCGCCGACCGGCTGGACCCTCCAGGGGTCGAAGGACGACGGGACGACGTGGCGGACCCTCGACCAGCGCTCCGGGGAATCCTTCACCTGGGACCGGCAGACACGGGCGTTCTCCGTGGGGTCGCCGGGTACGTACGGGAAGTACCGCCTGGTGCTCGACGGCGAGGCGGTGCTGGCGGAAGTCGAACTGCTCGGCTGAGCAAGGGAGTTGGGGTCTCATGCGGGGTGTCGATCAGGGTGTCGATCCGGCCTGGCTGCCGGACCGGGCGTTCCGGACGATCGGCACCCGGCGGACCTTGATCCGTGGCGCGGGTCCACTGGTGGACACCGTGCACCGGGAAGTGGCAGGGGCCTGTGAACAGTTCGGGGGCCGCGTCGAGCGCGACGCGGCCCCCGGGCCGTTCGACCTCGTCCTGGAGCTGACCGGCACCGGCGAGGACTTCGAGGACTTCTCGGAGGCTTTCACCTACGAGCGGGCGGGCGGCCGTACGACGGTCGCCGCGTCCGGCGGCGCCGGCCTGCTCCACGGCCTCTTCCACGTCGTACGGCTCGGAGAGGCGGCGTTCCAGGGCTCGTCCGCCCGCTCGACCCACCGCCCCGGCCTGGCGCTGCGGATGCTCGACCACTGGGACAACGTCGCCGTGCACCCGGTGATGGGGCAGGTGGAGCGCGGATACGCCGGCGGGTCGCTGTTCTGGGAGGACGGCCGGGCGCGCGGCGAGCTGCTGGGGCGGGTGCGGGCGTACGCGCGGCTGCTGGCGGCGTGCGGGATCAACGCGATCACCGTGAACAACGTCAACGTGCACGAGACCGAGGCGCACCTGCTGACCGACCGGATCGGTGAAGTCGCCGCCATCGCGGGCGCGTTGCGGCCGTACGGCATCCGCACCCATCTGTCGGTCACGTTCGCCGCGCCGACGGTGCTGGGCGGGCTGCCGACGGCCGATCCGCTGGACGAGGGCGTGCGCGGCTGGTGGGCGGAGACGACCTCGCGCGTGTACGAGGCGATCCCCGACTTCGGCGGGTACGTCGTCAAGGCCGACTCCGAGGGGCAGCCGGGGCCGTTCGCCTACGGCCGCAGTCACGCGGACGGCGCGAACATGCTGGCCGCCGCCCTGGATCCGTTCGGCGGCACGGTGCACTGGCGGGCCTTCGTCTACGACCACCGCCAGGACTGGCGGGACCGGACGACGGACCGGGCGCGTGCCGCCTACGACCATTTCGTGCCGCTGGACGGGCAGTTCGCCGAGAACGCCGTGCTCCAGGTGAAGCACGGGCCGATGGACTTCCAGGTGCGGGAGCCCGTCTCGCCGCTCATCGGTGCCATGCCGCACACCCGGCTCGCGGTGGAGGTGCAGGCCACGCAGGAGTACACCGGGCAGCAGCGGCATGTGTGCTGGCTGGGGCCGATGTGGAGCGAGGCGCTGCGGTTCCGGCCCGAAGAGGGCCGTTCCGTGGGTGAGTTGGCGGGTGGCGGACTCGTCGCCGTGTCGAACGTCGGCGACGACCCGTTCTGGACCGGGCATCCGCTGGCCCAGGCCAACCTGTACACCTTCGGGCGGCTCGCCTGGCAGCCGGACGCGGATCCGGGCCGCGTCCTCGACGAATGGATCGGCCTCACCTTCGAGCCCACCGCGGCGGCGGGAGTGCGTGCGGTGCTCGACGGTTCGTGGCGGACGTACGAGAAGTACACCGCGCCGCTCGGCGTGGGCTGGATGGTGCAGCCCGGCCACCACTACGGGCCGAGCGTGGACGGCTACGAGTACAGCCCCTGGGGCACCTACCACTTCGCCGACCGCGACGGCATCGGCGTCGACCGGAGCGTGGCGACCGGCACCGGGTACGCCGGTCAGTACGCCAAGCCGTGGGCCGAGGTGTACGAATCGCCCACCACCTGCCCCGACGAGCTGTTGCTGTTCTTCCACCACGTGTCGTACGACCACGTGCTCCACAGCGGGAAGACGGTGATCCAGCACATGTACGACACGCACTTCGAAGGCGTGGAGGAGGTGGAGGAGGCCCGCGCGGCGTGGGCCTCACTGGCCGGGCTCGTGGACCCGGCGCGCCACGCGCGGGTGACGGAGCGGTTCGAGGAGCAGCTCCGCAGTGCCCGCGAGTGGCGCGATCAGGTCAACAGCTACTTCTTCCGTAAGTCAGGTGTGGCCGACGCACATGGGCGCCGCATCTACTGACTGCGAAGGATCAGTGTGCCGAGCGGGTCGAGGGTCAGTGGCTCGCCCTCCTCGACCCGCTTGCCGGTCAGCAGGTCGGTCGCGGTGGTGTGGGCGGTGAGGTGGGCCGGCTCCGGGGCGTGGTTGAGCAGGAAGTGGAGGCGGGCGCCGTCCGGGGCGACCCGGGTCGCGGTCTCCAGGGCGGGGTGGTCGGCGTAGGGGCCGAGCAGGTCGTGGCGGGTCAGGACGCGACGGACGACCCGGTCGACGCCGGGCTGGTCCAGGGCCGTGGCGACGTACCAGCCCTCGCCTCCCGCGTCCCCGAACCGGTGGCGTGTCACGGCCGGGGTGCCGGCGTAGAAGTCGGCGCCGTACGTCCCGACCGGCTCGGCGCCGCGTGGCAGCACGATCTCGAAGACCAGGCGGGCCTCGCAGGTGAGCTCTCCCAGCTGGACGGGCTGTACGACCTCCGGTGGCCGCGCGTCCCATTCGTCGACGCGGACGCCCATGAGCGGGGCGAGCGGGCCGGGCACATCGGTGAGGAACGCGCGGTCGTGCTCGTCGACGCGGCCGGAGAGGAAGGTCGTCAGGACGGTTCCGCCGCGTGCGGCGACGGCTTCCAGGCGCCGTGCCAGGTCGCCCTTGACCATGTGCAGGACCGGCGCGAGGACCACGTCGTACGCCGTGAGGTCGGCCGTGACCGGGACGACGTCCACGTCGGCGCCGGCCTCGCGGGCGGCACGGTAGTAGGTGTGGACCACCTCCTGGTACCTGACCAGTCGGGACGGGCCGTCGGAGATCTCCAGGGCCCACCAGCTGTCCCAGTCGAAGAGCAGGGCGACGCGGGCCGGGGTGCGGGCGCCGAGAGTCGCGTCACCCAAGTCCCCCAGCTCCCGCCCCAGTTCGGCCACTTCGCGGAAGACCCGGGTGTCCCCCCGGCCCGCGTGGCCGATCACCGCGCCGTGGTACTTCTCGCAGGCGCCGCGAGAGGCGCGCATCTGGAAGTAGAGGGCGGCGTCGGCACCATGGGCGACGGCCTGGAAGGTGGCCAGCCGCAACTCCCCCGGCCGACGCAGCGGGTTGACGTCACGGCAGGCCGTGGTGGACGGGGTCTGCTCCATCAGCCAGAAGGGGGCGCCGTCCTTCAGGCCACGCATCAGGTCGTGGGCGAGGGCGGGCCAGGTCGGCGGGGCGTCGAGGGGCGGGTAGCTGTCCCAGGAGGCGAAGTCGAGGTGGGGTGCCCAGCGGTGGTAGTCGAGGGGGCGAAACATGCCCATGAAGTTGGTGGTGACGGGTGTGTCCTGGTCGTGGGCGCGGATCACCTCCTTCTCGGCGAGGAAGCAGCCGAGCAGGGCGTCGGTGGTGAAGCGGAAGTAGTCGAGGGTGATGCCCTGGAAGGCGGTGTGGTCGGAGCCGCGCCAGTGCTCGGTGAGGGCGCTCGGGGGCTCGATCTCGGCGAAGTCGGTGAAGCGGTGGGACCAGAAGGTCGCCCACCAGGCGTCGTTGAGGGCGTCGAGGGTGCCGTACCTGCGCCGCAGCCACTCCCGGAACGCCTCGGCGCACAGGTCGCAGTAGCAGGTGCCGCCGTACTCGTTGTTGATGTGCCAGGCCAGCAACGCCGGGTGGTCCGCGTAGCGTTCGGCGAGGCGGGCCGCCATGGCGGTGGCGTGGTCGCGGTAGGCCGGTGCGCTGGGGCAGAAGTTGTGGCGTTGGCCGTAGCGGTGGCGGCGGCCCTCGAAGTCGGTGCGGTTGACCTCGGGGTGCCGCCTGGCGAGCCAGGGCGGCAGGGCGGCGGTGCCGGTGGCCAGGCAGACCTGGCGGTGCTCGGCGGCGGCGCGGTCCAGGACGCGGTCGAGGACCGTGAAGTCGTAGGTGTCGGGGGCGGGTTGGGTGAGGGACCAGGAGAAGACGCCGACCGTCAGGGTGTCGATGCCGGCCTGCGTGAACAGGCGGTGGTCGTCCTCCCGGACCGGCTCGGGCCACTGCTCGGGGTTGTAGTCGCCGCCGTACGGGATCTTCGGGGTGCGCGGCGCTGTCATGCGGTGAAGTCCTCCTGGGTCTCGGCGATCACCGGGCGGCCGCTGTGCAGCAGGGAGAGCAGCAGCGGGGCGGCCAGCAGAGCGGGCAGGGCCTCGGTCAGCAGGGCGGTCGACGCGGCCACCAGGACGAGCAGGGAGGCGGCGGCGAGGGTGGTGCGGGCGTGCCGGACCAGGAAGTAGGCGGCGAGGCGGGCGGTGTCGCGGGCGCGGAAGGCGAACAGGGAGGTGAGGAGCAGCGCGTGCGCGCCCCACAGCAGGGAGCCGGCGCCGATCACGCCGAGCAGGACGGCCCACCAGCCGGGCAGGCCGGTGGCGGAGAAGTGGGTGAGGGTGAAGGCGATGACCGTCAGCCAGGTGAGAAGGGGCGTCCAGAGCTTGAGCGCGGGGAGGGCGTTGAGGCGCCAGCCGCGTGCGTAGGTCCGGGCCGGGTGCAGTTCGGTGAGGTCGCGGCTGCGGTGGTGCAGGGCGTACAGCGCGGCGGACAGGGCCGGGCCGAGCGGCAGCAGGCATACGGCGGCCAGGGGCAGGTTGGCCGGGTCGGGGCCGAGCAGGAGCAGGCCGGCGAGTCCGGGTGCGGCGGCGAGGAGCAGCAGGACCTCGACGGTGACCAGGGTGTGGATCAGGGCGGCGGCGCGGGAGAGGGCTCCGGTGCCGAAGTCGGCCGTGGGGGCGCCGCTGCTCACCCGTTGTCCTTCTTGAAGCGTTCGTACGCCGTGTTGTGCAGGTCGACGAACCTCTCCATGTTCTTCGCCTTCAGCTCGGCGACGTACGCGTCCCATTCGGACATCGGGCGTTTGCCGAGGACGAACTTGAGGGTGTTCTGGGTGACGTGGTCCCTGAGCGGGGTCTCCCACAGGGACGCCTGTTCCTGTTCGAAGGACTGGAGCGGGTGGGCCGGGGCGATCGGCGTCTGTTCGCGCTGGGACATGGCGTCCTGGAACTTCTTCTCGTCGGCGCTGAACATGGAGGAGACGAGTTCCCAGCTGCCGCCGTAGGCGAAGACGCCGTTGTAGAAGCCGTAGTCCTTCTGCATGTCCTTCGGGGCGTCCGGGTCGGAGCCCATGAGGCTGATGCCGGGCTTGGGCTGGTACTGGCCGCCGGAGCGGGTGTAGGTGACGCCCTCGATGCCCCAGCGCGCGAACCGCTGGCCCTCGTCGGAGTACCACAGCCAGTCCACGAACTGCATCATCGCGACGAAGCTGTCGCTCTTCAGCGCCTTGCTGGAGACCATGACGCCGTTCTCCAGCCGGACGCCGCCCAGGACCACGGGACCGGCGGGCCCGAGCGGCACCGGGATCATCTCGATCTTCGCGCCCTTGACCTGCTTCTCCAGGTTGAAGCGGTACTCCTGCACCAGTACCTGCGGGTTGGCGCTGATCGCGAAGGACTTCTCGCCCAGCAGTTTCTGCGCGGCCTCGTCGTCGGTCTGGGTGAAGCTCTCCGGGTCCACCAGCTTCTCGGCGACCAGCTTGCGCACGTACTCGATCAGCTGCCGGAAGGCGTCCGTCGCCCCGGTGAAGACGAACTTCCCCGCGCCCGCGTCCCAGTCGATGTTGTCGTACGTCCATCCGGCGCGGACGCCGTACGCCTGGCCCAGGTAGCTGAAGAGGGCGGCGGCCGGGTACGGCGTGTTCTTGCTCCAGCGGTCGGAGAACGGGTAGCGGTCCGGGTACTCCTCCTTGATCGCCTTGAAGACCTCGTACACCTCGTCCCAGGTGGTGGGCAGGCTCAGTCCGAGGCGGTCGAGGACGTCGGTGCGCAGCGCCAGCGAGTAGCCGGATCTGGGCTTCTCGTGCAGGCCGGGCAGCAGATAGAACTTGCCGTCGGACTGCCGGATCGAGTCGAGTTCCGGCTCCAGCTTCCAGCGCTTGACCTTGTCCTGGAAGTTGGGCATGAGGTGCACGTAGTCGCTGACCGGGAGGATCGCGCCCGACGACACGAACGCGACCTCGGAGGGGTGGTACGTCTTGGGGATCAGGAACGGCGCGTCGCCCGAGCCGATGAGGACACTGCGCTTCTTCTCGTAGTCGACCAGGGGGACGGCGACGGGCTCGAAGGTGACGCCGGTGCGCTTGGTGAGCTCCTTCCAGAACAGCCAGCCGTCCTTCATCGGGTAGACCGGGTTGTTGTTGTGCAGGACCGTGAAGGAGAGCGCTGCGGTCGCCTTGAACTGCTGACCGACGCGGTACTCCTTCATCGCCCCGTCTCTCTTCTTCGACAGGTCCTTGGAGTCGCCGCCGTCGTCGCCGCTGCCGCAGCCGGTGAGGGTGGCGAGGCCGATGAATCCGGCGGCGGCGAGGATCTGACGCCGTGACAGCTGGCTTGCGTTGTTCGCGGATGACACGGTTACTCCCTTGTTAGCCCTGGACCGTCAGCCCTTGACCGCGCCGAGCATCACGCCCGAGACGAAGTAGCGCTGGACGAACGGATAGACACAGAGGATGGGCAGCGAGGTCAGCACGATCGTGACCGCCTGGATGTTCGCGCCGACCTGGCTGAGCTGGGCGTCGGCGGCGCCCGCGTTGCCGCCCGTGGTCGCGCCGGAGATGAGGTTGCGCAGATAGACGGTGACCGGCATCAACTCGGACTTGTCCATGTAGAGGAAGGCGCTGAACCAGGAGTTCCAGAAGGACACCGAGTAGAACAGCACCATCGTCGCGACGACCGCTTTCGACAGCGGCAGCACGATCCGCAGCAGGATGCCGTAGGTGCTCAGGCCGTCGATCTGCGCGGCCTCCTCCAGTTCGGTCGGCAGGCTCTCGAAGAAGGCCTTCATCACCAGCAGGTTGAACACGCTGATGGCGTTGGGCAGCGCGATGGCCCAGACGCTGTTCTTCAGGCCGAGGCTGGTGACGAGGACGTAGTTGGGGATCAGGCCGCCGGTGAAGAACATGGTGAAGACGGCGACCCCGACCAGGACGCCGCGTCCCTTGAGGTGCTTCTTCGACAGTACGTAGGCGTAACAGGTGGTCAGGACCATGGCGACGGCGGTGGCGACCACCGTGTACAGCACGGTGTTGCCGTAGTTCCGCCAGAACATCGAGTCCTGGAACACGATCTTGTACGTGGTGAGGTTGAAGCCCTTGGGCCATAGCGTCACCTCACCGGCCCTGATCTGCCGCTCCGCACTGAACGAGCGGGCGACGATGTTGGCGAACGGGTACAGGGTGACGATCACGACCAGCGTGAGGACCACGCCGTTGACGCCCTGGAAGACGCGGTAGGAGCGGCTCGGCTTCACCACAGGCTGGTCCCCACTGTGCGGCGCGAGAGCTGGTTGGCCGACGTGATCAGCACCAGGCCGATGATCGCCTCGAACAGGCCGATGGCGGCGGCGTAGCTGAAGCTGTTGGACTCCACGCCCGCGCGGTAGAGGTAGGTCGAGATCACGTCGGCCTTGGGATAGGTCAGCGGGTTGTACAGCAGCAGGACCTTCTCGAAGCCGACGGCCAGGAAGGTGCCGACGTTGAGGATCAGCAGCGTGATCATGGTGGGGCGGATACCGGGCAGCGTGACATGCCAGATCTGCTGCCAGCGGTTGGCGCCGTCGATGCGGGCGGCCTCGTAGAGGTCCTCGTCGATGGTGGTGAGCGCGGCGAGGTAGAGGATCGTGCCCCAGCCTGCGGTCTGCCAGATCTCGGAGCCGACGTAGATGGTGCGGAACCACTCGGGTTCCTGGATGAACCGGATCGGGTCGTGCCCGAACCAGCCCAGGACGTGGTTGATCGGGCCGTCCGTGGCGAGCATCTGGAACGTGATGCCCGCGACGATGACGATCGACAGGAAGTGCGGCAGATACGACACCGACTGCACGAACCGTTTCAGCGAACGTCTGCGCACCTCGTTGAGCAGCAGGGCGAGCACGATCGGGATCGGGAAGCAGAAGACGAGCGTGAGTCCGCCGAGCCACAGGGTGTTGCGGAACACCTGCCAGAAGGTGGGGTCGCTCAGGAACATCTCGACATAGCGCAGGCCCACCCACTGCTCGCCGAAGATCGAGCCGCCCGGTTCGAAGCGCCGGAAGGCGATCACGTTGCCGAGCATCGGCAGATAGCGGAAGACCAGGAAGAACAGCAGCGGCAGCACGGCGAGCGAATACAACTGCCAGTCCCGGCGCAGCGCCCGGCGCCAGCCGACGCGCGTCGTCCGTCGCCCGCGGCGAGGTGGGGCCTTGGCCGGCGGTGGCTCCTTTGTGCCGGGCGGTGGAGCCGAGCTGGTGGAGGTGCTCATGCAGGTGGCCTCCCGGTGGCACCGAAAGTTTCGGAGTCGGACCGGCAACTTTGCGGCGAGGTTAGGGGCGGGTGTAATGGCTGTCAATGGGACTGACAGGGAAGGCCAGTTGAGGAGGGCAGGACCGGGACGAGCTGGAGGTTACGAAACATTCTGACGGCGAAACGCAACAATCGGAGGCCATGTTGCCCGCGTTCGACCTGCCGTTGACGGACCTGGAGCGCTACCGGCCGGACCTCCAGGAGCCCGCCGACTTCGACGAGTTCTGGCACGACACCCTCAAGGAGGCGGACCGGCACGAGGTGTTGGTGGCGTGCGAACCGGTGGAGACGGGTCTGCGGCTCACCGAGACCTGGGACGTGACCTTCCGGGGGTTCGCCGGCGACCCGGTGCGGGCCTGGTTCAGCAGACCGGCCGGGGTGCGCGAACCCCTGCCGGCCGTCGTCGAGTACGCCGGCTACGGCCGGGGCCGCGGCCTCCCGCACGAGCGGCTGACCTGGGTGAACGCCGGGTACGCGCATCTGCTGATGGACAACCGGGGCCAGGGCGACCAGTACGGCAACGGCGGCGCCACCCCCGACCCGCACGCCACGGCACCTGGCGGCCCCGGCCCGGCGGTGCGCGGCCTGCTCTCACCCCGGGACCACCACTACCGGCGTCTCATCACGGACGCGGTGCGCGCGGTCGACGCGCTACGCGCCCTTCCGGGCGTCGACGGCACCCGCGTCGCGGCCGTCGGCAACAGCCAGGGCGGCGGACTCGCGCTCGCCGTCGCCGGACTCGTGCCCGGCCTCGCCGCGCTCCTGGCCACCGCCCCGTTCCTGTGCGGCATCCGCCGTGCCCTCGACCTCACCGACGCCTCGCCGTACGGCGAGATCGCCGCGTACCTCTCGGTGCACCGGGACGCCGAGCGGGCCGCGTACACCACGCTCTCCTACCTGGAGGGGATCTCCTTCGCCCGCCGCGCCCACGCCCCGGCCCACTTCGGCGTCGGCCTGCGCGACACGGTGTGCCCGCCGAGCGGGGCCTACGGCGCATTCAACCGCTACGCGGAACTGTCGGACGCCGAGCCGCGCAAGGAGATCCACCCCTATCGGTTCAACGGCCACGAGGGCGGCGACGCGGTGCACGTACGCCGCCAACTGGACTGGCTGGTAGGGCAACTGGCTTGACGTCGTTCTCCGTTGAGGCGATAGAGTCATGCACAGACCATTCGACAACGTTGTCGCACAGCTTGGTTCTCGCACCAGCCACGCACCATCCGGACGGTCCCACTTCCCCCCCTCGGGCCCGTCCGGCTCGCGGACCCGGTGGCCGGCGACTCATCGCCCACCGGGTCCGCCCCGAGCCGCGGTTCAGCCCACCCGGCAGGGCAGGCCGGTCGCACTGTCTCCGCCGGAGCCGGAGACGACGTAGCCGAAGGTGGTGCTCTCACCTGGATCGAGGGAGCCGTTCCAGTCGGCGTTGTGGACCATCACGTCCTGACCTGTGTAGGTCGCGTTGCCGCTCCACAGGCTCTCGACCTTCTGCCCGGCGGGAAGCGTCCAGTCGACCATCCAGCCGAGCATCGGGACGTCGCCGGAGTTGGTGACGGTCACCTCGGACTGGTAGCCGCCGGACCAGGTACCGGTCGTGCGGCGGGTGGCGGAGCACTCGCCGGGCACCGGGTCGGTCGGGTTGCCGGGCTCCTTGACGCCGGTGACCTCGCCGTTGCCGCCGTCGAAGACGATGTCGGAGCAGGAGTAGAAGGTCTCCGCGCTGTCCGAGCGCTGCCAGACCATGTAGACGATGTGGCGGCCCGACTTGTTCGCCGGGAGCTGCCCGGACCAGGAGTAGTTGGCCTCGACCGTGCCCGGGGAGCCGTTGAGCGGCGGGTGGTCGACCGAGAGGAAGGGCTGCTCCTCCATGTCGTCCCAGGTGAGGGTCTGCTTGGGGTCGAAGCCGTCCTTGGTGATGTAGACGTGGAACCAACCCGGGTGCGCGGCCCAGGCGTTGTAGGAGAAGTCGACGGTCGCACCCGAGGTGAGATGGGTGAGCGGCCAGTCGTCGCGCGGGGTGTTGAAGCCGGTGAAGTTGGTGTTGCCGCCGCTGCACAGCTCGCCGTCGGGCACGAAGCCGCGGGTGCGGCCGGCGCCGTCGGAGCGGAGCACCGAGAACCAGTTGTAGAACGGCGTGGTGCCGCTGACCTGTTGGGCGGCCCTGCAGGCCGGGTTGACGGGCTTGATCTCACCGGTGTCGGTGAGGCCGTCCTGCCAGCACAGGAAGGTGCGGCTGCCCGGCTTCATGGGGGTGCCGTGGGCCTCCGCCTCACCGCCGGTGCTCATGACGAGGGCCACGGCGGGGATGGTCGCGAGCAGGGAGACCAGGACGAGGAAGAGGGCTCTGGCGCGGGTGGGGAGGGTTAATCGGCGGGGCGGGGTGGTCCCGGTCGCCCCTTGTTTTGTCAGGATCATGACAGTCGAGTCCGTTCCGTCAGGCACGGGCCGTGCGGGTCCTTGTGTGGGTGTGCGTGCGGATGCGCGGGGCGGGAACGGTCCGGGGCGGCGGGTTCCGGTCCGCCACTATGGGAGCGCTCCCACCCCGTCTGTTGCGGAAGGTAGCGCCGAGGGGCGTGGTTGTAAACGCCTGACGCACAAAGGCGTCGCTGGAAGGGCGGGCCCGGTCGTCGCGGACGCGTACTACACACCGGTTGCCCCTGGCCTGGCGGTCGAGCGGGCTCAGAAGCCGATGTCACTGGTGATCACGGCCGGGCAGCGCGGTGACTCCCCACAGTTCCAGGTGGTTCTGGGGGCGTATCCGGGTGCCCCGGCTCGGGCCGGGCCGTCCGCGCACCCGGCCGGACAAGGTGCGTGCCGACAAGGCGTACGGCTCTCGCGCGAACCGCGCTTACCTGCGCAAGCGAGGTATCCGCTGCACGATCCCGGAGAAGCGCGATCAGATCGCCAACCGCAAGAAACGCGGCTCCCACGGTGGCCGGCCGCCGAAGTTCGACAAGGCCGACTACCAAGAGCGCCACGCGGTGGAGTGCGGAATCAATCGCCTCAAGCGCCACCGCGCGGTCGCCACGAGATACGACAAGCTCGCCGTCCGCTACGAGGCGACCGTGCTGGTCGCAGCCATCAACGAGTGGCTGCGACCAGCACTTTCGAAACGCGCCCCAAGTTGCGCTGACCCAAACCGCATCGCCATTGCGGCCGGCCTCACCGCGCCGGAGACGGGTCCGTCGGCGAGCCCGGCCCTCCGTACCGGCCCTGGCTGAGAACGGTGTTTCGGGCAGGGGCGAAAGGTCTTGTTGGTTGGTTGATCTCATTCCTACGTTGCCGGACATGAACAAGACAATGAAGCGTGCGGTGCTGGCCAGTACGGTGACCGCTCCCGCCTTCACCGCCACCACGGCCGCGGCCGCGGCTGACTCGCGCAGCGACAGGTTCATTACGCAGTCCCAGGAGCAGGGCGGCCTGAGCGAGCGGGAGGCCATAGCCCAACCAGGACCGCATCGAACGGCAGCTGGCGGGCTGGACGATCCCGGCAACGCAGACCAACTGGAAAACCGTGAAGGCCGATGACGGCTCGGGCACGCTCCACTACAGCTACCCCGGGCGGAAACAGCACGGAAGCCAAACGGGAGCTGCGACTACACGGACCCGTGTCCGTGGGCCGGGGACAACTAAGACCACGACTGGCTGGACCTCGGCAAGTGCAGCTTCCAGAAGCTCCGCTGGTTCAACTTCACCGACCGGCTGACCTCGTACAGGAAATTCCAGACCGAGGGCACCGCCGCGCATTTCTACTACTGGGACGGCGAACGCCGGTCGTGGGCCTTCCCCTCCACGGCACCAGCCAAGAACCCGGACCTTGAGGGCTCCGGATACGACAACCGCATCGACGCCATCCAAGTCTGCTGACCGCACCGAAGAGGGAGAGCACAGTGACACTGAAGACACGCACCAAGCACATCCTCGCGGCGCCCGCGGCTCTGGCGATCGCCGCCAGCGGCCTCGTCGTGGGCACCGCCACCCCGGCCGCCGCCGACACCTGCACGCCGGTCGTCGGCTGCGGCGAGCTCTACAACAACTCCAAGGAGACCATCTCGGCCGCCGGGGGCAGCAAGGACGACACGAGCGGCTGGTGCTGGAACGGTAACGCGCCCCGCTACTCCAGTCCCGGAACCAACCCGTTCAACTGCAAAGTGAACGTCGACAAGGTGAAGCCCGGCGAGGACACCTACAACGACCACTTCCTCGACGCCGACTCCTTCCGCGTCGACGCCGGATGCAAGGTCACCTTCACCCGCAGCCAGGGAAGCCCGCTCGGCTCCGATGCCTGGCCCGCCCCCGCGTCCCATGAGTATGTGGAGGACCGACGCGGCAAGGCCAATGACAAGTGGATCAAGATCCGCGACAACGACACGATCACCATCGAGTCCCAGACCTGTAAGGGAACTCCGGAAAAGTACTACGTCGACACCTGGCGCGAGGGCAACGGCTACCAGGACCCCTACTGCAAGGGGGACGGAGAGGACTGGCCCCGCTGCAAGAGCGACGGCGACCTGTATGTGGCCCGGAACTACTTCTTCTGCAAGCAGCTCGGCGAGAGCATCGGCACCACGTTCGAGTACAACCACTGGTGGCTCCTCACGGACCTCGACAAGGTCCACGACGGACGTGACGGCCGGGCCTGGGTCCCCGCCTACAACCTCACCGGCGACGGCAACGCCGACAACAACACCGCGAACTACTACGACAAGGACGCGGGGAAGTGGAAGGAGATCCCCGACTGCTGAGTCCGCCCCGCGACGAGAGAGGTGAGAAGCCCATGAAGCGGAACCAATGGCCGCTGCCGGCCATGCTGGTGGCCCTGATGGCGGTCCTGAGTCTGTCCGGCACCGCCACAGCATCCACACCCGGCACGAATTCGGGAACCGGGACGGAACGCAGCCCGGACCCCGACGACTCCGACTGCGACGTTTACCTTGGCGACATCAAGTCACCCGACAAGATCTTTCCGGGCGACGAGCGCTTCAACCCCGTTATGAACGGCGAACAGGCCCAGTTGTGGCAGTACCACACGACGAACGAGGACACCTTCGGCGTCATGTTCCTCTGGCCCTGGCAGGACACGCAGATCAGCGACATCTACATCCATGACAAGAACAGCGGCCAGTACTGCTGGAGCGAGCGCAGCACGGTCGGTGACAACGGACTGATCAAGCTGGAAACGGGCGTCCTGAACAACCTGAGCACGTCGATCGAGCTGTGCATCGTGCCCAGGGTAGGCCCGAACGTCAGGTGCAGCAGCGAGTGGTACCGCGAGGACGCCGGTGGACACCGCCAGGTCGGCCGCAACGGTCTGAGGGCCAACGGGATCCTCGACAAGGACCCGCAGGAGAACCTGGGCTCCATGCTGGCGCACGACTACAACGAGAACCGCAACGACCACTTCATCCGCCCGGGCAAGGGTGTGTATGTCCATCACAGCCCGGCCATCTCCACCAGCGTGGAGATGAACTACGACGCGTTCAACTGGTTCTGGGCCCAGGAAACCTACGCGGTCATGGAGTCGGACTCGTCCGAGCAGATGGTGTCGGTGCAGAGCGACAAGTACGGACAGGGCAAGTGGTACAAGGGCAAATGGAAGGACGGCAAATACCGGGCGGAGACGGGGATCTACTACAACGAGGAAGACCGCCTGAGGGTGTGTACGAAGAACGAGGATGAACTCAACAGCCAGGCCAAGTGCGGCGACTGGAACATGGGCCACTCCTGAACCTCCCGGCCCTCGATGGGAGACGACCCCGCACCCCCTGTCGGGGTGCGGGGCCAGGACGCGGCGGACTCCCACAGTCACGGGGAGGAACTTGGGATGCGGCGCGTCACGATGCCTGACCCCCGACGGGGGATGCCCCGAGAAGAAGATCGTCGATGACGAGGACGAGCTGCTGGCGTTCTACGACTTCCCCGCCGAACACTGGATCCACCTGCGGACCACGAACCCGATCGAGTCGACGTTCGCGACCGTGCGCCTGCGCACGAAGGTCACCAAGGGCGCCGGAAGCAGGGCGGCCGCCCTCGCGATGGTGTTCAAACTCGTCGAGTCAGCCCAGCAACGACGGCTGGCCGTGAACGCACCCCATCTCGTCGCCCTCGTCCGCGCAGGAGCCCGCTTCGAACGCGGCCACCTCGTCGAACGCTCCGAGACTCACGCAGCTTGACGCGCATCAAGTGATCCACAGGCCTTGACTATTACTCCCCCCCGGGGGCTCCGCGTGCTGTTGATAGCGCTGCCTGGTGGGTGATCTGCCCGATCGATCCCGCCCGTTGCCGCCTGCACCGCAGCGGGAACTGCACGGCCTTGGTCTAAAGGCCCTGATCGGCGGGGACGGCCGCGTCCAGTGGCACGGCGGAGAGGGTGAAGGGGAGCACCTCGGGCGGGAGTCCGTTGATCCAGCGGCTGTACTGGCTGTTGACGACCAACGCCCGGTCGCGGGCGAGGGAGATGGAGCTGGGGTGGTGGAAGCCGCCAGGTGCGAGAAGCCGGCTCGTGTAGCGACCTTGGGACAGATCGGGGGACATGGCGATGACGGTCACCTGGGGGGTGAGGCCCGGGACATCGTTGATATTGCCCTGGACCACGTACAGCAGCCCGTCGCGAAAGGCCAGCCCGTCGCCGTTGGGCAACTGGTGGCCGCCGAGGTCGACCCGGAGCACCTGCCGCGTGTACCGATCGATGCGCCACAGCTGCCCGGTGGAGCTGTTGACGGTCAGCAGATGGCCTCCGACGCAGGTGATGCCGTTGAGATTGTGACGACCGTCGATCCACTCGATGGGTGTGGCGGTGACGTCGAGCCAGCGTTCGAGGCGCCAACCGCTGCCGGAATCGGCAAGTCGATAGACGACGGGCCGGAAGGAGTCGGTGGCGTACGTGCTGCCGTCCGGCGCGACGGCGATCTCGTTGACGAAACCGCCGTCCACGCCGCGCAGCAGGGCCAGCAGTGCGCCGCGTTCGGTGTCGTACACCCGCAAGGTGCCGGTATCCGCGCCCCCGACCATGAGCCGTCCGGCGGAGTCGATCGCCATCCCGGACGTGGTGCTGCGGCCATCGGCGCCGTCGGCCGACCACGAGCGCACCGCGGACTTGGTCAGATGGCCACGGTAGAGGGTGCCGTCCGCGGCGCTGCCGACATAGATATGGCCGGTGCGCGGGTCATACGCGTGCCCGCTGGGGAAGGCCCGGTCTCCGGGGACGATGTACTCCGCCGGCAGCCGGCCGGCACCGGGCAGCACGCTGCCGCCGGCCTGCGCGGTGGCCAACGTCGGCCGGGTCCAGGCCGCCGTGGCCACCACGGCGGCAGTGCCGGCGGCGGCGGCGGTCAGCATCCTCCGCCGCGACACGGGCTGTTGTCCCATCACATGCTCCATCTCGTCGGGGCCGGGCACGGTCGGGGCCGGCCGGTGCGGGCCGGGGCCATGATGGCCCGGCATGTGGCAGGCTCCCGTCGCTTTGCCGTTTCAGGGGACTGCCAGGACCACCCACACGGCAGCCGCATCGACGATGATGTGGCCATGCCTCGGCGGGCAGATCTCGGAGAGTTCATCCTGCGTCTGGAGCCTTGGCCGGGCCGGTGCCTGCGCCCGTGGCGGTGATTGCGGCGCCGACCTCGTCCAGGTCGGCGGCGGTCAGCTCCAGATCTCCTGCACCGATCCAGCCGTCGATCTGGGAGGCCCTGCGGGCGCCCACGATGGCGCCGCTCATGCCCGGCCAGGCCAGCACCCAGGCGATGGCCACCTCGGCCACGCTCGCCCCGTGTCGCGCGGCGATCGGCTTCAGCGCGTCGGCGAGCTGGAGGTTGGCGGCCAGCCCGGTGGTGAAGTCGGCATGCGCGGACCGCCAGTCGTCGGCGCCCAGCGACGCCGCCCGCTCGGCGGTGAACGCGCCGGTCAGCAGTCCGGACTGCATCGGCGAGTAGGCGATCACGCCGGTGCCGTTGGCGGCCGCCCACGCGACCTCGGCCGCGGCCGACCGGTTGATCGCCGAGAACGGCGGCTGGATCGCGTCCACGTGCGCAATCTTCTCGGCCGCCTCCAACTGCGTCAGGTCATGGTTGGACAGCCCGATCGCACCGACCTTGCCCTCGGCCTTCAGATCGGCCATGACCTGCCAATACTCCTCCAGCGGCGTGGCGTTGGGCGATACCGTGCCGAAGCCGCCACCGGCGTACTCCAGAGACTCGCCGGTGTCGGGCCAGTGCACCTGATAAAGGTCGATCCGCTCCACGCCCAGCCGCCGCAGCGAGTCCTCGACCTCGCGGCGCACGCCGGCGGGCTTCATGATCCGCCGAGGCGCGGCCGATGGGTTGTCCCGGTCCCACACCAGGCCGGCCTTGGTGAAGACGTACGGCTTCTCGGAAAGATTCGCGATCGCCTTCCCGACCAGTTCCTCCGAGTGGCCAAGGCCGTACACAGCTGCGGTGTCGATCCAGTTCACGCCCGACGCGATCGCGTGCCGGACAGCGGAGATCGACTCGGCGTCGTCGGTGTTGCCCCAGCTGAACATCCAACCGGACCCGGCCACTACCCAGGATCCGAACCCCACCCGGGTGATCTCCATCCCGGTACGGCCCAGCGGTTGCTTAGCGAGCATGGCTCTCTCTTTCCATGGCAATGGATGGCGGTGTGAGGTCCCCGGCACACCGGACGGCTTCCAGTCGGATCCGCCGCGTGGCCCAGCGCGCGTCCTCGCGCTGCCTGCCGGATGACACGTGGTTCCACCCCGGTCACGGCAAGGACTCCACCCTCGGCGCCGGGCGCCCGCACCTGGCCGAGTGGAAGGCGCCGCTGTCGGCGCTCATGTGGAAGCTCATCTCGCCGACCACATAGCTGCCCTTGAAGGCCGCCCGGGTGCCGTTGAGGTCCTCCTCGAAGGTGCCGTCGCGGTTGAGCCGCAAGACGAGGTCGCCGTCCTTGCTGGCCCAGGTGCCGACGAGCATGGCGGGAGAGGCCTCGGTCCCCGGCGTGCCCGAGGCGCTCTGCGTGGGCGTGCCCGCTCGCGCCGGGGTCGTGTGGCCGCGCCCATCGGGGTCCCGGCCTCGGCGGTACAGGCCGTGAGGGTGATGAAGGCGGCGATCACGAGGGCTGTGTGCTTCATGCCGACCACTGTCGGCCGGGCCGCGCGAGCCTTACCAGGGCAGGTCCATCCTGGGGAAAAGCTCCCCACCCTGACGGGGTGGTGTCCTGCCCATAATGGGTGGTGTGGATCGACGGACAGAGTTGAGCATGTTCCTGCGTTCGCGGCGGGACCGGGTGACACCGCAGGAGGTCGGGCTGGCCACGCACGGCCGGCGCCGGGTGCCGGGGTTGCGCAGGGAGGAGCTCGCCCAGCTCGCAGGGGTGAGCATCGATCACTATGTACGGCTGGAGCAGGGACGTAATCCTCACGTGTCCGAGCAGGTGCTCGACGCGATCGCCCGGGCCCTGCGGCTCAGTGCCGACGAGGCCCGCCACTTGCGCAACCTGGCCCGTCCTGAGTCCAGCCGCTTCCAGCAGGAGCCGGTGGCCAACGTGCGTGCCTCGCTGCGGATGCTGCTGGACACCCTCGCGGGACCGGCCTACATAGTGGGACCGTGCGCGGAGTTCCTCGCCTGGAACGACCTGGCCAGGGGCGTGTTCGCCGACTTCCCCACGCTGTCGGTGGCCGAACGCAACGCCGCCCGGCTGGTCTTCTTCGACCAGACCTTTCGCGAGCTGTTCGGGCAGAGCCTGCCGGGCAAGTGCGCCGACACCGTCGCCTACCTGCGCCTGAACGCCGGTCGGCACGCCGACGACCCGCGACTCATCGAGCTCATCGGCACGTTGTCCATGCGCAGCCAGGAGTTCCGCCGGTTATGGGCGCAGCAGGACGTCAACGACAAGTCGCACGGCCGCTACCGGCTCAACCACCCGCTGGTAGGACCGCTCGACCTGCACTACGAGGCCGTGGATGTGGCCGGGGCGGGCAACTGGAAGCTGATCGCCTACTCGGCCCAGCCCGGCACCCCGTCGGCCGACGCGCTGCGGCTGATCGGCAGCTGGATCTCCAGCTGATCCGGCTCGCTCACCCGAGCCAGGCGGGATCCTGACCGCACACTGGTGAAATTGCAGCTCTGAGGTCCCCCTCCTCTTGGAACCCCGGGCTCGGGTCGGGGATCCGAGTCAGCCGTTCCGGGCGTACGCGACGAAGGCAGCCCAGCAACGATGGCGGGCCGTGAACGCACCCCACCTCGTCGCGGTCGGCAGGATCGTGCTTGGTGACCTGGCAGACGTATGGCGGCACGTCACTGCCCGCCGGAGGTCGAAGGCGCTGCTGCTGGGGGCCTAGTGGCGTCCAAGGACGCGGTACACCGTGGCAACGAGATGAAACTCCATCCTCGTGGTTCTGTGACCTGCCAGGCTTCGAACGATGCGTCGGCCGAACACGTCAGATGCGTGCCACTGTCGAACACCATCCGCAGGACGCCGGACTTGCACCCCACAGAAGAACCCCGCACCTGGTACCAGGTGCGGGGTTCTTCGTCGTCGTAGGATGCGCAGCTCCGCTCCGGGAACGGATCGCCTGCGATCATGGTCACAGGCGGCGTCTTCCGCACCGTCGAGCGCGAGTGCCCCGCCCCTCCGCGCGAGATGCAGGGGCAGGGCGCTCGTTCACATCAGGTCAAGAACCGGCAAGTTGGCGCAGCACGTAGTGCATGATGCCGCCGTTGCGGTAGTAGTCGGCCTCACCGGGGGTGTCGATGCGGACGACCGCGTCGAACTCGACGCCCGTGTCGGTGGTGACCTTGACCGTGCTCGGGGTGGTGCCGTTGTTCAGCTCGGTCACGCCGGTGATGGAGAAGGTCTCCTCGCCGGTCAGGCCGAGCGAGTCGGCCGACTGGCCGGCCGGGAACTGGAGCGGCAGGACGCCCATGCCGATGAGGTTCGAGCGGTGGATGCGCTCGTACGACTCGGTGATGACGGCCTTGACGCCGAGCAGCGCGGTGCCCTTCGCGGCCCAGTCGCGGGACGAGCCGGAGCCGTACTCCTTGCCGCCCAGGATGACCAGCGGGGTGCCGGCGGCCTGGTAGTTCTGCGACGCGTCGTAGATGAAGGAGACCGGGCCGCCCTCCTGCGTGAAGTCGCGGGTGTAGCCGCCCTCGGTGCCCGGCGCGATCTGGTTGCGCAGGCGGATGTTGGCGAACGTGCCGCGGATCATGACCTCGTGGTTGCCACGGCGCGAGCCGTAGGAGTTGAAGTCACGACGCTCCACACCGTGCTCGGTGAGGTACTTGCCGGCCGGGGTGTCGGCCTTGATGGCGCCGGCGGGCGAGATGTGGTCGGTGGTGACCGAGTCGCCGAGCTTGGCGAGGACGCGGGCGCCGGAGATGTCGGAGACCGGGGTGGTCTCCATCGTCATGCCCTCGAAATACGGGGGCTTGCGGACGTAGGTCGACTCGGCGTCCCACTCGAAGGTGTCGCCGGTCGGGATCGACAGCGCCTGCCACTGGGCGTCACCGGCGAACACGTCCTCGTACGACTTGGAGAACATGTCCTCGCCGATGGCGTTGGCGACGACGTCGTTGACCTCGGCCTCGGAGGGCCAGATGTCCTTCAGGTAGACCGGGTTGCCGTCCTGGTCGGCGCCCAGGGCGTCACGCGTGATGTCCACCTTCATGGAGCCCGCGATGGCGTACGCGACGACCAGCGGCGGGGAGGCCAGGTAGTTCATCTTGACGTCGGGGTTGATCCGGCCCTCGAAGTTCCGGTTGCCGGAGAGGACCGAGGTGACCGCGAGGTCGTGGTCGTTGACGGCCTTGGAGACCTCCTCCGGCAGCGGGCCGGAGTTGCCGATGCAGGTGGTGCAGCCGTAGCCGACGAGGTTGAAGCCGACCTTGTCCAGGTACGGGGTGAGCCCGGCCTTGTCGAAGTAGTCGGTGACGACCTTCGAACCCGGCGCGAGAGTGGTCTTGACCCACGGCTTGCGGGTCAGGCCCTTCTCCACGGCCTTCTTCGCGACGAGCGCGGCGGCGACCATGACGTACGGGTTGGAGGTGTTGGTGCAGGAGGTGATGGCCGCGACGGTCACGGCGCCGTGGTCGATCGTGTACGTCGAGCCGTCGGGGGCGGTCACGGTGACCGGGTTGGACGGGGCGCCGTTCGGGGCGACGGCCGGGGCGTCGGAGGCCGGGAAGGACTCCTGGCCCGCCTCGTCCACGGAGTCCACGTAGTTGCGTACGTCCAGCTTGAACTGCTCGGCGGCGTTCGCGAGGACGATGCGGTCCTGCGGACGCTTCGGGCCGGCGATGGAGGGCACGACCGTGGAGAGGTCGAGCTCCAGCTTCTCGGAGAAGTCCGGCTCGGCCTTCGGGTCCAGCCAGAGGCCCTGCTCCTTGGCGTACGCCTCGACGAGCGCGAGCTGCTGCTCGGAGCGGCCGGTGAGCTTCAGGTACTTGATGGTCTCGTCGTCGATCGGGAAGATCGCGGCGGTCGAGCCGAACTCCGGCGACATGTTGCCGATGGTGGCGCGGTTCGCGAGGGAGGTGGCGGCGACGCCCTCGCCGTAGAACTCGACGAACTTGCCGACGACACCGTGCTTGCGGAGCATCTCGGTGATGGTCAGCACGAGGTCGGTGGCGGTGGTGCCGGGGGTGAGCTCGCCGGTCAGCTTGAAGCCGACGACGCGCGGGATGAGCATCGAGACCGGCTGGCCGAGCATCGCGGCCTCGGCCTCGATGCCGCCGACGCCCCAGCCGAGGACGCCGAGGCCGTTGACCATGGTGGTGTGCGAGTCGGTGCCGACGAGGGTGTCGGGGTAGGCCTGGCCGTTACGCACCATGACCGTGCGCGCCAGGTGCTCGATGTTCACCTGGTGGACGATGCCGGTGCCCGGCGGGACGACCTTGAAGTCGTCGAAGGCGGTCTGGCCCCAGCGCAGGAACTGGT